>NZ_JBIAWG010000002.1:430909-709300 GCF_042895285.1 Streptomyces sp. NPDC001406
CCCGCGGCGCCCGCGGCCGACTGCGGGGCGTCCGCCGCGGGGGCCGACGGGGTCGCGGCGCTCTTCGAGGACGTCGAAGGGCTCGGCTTCGCACTCCTCGACGGACCGGCGCTCTCCCGCTTCCTCGCCGGAGCGCTCGCCCCGCCCGAGGTCTCGGCCGACTTCGAGAACACCACGTCGGAGCACGAGTAGTAGGTGTCCGGCGTGCTGCTGTTCTGCCAGATGGTGTAGAGCACCTGACGTCCCGTCCGGTCCGACGGCAGCTTCGCGGTGATGTGGTACGCCCCGTTCGTCAGGGCCGGGTCGGTGACCTGGGCGAAAGGCTGCGCGGGCAGGTCGGACCACCTCAGCGGCCCGGCCGGATCGTAGCCGGGCTTGGTCAGATACAGCTTGAACGTTCCCGTGTGCGCGATCGTCGAGGCGTACGTCATCGTCAGCCGCCCGCCCGGCGTCAGCCGCGTCGACGGCCAGTCCGCGCGGGCCAGGTCGAGGCCCTTGTAGGCGGACAGCCCTCCGCTGCACAGCTTGCCGTCCGGAATCAGCTGCCGGTCCCGGCCGTCGACTCCCGCCACTCGCAGGTTGTCCCACGCCACGAAGGACGTGCCGTTCGCGGTGATCGCCGCCCGGCAGGCCGCCGTTGAGGCGCTGCCACCGCTGGGGGAGCAGGCGTACACCCGGCTGACCGGATCCGTCGGCGCACCGTGCGCCAGGGCGGGCCCCGCCGCCCACAGGGAGAGCAGGGCCGAGGCCGCGACGGCGGCCCCCGTGACCCTGAGGTGTGCGGTCATCCGAGTCATCCGGGACGTCTCCTCGGCCGGCGCTGGAACGGTCTGCTCCGTGCAGTACGGAGATGACACCCGTCCCGTTCACCTCACGGCCGCACCTCACGGCCGATCCTCGCGAAAGCGACCAAGAGTCAACGACCGACCGGTCCGTCTGTTTTGAGGTTCCGTCAAGGTCCCATTGAGAACGGGCCGCCCGCCTCGTATCGTGGCGATCACCGGTGCGGCGGCCCGCCGGCCGCCACAGCCTCCGGAAATACGGGAGATGTCGAGGGAGGGACGTACTTTGACTTCGTCCGTTTGTCGGAGCTCGATGGTGACGACGGTCGTCCGCACATCAGTTACACGTGTCGACCACCCGCCCCGCACACCTGGCTCCCGTTCTCTCAGGGTGAGCTATCGTATGCGAGGGGTAAAAAACAAACGGCACGTCCCGTTCGTTTCTGACCGCAAGGAGTGTCCAGTCGATGGCGAGGCAGTTACGCGCCGAGCAGACCCGATCAACGATCATCACAGCCGCAGCCGACCTGTTCGACCGTCATGGCTATGAATCCACCAGCCTGAGTGACATCGTCGAACACGCCCAGGTCACCAAGGGGGCGCTGTACTTCCACTTCGCCGCCAAGGAGGACCTGGCGCACGCCATCATGGAGCTCCAGTCCAGGGCGTCGCGGCAGGTGCTGAAGGAAGTGGAGAGCCGGGGCTGCTCCTCGCTGGAGTCCCTGATGCGCACCACGTTCGGGATCGCCCGGCTCGCCGTCGAGGGCCCCATCCCCCGGGCGGGGCTCCGTCTCGCCACCGCGGAGGTCACCGTACGGCCGCCGCTGCGGCATCCCTTCGCCGAGTGGCTGGAGCTGGCCACCCGCAAACTCCTCGGGGCCGTCAGGGAGTCCGATGTGCACCCGGACATAGACATCGATGCCGTCGCTCACTCACTCGTGTACTTCTTCGTCGGCACCCGGGTCGCCGGCCGCTCCCTCGAACCCGTCGCCCGACTGCCGCGCAGAGTCGCCGAGATGTGGCACCTCATGATCCGCAGCCTGGTCCCGGTGCCCCGCCGCGCCCGCTATCTGACGCTCGCCTCACAGCTGGAGCGGGAGATCAGAACCGTCTGACGCGCGCGGTACGGTGACGCGCATGCCCGACACCTCCGCCGCGCCCGTGATCCTCGGCAACGAACCCGGTTCGTTCCCCCACAGCGTGCTGGCCGAACGGCACCCCGCCATCATCCGGCAGGTACGGGACGCCTTTCCGTACGGCCCCGAGCAGCACCGCGCGCTCGACGCGCTGCACAAGTGCTGCACCGAGGGCGTGATCGAGCCGCTCTCCGCCGACGCGCCCGACCGGGACCGATGGCGGGAGTGGGGCATGGACGCGTACACCGGCCGGTCCTGGTTCGACGTCCCCTGGCTGTGGTCCGAGAGCCACTTCTACCGCCGGCTCCTCGACGCGGTCGGTTTCTTCGGCCCCGGCGCCTGGCGGAACATCGACCCCTTCCGCCCCTTCAAACTGGCCGAACTCGACGCCGAGGAGACGGACGAGGAACTGGCCGCGCTCGACGCCCTGGAGGACGGCCCGGCCGACGAGCGGGCGCGGGCCCTGCTGCACGGCTCGCTCTGGGGCAACCGCGCCGACCTCGGCTTCCGGCTGTCCGACGCCGGTGCCGAGGCCAAAGAGGCCGTGCCCGCGCTGGTCGCCGACGACAGCGAGACCCTGTGGTCCCTGCTCCCGCCCTCCGGCATGGGCACCCTGTGCCTGGTCGCGGACAACGCGGGCCGCGAACTCGTCCCGGACCTGCTGCTGATCGCCCGCCTCCTCGCCGAGGGGCGCGTCGGCCGGGCCGTGCTGCACGTCAAGCCGTACCCGTACTACGTCTCCGACGCCACGACCGCCGACGTGGTCGACGCCCTGCGCCGGCTCACCTCGGCGCCGGGCGCGCCGGCCGCGTACGGGCGGCGCCTGTGGGCGGCCATGGCCGACGGCCGACTGGCCGTACGCGCCCACCCCTTCTCCTGCGCCCCGCTGCCGTACACGGACATGCCCGATGACCTCCGCGCAAACTTCGCCGCGGCCGCCCTGACGCTCTTCAAGGGCGACCTCAACTACCGGCGCCTGGTGGGCGACCGGCTGTGGCCCCCGGCCACGCCCTTCCGGGACGTCACCGCCTACTTCCCCGGCCCGGTCGCCGCCCTGCGCACGCTCAAGTCCGATGTGATCACCGGCCTGGACACCCGCACCGAGGCCGCCCTGGTCGCCGCCGAGGGGCAGCGCTGGCGCACCGGTGGCACGCATGCACTGGTCCAGGTCAATCCACGTACAACGGAAGCGACTTGAGCCCGTTGATGAAGTTGGACACCAGACGCTCCGCGGGCCCGGCCAGGCGCGGCGCGGGGAGCACCCGCAGCGCCTCCTCGTACAGCAGCCGCAGCTGAAGCCGCGCGAAGTGGGCGCCCAGACACACATGAGGACCGTCCCCGAAGGACACGTGCGGATTGGGTGTACGGGCCAGATCGAGACGGTCCGGGCGGATGAAGACCCGCTCGTCGCGGTTGGCCGAGGCGTGGAAGACGACCACCTTGTCACCGGCCCGGATCTTCCGCCCGGCCAGTTCGGTGTCGTGTGCCGCGGTACGGCGGAAGGTCAGCACGGGCGGATGCCAGCGCAGCAACTCATCGACAGCGGTGTCGAGTCGGACCTCCTGCTCGCGGAGCATCCGGTACGCCTCCGGATGCTCCGCCAGCGCCAGCAGCCCGCCCGGAGCGGCGCTGCGCACCGTGTCGTTGCCCGCGACGGTGAGCAGGAAGAAGAACATCTCCAGTTCGGCGCCGGTGAGTTCGGCGTCGTGGGCGAGCGTGGTCATCACGTCGTCGGCGGGGTAGCGCCGCTTGTACGCCGCCAGTTGCCGGGCGTAGTCGAACATGTCCCGCAGCATCGCGGGCGACCGCGGATTGACCGGCTTGCCCCGACCGTCCAGCACCGGGGGACCGGCCTCGTCCGGGTCCTGATAGCCGATCACCCGCTGTGTCCAGCGCAGCAGCAGCCTCCGGTCGCTCGCCGGGACACCCAGCAGGTCGGCGAGGTTGAGCAGCGCGTACTCGTCGGTGACGGCCGTGACCAGGTCGACCGTGCCGTCCGACGCGCGGGCCGCCTCCAGGGCGTCGGCGAGCAGCGTACGTGCCCGCTCCTGCGCGACGTCCGCGAACCGGTCGACCCGCCCGGGTGTGAACGCACGGCTCACCAGCCGCCTCAGCCGCCCGTGCTGCGGCGGGTCCTGATTGAGCATCATGCTCCGGATGAACGGCAGATCCTCCGGGTCCGGATCCCGGATCTGGGTCGCCCCGATGTACGACGAATACGTCGCCGCGTCCTTCAGCACCCGCACCACGTCCGCGTGCCGGGTCACCGCCCAGAACCCGGGCCCGGCGGGCCAGCCCAGCACCTCGGGCTCGTCCTGCCGGGCCACGGGGTGGTGGTCGCGCAGGACGCGGTAGTCGTCGTACGGCACACCGGACGCGTAGCGGCGCGGATCGAAGACGTCCGGAACGGGTGGAGCCGGGCGCACGCTCACGCCGTCCCGCCCGTGCCGGGCCCGTCCTCGCGCAGGAACTCCTCGACCACCCGGATCAGCTCCAGCGGCGTCTCGTCCATCGCTATGGGGGTCCCCCCTGTTCGAGCGAAGTCGAGAACTTGGGGGAGGCCGGCGCTCGGCAGCCGCCGCAGTTCCGCGCGCGGGTAGCAGGACATCCAGGTCTCCTGGACCAGCCCGGGTGACAGGGCCGGGTCGAGCTCCCCGGCCACGGCGAGCGCGGGTACGTCCGAGCCCTCGACGTCGGCGCGGAAGTCGTCGCCCGCCCATGAGTCGAGCCAGGCGCGGAACGCCTTGGCGTCGCTCCGCTCCAGCGAGGTGTCGACCATCCGGTCCAGCCAGGCCGCGGGACGGCGGCCGCCGGTGGTGAAGTCGATGATCGCGCGCCGGTTCTCCGGCCGGTGCGCCGCGTCCGCGAACAGCTCCCACTGCTCGCCGGGCAGCGGCAGCCCCGAGGCGGGCACGGGGGAGACGCCGACGATCCGGCGCAGCCGGTGCGGGGCCACGGCCGGCAGCCGCTGGGCCACCGCGCCGCCCATCGAGTGCCCCACCACCGAGAACCGCTCCCAGCCGAGGCGATCGGCCAGCTCCACCAGGTCCAGCGCCGCCTCGGCGGTGGTGTACGCGCCCACGGCGTCCTTGGCCCGCCCGTAACCACGCAGATCGACCAGCGCGTAGGTGAACGTCTCTCGGTCCAGGTCCGGCAGGACGGCCGCGTAGGCGGACCGGTCGGCGAACCGGCCGTGCACGGCGAACACCTTGTGGGCGCCGTCGCCGTGCACCTCATGGGGCAGCACGAAGGAGGTCATGCGACCACCGTGACCCGCGGGCGGGGGCTCGGCAAGAGCGCGGACGGGGCTTGCGTACGGGGCGAGTTGGCGGGTTTCCGCCCGGTTCACGCGATGGTGTGATCATGTGTCGCCCGGCGGATGGTTGGCGGGGGCCACGGGTAGGGCCCCGGCCATGACGCAGCCGTTCGAACTCCCGCACTTCTACATGCCGTACCCCGCGCGGCTGAACCCATGTCGACGAGGCGCGTGCCCACTCGACGGCGTGGGCGCGCGAGATGGGCATGCTGGAGGGCTCCGGGGTCTGGGAGCAGGCGGACCTGGAGGCGCACGACTACGGGCTCCTGTGCGCCTACACCCACCCCGACTGCGACGGACCCGCACTCTCGCTGATCACCGACTGGTACGTGTGGGTGTTCTTCTTCGACGACCACTTCCTGGAGCGGTACAAGCGCACCCAGGACCGCGCGGCCGGCAAGGCCCACCTCGACCGACTGCCGCTGTTCATGCCGCTGGACCTGGCAACTGCCCTACCGGAGCCGGAGAACCCCGTCGAGGCGGGCCTCGCCGACCTGTGGGCGCGTACTGTGCCGTCGATGTCCGCCGACTGGCGCGCGCGGTTCGCGGTGGCCACCGAGCACCTGCTCAACGAGTCGATGTGGGAGCTGTCCAACATCAACGAGGGGCGGATCGCCAATCCCGTCGAGTACATCGAGATGCGCCGCAAGGTGGGCGGCGCCCCCTGGTCGGCGGGGCTCGTGGAGTACGCGAGCGCCGAGGTGCCCTCCCGCGTCGCCGGATCCAGGCCGCTCAGGGTGCTGATGGAGACCTTCTCCGACGCCGTGCACCTGCGCAACGACCTGTTCTCCTACCAGCGGGAGGTGGAGGACGAGGGGGAGAACAGCAATGGCGTGCTGGTCCTGGAGACCTTCTTCGGCTGCACCACCCAGGAGGCCGCCGACACCGTCAACGACATCCTCACCTCGCGCCTGCACCAGTTCGAGCACACCGCGCTGACCGAAGTGCCCGCGCTCGCCCTGGAGAAGGGCCTCACCCCCGACCAGGTCGCGGCGGTCGCGGCCTACACGAAGGGCCTACAGGACTGGCAGTCGGGCGGCCACGAATGGCACCTGCGCTCCAGCCGGTACATGAACGAGGGTGCCGTCTCCGTCTCCCCGTGGCACGGCCTGGCCGGCCCGGGCACCTCCGCCGCCGACATCGGCGCCCTGCTCGCCTCGGCGGCGGAACGGCTGCGCGCCTACTCCCATGTGCCCTTCCAGAAGGTCGGCCCGTCCCTGCTGCCCGACTTCTGCATGCCTTTCCCGCTGGAGCTCTCCCCGCACCTGGACGGCGCCCGCGCGCGGCTGACCGGCTGGATGCACCGGATGGGCATGCTCCGGGAGGGGGTCTGGGACGAGGACAAGCTCACCGCGTACGACCTCGCGCTCTGCTCGGCCGGCCTCGATCCGGACGCGAGCCCCGAGGCGCTCGACCTCAGCGCGCACTGGCTCGCCTGGGGCACCTACAGCGACGACTACTACCCCCTCGTCTTCGGACACCGCCGCGACCTGGCCGCCGCCCGGCTGACCACAGGGCGGCTGTCCGCGTGCATGCCGCTCGACGACGAGGCGGTCCCCGTCCCGGTCAACGGCATGGAACGCGGACTGATCGACCTGTGGGCCCGTACGACGGCCGAGATGCCGCCCGGCGAACGCACCGCCCTGAAGCAGTCGGTCGAAGCGATGACCGAGAGCTGGGTGTGGGAACTCTCCAACCAGCTGCAGAACCGCATCCCCGACCCGGTCGACTATCTGGAGATGCGGCGCGCCACCTTCGGCTCCGACCTCACCCTGAGCCTGTGCCGCATGGGCCGGGGCCCCGCGATCCCGCCGGAGGTCTACCGCAGCGGGCCGGTGCGCTCGCTGGAGAACGCCGCCATGGACTACGGGTGCCTCCTCAACGACGTCTTCTCCTACCAGAAGGAGATCGAGTACGAGGGCGAGATCCACAACGGCATCCTCGTCGTCCAGAACTTCTTCGGCATCGACTACCCGACCGCGCTCGGCGTCGTGCACGACCTGATGACCCAGCGCATGCGCCAGTTCGAGCACGTCGTGACGAACGAACTGCCGGTCGTGTACGACGACTTCGACCTCCCCGAGGAGGCGAGGGAGGCCATCCGGGGCTATGTCCTCGACCTGCAGAACTGGCTGGCCGGAGTCCTGCACTGGCACCAGCGGGTCGACCGCTACCAGGCCTCCTACCTCGCCCGCCGCACCCACGGCTTCCGCCCGGACACGCGTCCCGTGCCCGCGCTGCCGGTCAGCTGAGCTCGCGTATCCGCGCCGACGTCCGGGCGGCGAGCTCTCGTACGGCCCGCCCGGCGGCCTGCGACAGCTCGCCGTGTATCGCCTCCCCGGCGGCCAGCACCGCGTGGGCCTGCTCGGGGCGGCCCGCGTCGGCCAGCGCACCGGCGAGCGTGTAGTGCTCCTCGGCGATGAACGAGCCGAGGTTCACGCCCCGCCAGTGCTTCAGCAAGTCGTCGGCGGGGCCGGCCAGGACATCGCGCAGGGTGGCCAGGGCGACCGCCGCCCGGTCCAGCGCGCCGCTCTCGCGTTCCAGGCGTGCCTGGGTCAGCCGGGCGGACACACGGTCCGAGGCGGTCTCCTGGAGTGCCGCGTACAACCGCTGGGCGCGCAGGGCCTGCGGCACATCGCCCAGGCACTCAAACTCATGGGCGAGGGAGTGCAGGGGTGAGGTGTCGAGCTTCGTGGACGACCCGGGCCGCCGCAACGCGCTCTGGTCCATGACGATCTCGTCCAGCCTGCGGATCAGGGCGACCCGGGCGAGCTCGGTCAGGCCCTGCTCCGCGGCCAGGCCGGTCCAGGTCGTCAGCGGCTCGTCGGCAGGATCCGTACCGAACAGGGAGTCGTCCGACGCGCGGGCCCAGCGGCGCAGTTCCTCCCCGTCGGCGTCCGGCTCCGGTATGCCGCCCAGGCCGCACCAGGTGTCGAAGTCCGTGTCCCGCACCTCGTGCAGCAGCGGCAGGTCCGCGCTGTCCCCGTGCAGCCCCACCAGGACGGCGGCGAGTCGCAGTTCGTCGGTCATCGAGGACTCCGCCTCCCGTCGCAGCAGGGTGCGCAGGAAGGGGAGGTCGCCGTCCGAGCGGTCGAACTGCGCGGCCCGCAGCGCGAGTCGGCGCCGTACGGGATCGTCGGCGACGGTGGCGCGCAGGCCGGCGTCCCCGGCGCGCAGCCCGGCGAGGTCGGCCTGCCCCTGTGCCAGCACCGGCTCCCACAGGGGCGGGCGTGCATGCCGGCCGAGCGGCTCGTAGGAGCCTCCCTCCGCGTTGAGCAGCACGAAGTCCGGCTCGGTGCGCGACAGGGCCGTGTGCAGCATCCCGATCAGCTCGACCGGGGACCGCGCGGGCAGGCCGAGCGCGGCGCGCAGTTCGGCGCGCTCCTCGTCGATACCGTAGGACTCGCGGATCTCCTCTTCCGTCTCGGCGACGCGGGCCAGGATCGTCTCCTCGCCGTCCGCCGGCGACAGGCCCAGGTAGTCGTGCCAGCCCGGCAGACCGATCAGCACTTCCAGCGCCTCGTCGACGGACGAGCCGATGATCCCGGCCGAGCCCTCGGAGTCGGCGTACAGCACGGAGCCGTCCGCGCACACGAAGTACGTACCACCGGTGTCGTCCCCCGCCACCACCTCCAGCGGGCCGCCCGAGGCGAGGCGGACCGCCTCGACGTGGCCGTGGGCTGCGCGGGCCAGGTCGAAGTCGAAGGGGAACGCGGCCAGTTCGGCCAGGCGGTCGTGCTGCCGGAGCAGCCGCAGGGCGAGATCGGTCATGTCACAGAACGTAACAGCCCCCACTGACAACGCGACTCGGCCGCCACTGGGCCCGGCCCCCTCAGCCCTCGCGTGCGGCGTGTTCCGCGGCGGCTCGCGCCAGCGCCCGTACCACCGGGTGTGGGCGCGGGCCCTCGTCGGACAACTCCGGCTGGAAGAGCGTGGCGAGGAAGAAGGGATGGCCGGGCAGCTCGGCGACGCGCACCTGGCCGTCCTCGTCGTGGCCGGAGAAGCGCAGGCCGTGCGCGCGCAGCGTGTCGAGGTGACGGGAGGGGCCGTACGCGCAGAAGTACCGCTCCACCGTCTTCGCCGAGCCGGTCACCGACTCGGCCAGCGAGCCCGGTTCGATCGTCACCGACGCCTCGTGCCCCACCAGGGAGCAGGCCAGCGGTTCGATCAGCAGGTCCTCGGCGCCGGGTTCGTTCTCGGCGTGCGCGGCCCGGGTCAGGCCGCACACGTTGCGGGCGTACTCGAGGAGCGCGTGCTGGAACCCGCCACAGGTGCCCAGGAAGGGGATGCCCTCCTCGCGGGCGGTGCGGATGGCCCCGAGCACGCCCGCCTCACTGCGGTAGGGGCTGCCCGGCAGCACCCACACGGCGTCGAAACCGCGCACCGCGTCCGCGGCCACGGCCTCCTCGGACGGGACCCAGTACGCGTCCAGGACGAGCCGGTCGTGCTCGGCCAGCGCGTCGAGCAGGCGTGGAATCCGGGTGTGCGAGACGACGTTGGGGGAGCGGTCCCCGACCAGGGCGATCGTGGCGGTGCGCGCGGCGTTGTCCGTCATGGCCCTCATCCTGGGCGCCGGTCCGGGTTCACGTCCAACGATGATCCGTGCACGATCGATAAGCATCACTGATGCAGTGGGATGCTGTCCGGCATGGACCCGCACCTGCTGCGTACGTACGTCACCGTCGCGCGCCTCGCCTCCTTCTCGCAGGCCGCCCGCGCGTTGGGTTACACCCAGTCCGCGGTGTCCCAGCACATCGCCGCGCTCGAACAGGACCTGGGCACCGCGCTGCTCACCCGCCGCCCCGTCGTGCCCACCGCGGCCGGTGAACGCCTCCTGGACCATGCGCACCCGTTGCTGCTGCGCCTGGACGCGGCCCGCGCGGACGTCCTGCGGCTGGCCGCCGCGCCCGCCCACGGACTGACCCTCGCCGCGACGGCGACCGCCCTCGGGCCCCGCGTCCTCGCCGCGCTCCCCGTCGCGGGGCTGACCCTGCGTGTCCTCGCCCGGGGCGAGATCCCGGCCGCCGTCGCCACCGGCGCCGCCGATCTGGGCCTGGTCGACGGACTCGCCGCGCCCAGCGACCCGCTGCGGCTGCCCGATGTCGCGCCGCTGACCGCGCACGGCGTCGCCGAGGAGCCCGTCAGCGTCCTGCTGCCCGCCACGCACCCGCTCGCCGCCCGCCACGGCACCGCGGGGCTGCGCCTCGGCGACCTCGCCGACGCCCGCTGGCTCGACGCTCCCGACGCGGGACTGCCCCTCTCCCAGCTGCGTGCGGCCAACGGTGGCGGTGCCTTCCGTACGGCCCTGCGCTATGAGGGAACCGACGTCCACGCCCTCACCGCCCTCGCCGCCGCGGGCCGCGGTCTGACCGTGCTGCCCGACTCGGCGGCCGGCGGGGTACGCGGGGCGGTCGCCGTTCCGCTCGCCGCGCCACGGATCGTGCACCGCACGGAACTGCTGTACGGCGGGACACCGGGCGGAGCCGCGGCGGACCTCGTGCGGCGGCTGACCGACGGGAGCTGACCGAGGGGGCGGGACCCGGCGAACACGGCTGGTTCCGTGCCGTGCCGCTCATGACTTCCCGGTGCTGCCCCCGGGGCAGTCTCACTCGTTCGTGGCTCGTCGCGCCTGCGTACGCCGGGTAGAGCACCAGCCGGAGGCGATCCATGGAAGAGACTGCACTGCGTCCCAAGCCGATGCCTGGTCAGGAGCGGCGGGACAGCGGCACCCCCGGCACCCCCGCCACCCCCGGCACCGCCCAGCGCCCGCATGCCGCACGCCGGCGCGGAAGGCGGCTCAGGACTCTGCTGCTCAGCCTGTTCGTCGGGACGGTCCTGGTGCTGTCCGGAGTCGGGCTCGGCACGGTCGGCGCGACGGTGATCGGCATGAGCCGACTCGCCCAGCTGCGTCATCAGGCTCCGCAGCCGGCCGCGACCGCAACCCGCTCGGCCGCGCCGTCACCGGCCGGCGCGAGCCTCGGCGTGGAGGCCGTGGACGCCGAGAAGTCGGGGGCGCTGGTCGTGGGTGTCCACGAGCCCGGCCCCGCCCACATCGCGGGCCTGGTCGTCGGCGACGTACTCCTGCGCTTCGGCAGGACACGCGTCGACACGGCCGCCGACCTCGCGCGGGCCGTCTCCGGCGCCCGCCCCGGAGCCGAGGTCACGCTCACGGTGCGGCACCGCGGCGGCGGCTACCAGCGGCTGACGGCCGTCCCCGGCGTCGTCACATGACCTCCCGCAAGTACCCGCGGCCGGCGACACCGTGGCCGCGGGACCCCGTAACCGGCTCGCGCGGCCCTCCGTGTCCGGGCAGGATGCTGCCCGTAATCCTTTGCCCCGCCCCCAGACGTCCCCGGAGGCCTGGATGACCGGTAGCACGCCCGCGCCCTTCACGGCCGACGACTACAGGGCCCGCATGGAGCGCGCCGCGCGCTCGGCCGACGAGGCCGGGCTGGCGGGCCTGCTCGTGGCGCCGGGACCGGACATGGTGTGGCTCACCGGCTACGCGCCCACCGCGGTCACCGAACGGCTCACCGTGCTCGTCCTCGCCGCCGGACGCGACCCCGTGCTGGTCGTACCGACCCTGGAGGCCCCGGACGCCGAGAAGGCGTCCGGCGCGCCCGCCCTGACCCTGCGCGGCTGGACCGACGGCACGGACCCCTACGCCGTGACCGCCGCCCTCCTCGACGCCGGCGGCCGCTTCGGGATCAGTGACAACGCCTGGGCGATGCATCTGCTCGGCCTGCAGAAGATCCTGCCCGGCACCTCCTACGCCGCCCTCACCGACGCGCTGCCGATGCTGCGCGCCGTGAAGGACGCGGCGGAACTGGAACTGCTCGCGGCCGCCGGAGCCGCCGCCGACGCCGCGTTCGAGGAGATCCGGAAGGTGCCGTTCGCCGGCCGGCGCGAGTCCGACGTCGGCCGCGACCTCGCCGACCTGCTGCGGCGCTTCGGGCACTCACAGGTCGACTTCACCATCGTCGGCTCCGGTCCCAACGGGGCCAACCCGCACCACGAGGTCGGCGACCGCGTCATCCGCCACGGCGACATGGTCGTCCTCGACTTCGGCGGCCTCAAGGACGGCTACGGCTCCGACACCAGCCGCACCGTGCACGTGGGCGAGCCCACGGACGAGGAGCGGAAGGTCCACGACATCGTCCGCGCGGCCCAGGAGGCGGGCTTTGGGGCGGTGCGCCCCGGCGCCGCCTGCCAGGAGGTCGACCGGGCCGCCCGGGCGGTGATCGCCGGCGCCGGGTACGGCGAGTACTTCATCCACCGCACCGGCCACGGCATCGGTGTCACCACCCACGAGCCGCCGTACATGATCGAGGGCGAGACACAGCCCCTCGTGCCCGGCATGTGCTTCTCCGTGGAGCCCGGCATCTATCTGCCCGGCCGCTTCGGAGTGCGCATCGAGGACATCGTCACGGTGACCGCGGACGGCGGCCGTCGCCTCAACAACACGACTCGTGACATGGTCATAGTGGACTGACCGGGCCGCCCCGGACACCAGGAGACAGACGCACCCTCGACGACACCACCCCGAACGGCAACGGCGCGACATGACCCAGGCACCGACACCCACCGCGGACACCGTCCGCAGACTGGTTCGTACGCTGCTCAAGGAGAGCGCGGACAGTACTTCGGGGCCGGACGTGCGGCCCGTCGCGGAGGGCGGCGAGCACTCCACATGGTGGGTCGGCACCCGCCATGTGCTGCGCCTGGCGCCCGACCGCGACGCCGCCGCCCGGCAGCGCCGCGAACTGCGCCTGCGCGACCTCGTCCGGCCGCACGTCCCCGTCACTGTTCCCGTCAGTGTGGCGCACGGCGAGTGGGCCCCTGGGCTGACCTACACGCTCGACACCAAGGTGCCCGGCGGCACGGGGGAGGAGCACGACGTCTCCGCCGTCGGCGAGGCCGACCTGTCCGGCCTGCTCACGGGACTGCGCCAGGTACCCGTACGGCAGGCGGAGACGCTCGGCGTGCCACGCGTCGCCCCGCGCTCGCTGGAGGCGCTGCGCCGGATGGCCGTGCGGGCCGCGGAACGTCTCGGCGCCGCCGACGAGTTCGATTCCGCCCTGATCCTGCAGCTCACCCCGGCCGCCGCCGCCCAGCTGGCCGCACAGCCCGGCACGGCGGTCCTGGTGCACCACAACCTCAGGGGCGAGCACCTCGTGGTGAGCGCCGACGGCCGGGTGCGCGGCATCCTCGACTGGACCGGCGTGGTCGTCGGCGACCCCGCCGAGGACATCGCCGGGCTCGTCCTCGCCGTCGGCTCCGGCGCGGCCGTACGCGCCGCCACCCTCGCCGGCTACGGCGCCCGCCCCTGCCTGCGCGGCCTGTGGCTGGCCCGCTGCGACACCGTCGTCCGGCTCATGAACCGTCTGGACGGCCATGACACCGGCCCCCTCCCGCTGCTGCGCACCCAGCTGCGGCGCGCCTGGGAAGCGATCCTGCTGGAGCGGGCGACCGAGTTCCGGGACGAGGAGACCGAGACGGGCGAGGAACTGTAGTCCCGCCGGTTCAGTCCTGCGTCAGCACCACGCACGACTCCCCGGGCACCAGCAGCAGCCCGTCGGCGCCCGGCGCCTCCAGCGGGTCCCAGGCGGCGAGCACCCGTACCTTTCCGGCGCCCAGGGGGATCGCCGCCGGCTCCTTGCCCAGGTTCACGGCCACCCGGACGTCCCCGCGCCGGAAGGCCAGCCAGCGGGCCTGCTCGTCGTACGCCACCTTGGTGTCGGCGAGGTCGGGGTCGGTGAGGTCCGGCTCCTCCCGGCGCAGGGCGACCAGCCGGCGGTACCAGGCCAGCACGCGCGCGTGGGGCTCTCGTTCCGGCTCCGACCAGTCCAGGCAGGAGCGCTCGCGGGTCGCCGGGTCCTGCGGGTCGGGCACGTCCTCCTCGGCCCAGCCGTGCGCCGCGAACTCCCGCCGCCTGCCCTGCCGTACCGCCTGGGCCAGCTCCGGGTCCGTGTGGTCGGTGAAGAACTGCCACGGGGTGCCCGCGGCCCACTCCTCGCCCATGAACAGCATCGGCGTGAACGGCGCGGTCAGCGTCAGCGCGGCGGCACAGGCCAGCAGACCGGGGGACAGGGACTGCGAAAGGCGGTCGCCCTGGGCACGGTTGCCGATCTGGTCATGGGTCTGGGAGTAGCCGAGGAGCCGGTGCCCGGCCACCGTCGCGCGGTCCAGCGGGCGGCCGTGGTGGCGGCCCCGGAAGCCGGAGTAGGTGCCGTCGTGGAAGAAGCCGCCGGCGAGGGTCTTGGCGAGGGCGGTGAACGGGGCGCGGGCGAAGTCGGCGTAGTAGCCCTGGGACTCGCCGGTCAGTGCGGTGTGCAGGGCGTGGTGGAAGTCGTCGTTCCACTGCGCGTGCAGGCCGAGGCCGTGCTCCGCGCGCGGGGTGATCAGCCGTGGGTCGTTGAGGTCGGACTCGGCGATCAGGAACAGCGCTCTGCCCAGCTCGGCGGAGAGAGCGTCCACGGCGGCCGACAGCTCCTCCAGGAAGTGGCACGCGCGCGTGTCCCGCAGCGCGTGCACGGCGTCCAGCCGCAGCCCGTCGATCCGGTAGTCGCGCAGCCAGGCCAGTGCGCTGCCCACGAGGTACGCGCGCACCTCGTCCGAACCGGGCGCGTCCAGGTTGACCGCGGCTCCCCAGGGAGTGTGATGCGTCTCGGTGAAGTACGGCCCGAACGCGGGCAGATGGTTGCCGGACGGCCCCAGGTGGTTGTGCACGACGTCCAGGACCACGCCCAGACCGAGTTCGTGCGCCCGGTCGACGAACCGCTTCAGCGCCTCCGGGCCGCCGTACGGCTCGTGCACCGCCCACAGCGAGACTCCCTCGTACCCCCATCCGTGCTGCCCCGGGAAGGGGCACAACGGCATCAACTCCACGTGTGTGACGCCCAGTTCCACCAGATGCACGAGCCGCTCGGCGGCCGAGTCCAGGGTGCCCTCGCGGGTGTACGTCCCCACGTGCAGCTCGTAGAGGACCGCCCCCGGCAGCGGGCGCCCCGCCCACTCGGCACGCCACGCGTACCGCTCCTGGTCCACGACCGCGCTCGGGCCGTCCGGGCCGTCCGGCTGGCGGCGCGAGCGCGGGTCGGGCAGCACGGGACCGTCGTCCAGCGCGAACCCGTACCGCGTCCCGTCATGCGCCTCCGACTCCCCGGACCACCACCCCGCCCGCTCGGGATCGCGCTCCAACGCGCGCGTGGCGCCCCCGCAATGGAGCGTCACACGGTCTGCCTGCGGTGCCCACACCTCGAACTGCACGGACGGTTCCCCTTCGTCTGTTCACCGTGATGTAGCCCGTCCATCGTGCCGTGACCGGGACGGACGCGCCTTGAATCCTTCCTTTCTCCGCGGGTGTCGCCAGGAGTACGCGCGCGTGGTGGTCGTTTCCCCGTTTTCTGGACACCCGGGGTTCACTGACCGACAATCACGAGCGTGACGTCGTCCTTCGAGTTCAACACGTACCCCGCGCGGCTCTCGGACGCGGAGCGCGACAAGGCGCTGCAGGTGCTCCGTGACGGCGTCGCGAAGGGCCGTCTGTCGCACGACACGTTCGTGCGTCGCATGGAACTCGCCCTGGCCGCGCGCCGGGCCGACGAACTCGCCGCGCTGACCGCCGACCTGCCCAGGGAGAACCGCCTCTCGCGGGTCCTTTTCGGCACCGTCGAGGCGGTCTCCGGCTTCACGGTACGGCTGCGCACCGCCTGGCAGGCCGAGCGGCTGCCCAAGCTGATGCTGCCGCACGCCGGCAACGGCCATCCGCTGCGCATAGGCCGCGACCCCGCCAACGGACTGCGGCTGAACCACGAGACCGTCTCCCGCGTGCACGCCGAACTCCGCAGCCAGGGCGGGATGTGGGTCCTCAGGGACCTCGGCTCGACCAATGGCACCACCGTCAACGGGCGCCGGGTGATCGGCGCCGCCGTGGTCCGCGACGGCGACCAGGTGGGTTTCGGACGGATGGCCTTCCGGCTCTCCTCGAACTGAGCGGGGCCCGGCATCGGACACGGTGGCCGAAAACGAGTTGTTCGCCGCGGTGTTGACGTACCCCTGAACTCGTGACTGACTGTGCGTACACCATGCACACCAGGTGAAACGACGGCACCACATTGTGGAGGTGTGCCCTGCCGCTCCTCCGCTATCCGACCGTGGACGAGCTGGGTGCCCGCGCGGCCGCGCTCGTCGCCCGCCGCCCCGAGGACGCCCGGTTGCGCCGTATCGGCACCTCCCGCGCGGGTGCGCCCCTGTGGCTGCTTTCCGTCGGTCACGGCAGCCGGCACGCCCTCGTCGTGGCAGGGCCGCACGCCAACGAGCCGGTGGGCGGCGCCACCGTCCTGCGGCTGGCCGAGCGCACGCTCGCCGACTCCCGGCTCACCGAGGCCGCCGACACCACTTGGAACCTGCTGCTGTGCCTCGACCCCGACGGCTCGCGCCGCAACGAGGGCTGGCTGTCCGGGCCGTACACCCTGGACCACTACTTCCGGAACTTCTTCCGGCCCGGCTTCCTGGAGCAGCCCGAATGGCTGCCCGACGGCGCGGCCGCCGCCGTGCTGCCCGAGACGCGCGCCCTGCTCCGGCTCCAGGACGAGCTGCGGCCCTTCCTCCAGTGCTCCCTGCACGGAGTCGACGTCGGCGGCGGCTTCGTGGAGCTCACCCGCGACCTGCCCGGCCTGGCCCGGCGCGTCGCGCACTCCGCGGCCCGCCTCGGCATCCCCCGTGAACTCGGCGCGTACGACACCCTGTACTGGCCCAGCGTGGGACCCGCCGTCTACCGGATCCCGCCGCCGCGCCGGGGCGACCTGGCCGCGGCCATCACCGAGGCCGCCGTCGAGTCGACCTGGTTCCATCCGCACCGGTACGGCACGGTGACCGCGATCGTCGAGGCGCCGATGTGGGGCGTGGCCGCCGTGGAGGACGGCTCGCCGCCCGCCGACCGGGACGCGGTGCTGCGCACCGTCAGCGGCACCCTGCGCCACGACACCCGGCTCCTGGACGGCGTCCTCGCCCGGATCCGGCCCCAGTTGGCCGCCGTGCCCGACGCCGCCAGCCTGCTCGCGCCGGTCGACGACTATTTACTCGTCTGCCCCGGCCTGGCCGACTCCTGGGACCCCGACACCGACGACGGCAGCGCCCGCCGGCTGCCCGCGCTCAACACCGCCCACCTGGCCGCCCTGCGCATCTCCGGGCGCCGGCTCGCCCTGCGCACCGCCGGACTGCTGCGCCGGCTCGTGCTCAGCACCGGGCACGACCCGGCCGGCGTCCTGCCGGACCTGGACCGGCTGATCGACGAGTGGTGCGCGGACTACCGCGACGGCTGTGGCGCGCGCTGGATCCCGGTGGCCCGCCAGGCCGAGTACCAGGCGCGGGTCGTGCTGAGCGCGTTCGAACTGGCGCGGCGGCACGCGCGCGTGCCGTCCCGTTCGGGTGAGTCGGGCTGGGGTGCCGAGGCCGCCGTGCCGATGCACCGGGAATGACGTACTTCACGCAAGCGACCGCCGTACGCGGCGCCCTGCTGGCGGCGGCCGCCCTCGTTGCCGCCTGCCCCGCCCCGGCCGCCCAGGCGGCGGCCCGGGACACCCACTCCGGCAACTGGCTCTACCTCACCGTCACCCGGGGCGACACCCGCTCCGGCGACATGCGCGGCACCCTGCTGCTGTGCGACCCGCCCCTGGGCCACGCCCACGCGGCCGAGGCCTGCGCCGAACTGGAGGCGGCGGACGGCGACATCGGCAGCCTCCCGGCCAAGGCGGACGCCGTCTGCCCGATGATCTACGCCCCGGTCACCGTCCGCGTGTTCGGGCAGTGGCACGGCCGGACCGTCGAGAACGAGAAGACGTTCTCCAACGCGTGCGCGATGGAAGCGGGGACGGGGGAGGTGTTCCGGCTGGACGACTGAGGCCGGGCCGGGGCGCGGGGGCACGCGTGCGTGGGACGTGACGGGTGTCCCACGCGCGCGTGCCCGTTCTCGTCCCGCCGCTCTCCCCGTGCCGCGCCTCACGCCACCCGCTCGCGCGCGTACTGCGCCGCCACGAGGACCGTGCGGGACTGGTGCTCCACCTGGTGCTCCAGCGGCACCCAGCGGGCCCGGAAACGCTGGGCGAAGGCGTCGCACCAGGAGGCGACGAGCTGTTCGAGCTCGGGGGCGGCGCGGTCGTCGGCCTCCTGGAGGACCCGTAGCAGCATCGCCGCCGCCCGCAGCGGCAGCCGCCGTCCGAAGGCGTCCACGCTGCCCACGTACGCCCTGGTGGTGTCGACGGGCGGGGTGTGGATCCAGTCCTCGGCCAGGCCCGGGATCAGCTCCAGCGCCCACTTCGCGGCCCGCAGCAGCGGTCCCTCGGCGCCGTCCAGCCGTGGCAGGGCCTCGGCCAGTACCCGCTCCACCTCCAGCGCGTCCCGCTGGAGGCGACGGGCCAGGTGCCGCATCGCCGCCACGGGGGCGGGGTGCGGAGCCGGGTCGTCCACCAGGTCGCTGGCCCACATCGGCACCTCCACCACCGCGGTCAGGCCGCCGTACCGGTGGGCGTGGTACCAGGTGCTGTGCCGTGCGTCGTCCGGCATGCTCGGGTAGGGCACGCCCGACTCCGGTCCGGGCATCACATGCACGCCGGGCCCGGAGGCGGGCCAGCCCGCGGCGTCCGAGGAGCCCGTCTCCACCGGGATGCGCAGCTCCGCCGCCGACTTGGCGAACGGCTCGGCGAGCCCCGGCACGTCCTTGGTCAGCTGCACCCAGCTGCCGCCCAGATCGGTCCCGTGCAGAGTCACCTGGAGGAAGGGGCGCAGCTCGTCGATCACGCCGGTCAGGGTCCGGGTCTCGGGCGGCAGCCGGTCGGGCGGCAGCACCGACGGCGACCACTCCGGCTGTTCGGGGCCGGCCGGCCGGTAGAAGCCCAGGTGGTAGTCGAACAGGCTGCGCGGCGCCGGGGTCACATGCAGGCTGGCCCCGTCCGGGTCCGCGCACAGCAGGAAGTGCCAGGAGGTGTCGGCGCGCAGCTCCGGGGCGCGTACGACCCGTTCGGCGAGCGCGAGGAGGGTGCCGCCCCCGGTCGGCTCGTTGGCGTGGGCGCCCGCCACCACCAGGACGGCCGGTCTGGCGTGGCCCACGGACAGCAGGTGCAGGGGTCTTCCCTCGCGGGAGACTCCCACCTGCCGCAACGTACACAGGCCCGGCCGGTGAGCGGCCAATGCCCGGGCGGTTGCGACCAGTTCGGGAACACTGGGGTAACGCGGCTCCGGCAGGAGACTCACCCCCGTCTTGTCTGCCCGGCTTGGCAATCCCCAGTGCCGCACGGCATGGGTGGACTGTCAAGCACGGCGCGGGGGAGCCTCCAGGGGGCGCCCAGATGCATTCGAGGTTGAGACGACGGCGACGACCGTCGTCTCCCGTGAGCAGCACACCTCACCCCGCGTCCCCGACCCGCTCCAACAACACCACCGGCATGGGCCCGAACAGTTCGGCCACGCGCGTGTGCCCCGTGAACTCTCGTTGCGGTGTCAGTACGTCGGTCCAGCGTCCTGGGGGCAGCGGCAGCAGGGTGTCGCGCCAGCCGCCCGCCTCCGCCAGCCGCAGCGACAGCCGGGTCACGGCGGTCACGACGTCCCCGGAGCGCGCGAACGCCACGCAGTGGGCCGCGGCCGGGCCCTGGGCGTCCAGTGGTGTGTAGGTGGCCGTGTCGCCGAAGGTGTCGGGGCGGCGGGCGCGCAGTCGGAGGGCCGCCGCTGTCAGTGCGGCCTTCTCCCCGGACGCGCCGGCCTGCTGCGCGGGCGGGAACCGCACCGGGCGCCGGTTGTCCGGGTCCACCAGTGCCCGGTACTCGTCCTCCGTGCCCTGGTAGAGGTCCGGCACCCCGGGCATCGTGAGATGGACCAGGGCGGTGCCCAGCACGTTCGCCCGGATGTGGGCCTCCAGGGAGCCGCGGAAGGCGGCCACGCGCTCACCGGGCGCCCCGCACGGCCCCTCCGCGACGAACGCGGCCACCGCCTCCTCGTAGGGCGGCTCCTGCTCCGTCCAGCTCGTGTACAGGCCGGCCTCGCGGACGTGCTTCAGCAGGGCCTCGCCGACCCGTTCCCCGTCCGCCGGGCCGAGCCCGAACACCGTCTGCCAGGCGGCCCAGGCCAGCTGCGCGTCCGGCACGCCCTCGCCGTCCCGGGTCACCTCGGCGAGCACGTCCGCCCAGCGCCCCGGGCACTCGGTCAGCACGGACAGCGCCGCGCGCACGTCGGCGCTGCGCTTGGTGTCGTGCGTCGACACCACGGTCCCGGTGACCGGCCAGTCGCGCTGCACGCGCGCGCAGTACGCGTGGAACTCCGCCGCGGTCACCCCCGGGCGGCCCGGGTCGCCGCCCACCTCGGTCGCCGACAGCAGCGGCACGTAGCGGTAGAACGCCGTGTCCTCCACGGACTTGGCGCGCAGGGCCGACGACGTCTGCGCGAACCGCGCCCGGAACTCCGCCGGCCCGGGACCGTCACCCGCCGCTCCGACCAGCAGACCGCGCACCACATCGACCGCCCGGCCCTCCTCGGGCACGACAAAGGCACGGCGGGCCTCCTCGGCGGCCTCCTCGGTGACGACGGCGGCCGCGTCAGCGCAGGCGTACGGCCGGTAGACCCGCAGCCGGACCAGCAGCTCCTGCAGCGCGGTGCGCAGCGCCCAGGGGGCCCGGTCGCGCAGCGCCGGGTCCGGCGAGCCGGCGCACAGACGGTTCGCCACCCGGGTCAGCCGGTCCGTCTCGGCGGCCAGCTCGTGCGTGAGCACCTTGTACGCCGCCCGCCGCACCGTCGCCTCCCAGTCGCCGCCCCGGTCCGTCTGCGGGGCCGCGAACCTCCGGTACTGGCCGAGCAGTTCACCGGCCCCCACCGGGTCCGTGAACAGGCCGTCGACGTGCCGCAGCGCGTCGTAGCCGGTGGTGCCCGCCACCGGCCAGGAGGCGGGCAGGGCCTCCCCGCCGGCGAGGATCTTCTCGACGACGGTCCAGCGCCCGCCGGTCGCCTCGTGCAGCCGCCCCAGGTAGCCGTCGGGGTCGGCGAGACCATCGGGATGGTCGATGCGCAGCCCGTCCACCACGCCCTCGCGCAGCAGCTGAAGAATCTTGGCGTGCGTGGCCTCGAAGACCTCCGGGTCCTCCACCCGCACCCCGATCAGCTCCGAGATGCTGAAGAACCGCCGGTAGTTGAGCTCCGTACGGGCCAGCCGCCACCACACCGGGCGGTACCACTGCGCGTCCAGGAGCTGCGGCAGCGCAAGCTCCTCGGTGCCCTCCCGGAGCGGGAACACATGGTCGTGGTAGCGCAGCACGTCGCCGTCGACCACCAGCTGCCCGAGCTCCGCGCCGACCGGGCCGCCGAGCACCGGCAGCAGCACCTGCCCGCCCTGTGCGTCCCAGTCGATGTCGAACCAGCGCGCGTACGGCGACTTGGGGCCCTCCCGCAGCACCTCCCACAGGGCGCGGTTGTGGCGCGGGGCCATGGCCATGTGGTTGGGCACGATGTCCACGACCAGGCCGAGTCCGTGCTCCCGCGCGGTGCGCGACAGCGTGCGCAGGCCTTCCTCGCCGCCGAGTTCGCCCCGCACGCGCGCGTGGTCCACCACGTCGTAGCCGTGCGTGGAGCCCGGGACGGACTCCAGGACGGGGGACAGATGCAGATGGGAGACGCCGAGCGACGCCAGGTAGGGGACGGCCGCCGCCGCGGCCGCGAACGGGAACTCGGGCTGCAGCTGCAAGCGGTAGGTGGCCGTCGGCACCACCGGGTCGGGTCGCTCAGATGTCATGCAAACCTACGTACCCATCCCGCCACCTTTCGTGTCACGGCACCCGGCACGTGGCCCATGCGCGCGACCGGCATTCGAGCGAAGCCCCTTTCCTAGGCCGGCCGCTGAAGCACGGTCAGGCTCCGGTCCACCAGGGTCAGCCGCTCCCCGGCCCCCACCTTCGGACCCGTGCCCGGCGGTACCCCGTCGACGCGTGCTGTGTCGACCACGACCTGCCACTGCCGGCCGTGGTCGACCGGCACCACGAAGTCCAGGGACTTCGGCGAGGCGTTGAACATCAGCAGGAAGGAGTCGTCGCCGATGCGCTCCCCGCGCGATCCGGGCTCGGAGATCGCATTGCCGTTGAGGAAGACCGTGAGCGCCGACGCCTGTGCCGAGTCCCAGTCCCGCTGGGTCATCTCCCGGCCCTCCGGGGTGAACCAGGCGATGTCGGACAGCTCGTCGTGCGTGCCCTCCACCGGGCGGCCGTGGAAGAAGCGCCGCCTGCGGAAGACCGGGTGGTCCTTGCGCATCCACACCATCGCGCGCGTGAAGTCCACCAGTTCACCGCCGCGCCCGTCGCCGGACTCGCCGCCGGGCTCGTCGGTACCGGGCCAGCGCAGCCAGGAAAGCTCGTTGTCCTGGCAGTAGGCGTTGTTGTTGCCGCGCTGCGTGCGCGCGAACTCATCCCCGTGGCTGATCATCGGCACGCCCTGGGACAGCATCAGCGTCGCGACGAAGTTCCGCATCTGGCGGCCCCGCAGCTGCCGTACCTCCGGGTCGTCGGTGTCGCCCTCCACACCGCAGTTCCAGGACCGGTTGTGGCTCTCGCCGTCCCGGTCGTCCTCGCCGTTGGCGCGGTTGTGCTTGTGGTTGTACGACACCAGGTCGTGCAGCGTGAACCCGTCGTGGCAGGTCACGAAGTTGATCGAGGCCAGCGGGCGCCGCCCGTCGTCCTGGTAGAGGTCGGACGAGCCGGTCAGCCGGGAGGCGAACTCCGCGAGCGCCCGCGGCTCGCCCCGCCACAGGTCCCGTACGGTGTCGCGGTACTTGCCGTTCCACTCGGTCCACAGCGGCGGGAAGTTGCCCACCTGGTAGCCGCCCTCGCCCACGTCCCACGGCTCGGCGATCAGCTTGACCTGGGAGACCACGGGGTCCTGCTGCACCAGGTCGAAGAACGACGACAGCCGGTCCACCTCGTGGAACTGCCGGGCCAGGGTCGCCGCGAGGTCGAAGCGGAAGCCGTCGACGTGCATCTCGGTGACCCAGTAGCGCAGCGAGTCCATGATCAGCTGAAGCACGTGCGGGGACCGCATGAGCAGCGAGTTGCCGGTGCCCGTGGTGTCCGTGTAGTAGCGCGGGTCGTTCGCCAGGCGGTAGTACGACGCGTTGTCCAGGCCCCGGAAGGACAGGGTCGGACCCAGATGGTTGCCCTCGGCGGTGTGGTTGTAGACGACGTCCAGGATGACCTCGATCCCGGCCTCGTGCAGGGCGCGGACCGCCGACTTGAATTCGAGGACCTGCTGGCCGCGGTCGCCCCAGGAGGCGTACGCGTTGTGCGGGGCGAAGAACCCGAGGGTGTTGTAGCCCCAGTAGTTGTTCAGACCCATGTCGACCAGGCGATGGTCGTTCACGAACTGGTGTACGGGCATCAGTTCCAGGGCCGTGACACCGAGTTCGGTCAGGTGTGCGATGACGGCGGGGTGGGCGAGCGCGGCGTAGGTGCCGCGCAGTTCCTCGGGCAGCCCTGGGTGGCGCATGGTGAGGCCCTTCACATGGGCCTCGTAGATCACGGTGTGGTGGTACTCCGTGCGCGGACGCCGGTCGTCGCCCCAGTCGAAGTACGGGTTGACCACGACCGAGGTCATCGTGTGCGGCGCGGAGTCCAGGTCGTTGCGCTTCTCGGGCGCCTCGAAGTGATAGCCGTAGACCTCCTCGCCCCACCGGACCGACCCGCTGATCGCCTTCGCGTACGGGTCGAGCAGCAGCTTCGCCGAGTTGCAGCGCAGCCCGCGCCCGGGGTCGTACGGGCCGTGCACCCGGAACCCGTACCGCTGCCCCGGCATGACGCCCGGCAGATACGCGTGCCGCACGAACGCGTCGCTCTCGCGCAGTTCCACTGCCGTCTCCGAGCCGTCCTCGTGCAGCAGACACAGCTCTACTCGGTCCGCGGCCTCCGTGAAGACCGCGAAGTTGGTGCCGGCGCCGTCGTACGTGGCGCCGAGCGGATACGCCTCTCCAGGCCAGACCTGCATGGAAACGACTCTTCCAGGTGTCCCGCACCGCTGGGGGTGCCTTGGCCACGAGTCTGCCCGAAAGTGATGGAACCCCCTGTGACTTACGTCCCTCTTACCGCACGACCAGTGCATACGAGGTATGCCGAATCCAGTGGGGCCGACACGTACTCCCGGGGACACAGGGGGAGTAGGGGGAAGATGTGCGCACGATAGTGCACCGCCATCTGGGCAAGGTGGTGGCCGGTGCGGCCATAGCGGTGGCGGGTACCGCCGTGATGGTCGGGATCACCCTGCCGGGGACGGCAGGGGCCGACGAGACAGGAGGAACCAAGGGGAATTCGCAGTCCGCCCAGCAGGCCGGGCAGGACTCCGGCGCCGTGCAGCCGGGTGTCGTCGAGCAGGCGCCGGCCGAGGGCGCAAAGGGCAAGGGCCGCGACCCGCTGACCGACGACGAGATCAAGCGGGTCGAGCAGATCGCCGTGAACCGGCAGCTGCTCAACACGAGCGAGGACGTCGACGGGAGCCACGGTCCGCAGCGCCTCAGCGTCGACCTGGCGGACCCGGACTCCGACGAGGTGGACAACCCTGACGCGCCGCGGCGGGCCGACGTCACCTTCTACGACTACAAGACCGACACCCTCGTCACCAAGACCGTCAACCTGGCGACGGGCAAGGTCGAGCAGACCAGCAGCCAGCACGGTGTCCAGCCGCCGCTGAGCCGTGCCGAGAACGCCGAGGCGGCCAAGATCCTGATCGCCGACCCGCTGGGCGCGGGCCTCAAGGCCGATTACAAGGACGCCACCGGCCACGAGCTCACCTCGCCGGACCAGCTGCTGTTCAACGGCGCGGTCTACCGGGCCACTCCGGGTGCCCAGCCCGCCGTGCTCGACAAGTGCGGCGAGCACCGGTGCGTGCGGCTGTTCCCGAAGGTCATGAACGGTCCGTGGATCGATGCCAGGTCGCTGATCATCGACCTGAGCGCACGCAAGGTCGCAAAGCTCGACCGCGGCTGATCGGACGTCCGGCCGAGCGGCCGTGCGTCCCATTCACCTTTCCAACCTGCTTCTCCTGCAAGGGAGTCATTTCTTCATGCGCGCGAACAGAATCAGCCGTGCCCGCAGGCGGGCGGCCGTGGGCCTGTCCGTGGCCGCGCTGGCCGCCGGTGCGACGACCGGCGCGGGACCGGCCGCCGCCCAGCCGAAGACCGCCCGGGCGGCGGCCGCCGACTGCAGTGCCGCTTACAAGATCGAGCAGAAGCTCGCCACCGGCACGACCTGGCGGATGTGCTGGCGCTACGACAGCAAGGCCGGACTGGTCCTGGAGAACGTCTCGTACCAGCCCAAGGGCGAGACCGAGCCGATCAAGGTCCTCAACAGCGCCCGGCTGGCCCAGATCGACGTCCCCTACGACGACGGAAGCGTCGAGTACGACGACCTGACGGGCTTCGGCTTCGCCCAGGGGCTGGTGAACCTGGCGCCGGGCGAGTGCCCCGGCGGCACCATCAAGACCATCCGGGTCCCGGACTCCTGGGACCCGCAGCACGCCGACGTCAAGGGCCTGTGCACCACCACCCGCTCCCGCGGCCACGCCTACCGCATGCAGGGCAACAGCGCGAACAAGGTCTACCAGACCCAGGGCAAGGACCTGCTCGTCTACACCGTGAACCAGGTCGGCTGGTACGAGTACATGACCGAGTGGCGCTTCCAGGACGACGGCACGGTCAACATGAACGTCGGCGCCACCGGCAGCCTCTCCTACGGCGACTACGACGCCGGTGACGGCCGCGGCTGGCCCATCGGCAAGGGCGCCAAGGCCTACGCCACCAGCCACAGCCACAACGTCTTCTGGCGGCTGGACTTCGGCCTGGACGGCTCCTCCAAGACGAAGGTCGAGCAGTACGACTCGGCGGTCACCGCGCCGGCCCGCGGCCAGGAGGCCCCGACCAACAAGACCACCCGCACCAAGGTCACCAAGGAACTCGCGGGCGACGCCAAGACCTACCGCTGGTGGCGGGTGGTCAGCGCCACCGGCAAGAACAAGGACGACCACGCCCGTTCGTACGAGATCGTCCCCGGCCCGACCACCAGGTACCCGGGACGCAGTTTCACCAAGCACGACGTCTACTTCACCGAGTACAACAAGTGCGAGCAGTTCGCCAGCAACAACCCGGGCAACTGCCCCGCCGGCGCGGGCAAGTCGGTCGACAAGTGGGTCAACGGCCAGACGCTCACCCACCCGATCGTCTGGATGAACGTCGGCTTCCACCACATCGCCCGGGACGAGGACCAGCAGCCCATGCCGGTCCACTGGCAGGGCTTCGCCATCGCTCCGCGCGACGTCACGGCTATGAATCCGCTCACTCCCGACGAGCTGGCATGGCAGAACGGCCACTGGCAGCCGCGTAGTTGAGAAAAGGACCCGTCCATCCGGCTGCACCGCCGACCGGTCCCGGAGTACCCTTCCTTGATCGTTGGCACGGGGAGAGCTCGGGGGAGCGGAAGGCGGTGCGCGGGTGGGCTCGGGAGGGCTGGAGTTGCCCCCTGGTGACGAGGGTCACGAGGGGAACTCCACAGAGGTCCCGCCCGGCGTGGTGTCCCTGGCACGGCCCATGGACGCCGGTGCCATCGGGCCGGAGCTGGACTGGGGCGCCGACGCCTGGCTGGAGGTGCGTACGCGCGCCCAGCGGGCCGGCCGGGCCTACATCTGGCTGAACCTCGTCGAACAGCGGCTGCGCGCGGTCGTGGCCGCTGTTCTGCGCCCCATCTACGAACCCGTCCACGGCGACGAATGGGTGGTCGCCGCGGCCGGCCCCGCCGGACAGGAATGGGTCCAGCGCGCCGTCGCCGTACGCGAAGTCAGCCGCCGCAAGGGCTACTTGCTCGACCCGGCGGACGACAACGTCCTCAGCTTCCTCACGCTGCCCCAGCTGCGCGAACTCATGGTGCAGCACTGGCCGTGCTTCGAGCCCTACTTCGACGAGCGCCGGGACGTCGAACTCGCCCTGGACGAGCTCGAAGTCACCCGCAACGTCGTCTCCCGCAACCGGGCCCTGTCCGAGGCCGTGCTCAACCAGGCCGAACGCGCCTCCGCCCGGCTGCTGGAGATGCTCGGCACGGGCAGCGACGTGCCGTCCTCGCGCCGGCTGCCCGTCGACGCCGTAGAGGACCTGGTCGGCGACCGGTACGCGGACGTGGTCGCCGTGCACCCCGACCGGGTGCGGCTGCTGCGCCAGTTCCCCGCCGAGGACATCTTCGGCGGCGCCCGCCGTCTCGACGCCATAGGCATCGGGCTCAACCTGCTCGTGCAGAACTTCTCCGGGCGCCGGCTGGTGCGCCTGGCCGAGTCGGGCTGCCGGGTGCGGCTGCTCTTCCTGAACCCGGCCTCCAGCGCGGTGAAGCGGCGCGAGCGCGAACTCGGGATGAAACGGGGCGAACTGAGCCGCGCGGTCGAGATGAACATCCTGCACATGCGCAGGGTGCGCTCCCGCCTCCGGGATCCGGGCGCCTTCGAGATCCAGGTGTACGACGAGACACCGCGCTTCACGGCCTACCTCGTGGACGGTGACAACGCGGACGGTGTCGCCGTGGTGCAGTCCTATCTGCGCGGGGCGCGCGGGATGGAGGTGCCGGTGCTGGTGCTGCGCAACGGAAGCCGCGTGGTCAAGTCGGGCGATGTGGAGGAAGGCGGCCTCTTTCCGACATACCGCGAGGAGTTCGAGCTGACCTGGGCGGACTCACGGCCCGTGTCCTGAGCCGTCCGCGGAGGATGAAGCGGAATGCGGTCCTTGGATTGTCAGTGGCGCATGCGATGGTGGAGATCACTGGGGGAAAGCACCACCAAGAAGGGGGGCCGCCGATGGGCTGGCACCGGGAGCTGCTGATCGGCTTCGACCTGGAGACGACCGGGACCGATCCGCGTGAGGCGCGTATCGTCACGGGGGCCGTGATAGAGGTCAGGGCCGGACAGCCCGTGGGACGCCGGGAGTGGCTGGCGGACCCGGGCGTGGAGATCCCGGCCGACGCGGTGGCCGTGCACGGCATCAGCAACGAGCGTGCGGCGGCCGAGGGCCGGCCGGCCGACCAGGTCGCGGACGCCATCGCGGACGTCCTCACCGGCTACTGGAAGACGGGGGTGCCCGTCGTCGCCTACAACGCGGCCTTCGACCTCACCCTGCTCTCCGCCGAACTGCGGCGCTACGAGCTGCCGTCGCTCTCCGACCGCCTCGGCGGCATCGACCCGGCGCCGGTCATCGACCCGTACACCATCGACCGCCGGGTCGACCGCTACCGCCGCGGCAAGCGCAACCTCGAAGCCGTCTGCGCGGAGTACGGCATCACCCTCGACACCGCCCACGACGCCTCCGCCGACGCCCTGGCCGCGGCCCGCCTGGCCGGCGCGATAGCCGAACGCCACCCCAAGATCGCATCCCTGGGCCCGGCGGAACTGCACCGCCGTCAGATCGGCTGGTACGCCGAATGGGCGGCGGACTTCCAGAACTTCCTGCGCCGCAAGGGGGACGCGACAGCGGTGGTGGACGGCGTGTGGCCACTGCGCGACCTGGCGAACCTGACGGACGAAAAGGTCTGAGCCGGGCGGTCACGCAGACGCGGGGCTCGCGATGCGGGCCACCCGGGGCCCGGCGAGCCTCGCGTAGTCGGTGCCGGCGAGACACAGCGAGCGGTCGAGCCGGGCGGCATTGAAGTACAGCCGCGGCTGGGCGACGACGTCCGGGTCGGCGACGAGTTCGAGCTCGGCATCGAAGCTGAACGGCAGCACCGTGCCGGGCACCGAGCGGGCGAGCCGCTCGGCGGTTCCGGCGTCGCTGAAGCCGACATAGCGTGCCTCGAACAGCGTCCGCACGGCGTCCAGATCCACCCGCCGGTCTCCGGGGACCACCGCGAGGACGTGGCGCGTGGTGCGGCGGTCGATCTTGACCCGCAGCACGATGCACTTCGCGGCCTGCTCCACCGGATGGCCGCGCAGCGCGCTGACGGTCTCGGTGGCCCCCTCGGGTGCGTGGTCGATGAGCCGGTAGTCGACGCGGGAGGCGTCGAGCAGGGAGATCAGGTGCTGGTAAGTGCCGTGGTTCGGCATGCGGTGTCCCCTTCGGTCTTCTCGGGTTGTGCTGTGGGCGTGAACGCCGCGGCTGCCCGGTGGGCGCGTTCCACGGACTGGCCCCAGTACGTGCCGGTGACCATCAGGGTCGCGCCCAGGGCCGTGAGCGGGGTGAGGTGTTCGCCGCCGAGGGCGATGCCCACCGCCGCCGCCCAGACCGGCTCGGTGCCGAGCAGCAGGCTGGCCCGGCTGGCGGATGTGCGCTGCACGGCCCAGGTCTGGACGAGGAAGGCGAACACGCTGCAGAACAGGGCGAGATAGACCAGCTGCGCCCAGGTCGCCGCGTCGGCTCGGGCCAGCAACGGAAGGTCGCGGGCGGCGGGGGCGAGGAACAGTCCCGCGCCGACCAGGGTCTGGATCGCCGTCAGGTGCAGCGGGCGGATCGTCCGGTCGGCGGTGAGCCGGCCGACCAGGGCCACGTGCACCGCCCGGACGCCGGCCGCGGCGAGCATCAGCAGGTCCCCGAGGCGCGGCGCCTGGAAGCCGTTGCCGGACATCAGCAGACCGACGGCCAGGACACACACGCCGGCCGCGGCGAAGAACACGGGAGGCGGACCGCCCCGGCGGCCGGTGCGGTCGAGGAGCGGGGTGAGCACGATGGTGAGGCTGATGATCAGGCCCGCGTTGGCGGCCGTGGTGTGGGCGACGCCGTACGTCTCCACGACCAGGACCGCGGCCTGGGTGAGACCGAGCGGCACCCCGGCGCGGACCTCGTCGCGGGTCCACCGCGGTCCGCCCCGGGCGGCGACGAGGCCGAGACAGGGGAGCGCGGCGAGGGCGTAGCGCGCGAACAGGACGAGGAGGACGGGCAGCGCGGCCACGGCCGTCTGGGCGGACAGATAGCTGGAACCCCAGACGAGCGCGACCAGGAGGAGTACCGCGTCGGTACGGCGGGCGTCGGTCACCCGCCCACGGTGCACCGTCGACGTACCTGAAGCCCAGAACCACTTTCTTAAACGATCTTTTAGTAGACCTACACAGTCGCCCTACACTGGCGGGGTGGACGAACGGCAGCTGAGGATCCTGCGGGAGCTGGGCGAGCTGGGCAGCGTCACCGCGGTCGCCGAGGCTCTGCTGGTGACGCCGTCGGCGATCTCGCAGCAGTTGCGGCTGCTCCAGCGTTCGATCCCGGTGCCGCTGACCGAACGGCACGGGCGGCGCCTGGTGCTCACCGACGCCGGACAGGCGCTGGCGGACGCGGCCGTCGAGGTCGAGTCGGCGCTGGCCCGGGCCCGGCACGCGGTCGAGGAGTTCGTCGGCAGGCTGGACGGCGAGGTGTCGTTGGCGGCGTTCCACAGCGCGGGCGCGGCCTTCTTCCCGCTGTTGCTGCGCGCCCTCGCCGGGCCGGACGCGCCGACGGTCGTGCTCGCCGACGAGGACGTACCGCAGGAGGACTTCCCGAGGCTGACCAGCGCCTACGACCTCGTCCTCGCCCACCGCCTGGACCACGCCCCGCCCTGGCCGCGCACGGTGACCGTGACCACCCTGCTGCACGAGCCGCTCGACGTGGCGATGCCGGCCGGGCACCCGCTCGCCGCCAAGCGCCGGGTGACGCCGCGCGACGTCGCCGACCAGCCGTGGATCACCGTGCATGACGGGTTCCCGGTCATGGCCACCATCGAGGCCATCGCCGCGGCGGCCGGCCGGCGGCTCCATCTGGCCCATCGCATCAATGAGTTCGCGGTGGTCGCCGAGGCCGTCGCCGCCGGCGGCGGGATCGCGCTGATGCCGCGCTGGACCATGCGCCCGCATCCGGCACTGGTCCTGCGGCCGCTCAGCGGCGTCCGGGCCACGCGGCACATCGACGTCCTGTGCCGCCCCGAGCGCACGGCGAGAAGGGCGGTCCGCACGGTCCTGACGGAACTGAGGCGAGCGGCACACGCCGTCCGGGGCGAGGCGACTTTCTGAGGGGCGCGGGGCTCAAGAGCCGCTCAGAACGGATACCACCGCACCGTCTCGTCCCCGTCCCGCAGTGACGCCACCCGGCGCCGGAACTCGGCCAGCGCCTTGGGGTTGGCCGGGGCGTGCTGGGCGACCCAGGCGCAACTGGCCGTCTCGCGGGCGCCGCGCAGCACCGAGCAGCCCTCCCACGCCCGCACGTCCCAGCCGTAGGCCTCGGTGAAGGAGTCGTAGGCCTCGGCGGGCAGGCCGTACCGGTCGAGGGACAGGGCCATGACCACCAGGTCGTGTTCGCGCAGATCGGCGGAGAAGGTTTCGAGGTCGACCAGGACCGGCCCGTCGGGGCCGATGTGCACATTGCGGGGCAGCGCGTCGCCGTGGATCGGCCCCGGCGGCAGCTGGGGCGTCAGCGCGGCCGCGGCCGCCGCGAAACCGTCGCGGCGCTCGCGCAGACAGGCGGCGTCCGCCGGGTCGATCGCGTCGCCCGCGAGCCGCAGCCAGCGCTCCACACCGTCCAGCAGCTCGCGGGGCGGCAGTGCGAAGGAGGGGGAGGGGAGGGCGTGCACCAGCCGTAGCAGTTCGGCCAGATCCCGCGGTTCGGCGGGCCGTACGGGCTCGGGCAGCCGGTGCCACACGGTCACCGGGTGCCCCTCCACCAGCAGCGGCTCGGACCCGGCCGCCCGCACCGCCGGCACCCCCGCGTCGGCGAGCCAGCCGGCGATCTCCAGCTCGCGCCGGGCCCGGTCCAGCAGCTCGGCGTCGCGGCCCACCTTGACGACCAGATCACCGGCGGCGAACACCGCGTTCTCACCGAGGGCGAGGAGCCGCGCGTCCCGCGCCGGACCCGGCAGTACCCCTGCCGTGGCCAGTACGTCCCGCGCCCGTGCCTCGTCCATCGCCCGCCTCCGTGTCCGGCCTCGTGACGGCGTCAGGATCTCGCCGTCCGACCGTCAGTCTCGCATCCGTACAGGTCGGACGGGGTGCACGGTCCCTTGGCGCGATCATTATTGAATTGAACGAGACGTATCGTCTCGTTTACGCTCGACGCCATGACCACTCCCTCCCACATCGCCATGTTCTCCATCGCCACCCACGGCCATGTGAACCCGAGTCTGGAGGTGATCCGCGAACTCGTCGCACGGGGACACCGGGTGACGTACGCGATCCCGCCGGTGTTCGCCGAGAGGGTGGCGGCGACCGGTGCGCGGCCCGTGCCGTACGACTCGACGCTGCCCGGCCCCGACGCCGACCCGGAGGCCTGGGGGAGCACCCTGCTCGACAACGTGGAGCCCTTCCTGGCGGATGCCGTCCAGGCGCTTGCGCAACTGCTCGCGGCCTACGAGGGGGACGAGCCCGACCTCGTCCTGCACGACATCACCTCCTACCCGGCCCGCGTCCTCGCCCACCGCTGGGGCGTCCCCGCGGTCTCGCTCTCGCCGAACCTCGTCGCCTGGGAGGGCTACGAGGAGGAGGTCGCCGAGCCGATGTGGGCGGAACCGAGGAGGACCGAGCGGGGCCGGGCCTACTACGCCCGCTTCCACGCCTGGCTGGAGGAGAACGGGATCAGCGAGCACCCGGACGCCTTCGTGGGCCGCCCCGCCCGCTCCCTGGTGCTGATCCCACGCGCGCTGCAGCCCCATGCCGACCGTGTCGACGAGCGCGTCCACTCCTTCGTCGGTGCCTGCCAGGGCGACCGCGCCGAGCAGGGCGACTGGCAGCGTCCGCCGGGCGCCGAGAAGGTGGTGCTGGTGTCGCTCGGCTCGGCCTTCACCAAGCAGCCCGCCTTCTACCGGGAGTGTGTGCAGGCCTTCGGGGACCTGCCCGGCTGGCACCTGGTGCTCCAGGTCGGCAGGCATGTCGACCCCGCCGAGCTGGGCGACGTACCCGCGACCGTGGAAGTGCGCGACTGGGTACCGCAGTTGGCGATCCTCGCGCAGGCCGACCTGTTCGTCACGCACGCCGGTGCGGGAGGCAGCCAGGAGGGGCTGGCCACCGGCACACCGATGATCGCGGTGCCGCAGGCCGTGGACCAGTTCGGCAATGCCGAGATGCTCCAGGCGCTGGGCGTCGCCCGGCACGTACCCACACCGGAGGCGACCGCGGACACCCTCCGCGCGGCCGCCCTCGCCCTGGTCGACGACCCCGAGGTCGCCCGGCGGCTGAAGGAGATCCGGGCCGGGATGGAGCTGGAGGGCGGAACCCGGCGGGCGGCCGATCTCATCGAGGCCGAACTGCCCGCGCGTCGGGCATGAGCGAGGGCCCGTTGGTTCCCCCCGGGGAGACCAACGGGCCCTCGTGTCACAGCGGTTCGGCCAAGAGTCAGACCCGGACCGGTTCACCCTCCTCCGGCACCGCCGGTGCCACCGCCTCCGGCGACTCGTCGTGGGTGAGGTCGGGCATTCGGTGCAGCCACTTCGGCAGGTACCAGTTGCGCTCGCCGAGCAGTGCCATCACCGCGGGAAGAAGCACACCGCGGATGATCGTCGCGTCGATCAGCACCGCGGCCGCCAGGCCCACGCCCATCTGCTTCATGGACTGCATGGACAGCGTGCCGAAGATCGCGAACACGGCGACCATGATGACCGCGGCGCTGGTGACGACTCCGGCCGTGGTGACCACACCGTGCTGGATCGCGTCCTTCGTCGTACGGCCGCGCAGCCGGGCCTCGCGGATCCGGGAGACCACGAACACGTGGTAGTCCATCGACAGGCCGAACAGGATCACGAAGAGGAACAGCGGCAGCCAGGTCACGATGGCGCCGACGCCCTCCGCGCCCACCAGCGAGGCACCCCAGCCGTGCTGGAAGACGGCGACGAGGATGCCGTAGGCCGCGCCCACCGACAGCAGGTTCAGCACGATGGACGTGATCGCGACGGTCAGCGAGCGGAACGACAGCAGCATCAGCAGGAAGGCGAAGACCACCACGAAGGCGAAGACCGGGACCACGGAACCGATCAGCTGGTCGTTGAAGTCGTGGTTGCCCGCGACCTGTCCGGTGACCGGCGCCTCCACGCCGTCGACCTTGCCGAGCGTGGCGGGCCGCACCTCGTCGCGCAGCGTCTCCAGGCTCTTGGTCGCCCTGCCCATGTCGGAGCCGCCGACCAGCGGCACGGACACCAGGGCCACGTTCTGCGCGTCGTGGAGCTTGATGTCGATCGGGCCCTGCGAGGCGCCCGACTCGATCGCCTGCTTCTTGAAGTCGGCCAGCGCCTGACGCACCTCGGGCGCGTTGATGTCCTTCGCCTTGACGACCACCGAGGCCGGCTCGGAGCCGCCCGGGAAGGCGTCGTTGAGCCGGTCGTACGTCTGCACGATCGGCAGCGAGTTGCCGAACTCCTGGTCCAGCGTGAGCTGCGAGGTCTTCATCCCGAGGGCGGGAGCCGCGACCGCGAGCAGGGCGCCCGTCGCGACGACGACCGAGATCAGGGGCTTGGCGAGCACGCCCCGCAGGACGGCGGTCCAGAACCGGCTCTCCGAGCCGCCGCCGCGCCGCTTGCGGCGGCCCAGGAACGGGATCCGGCCCTTCTCGACGCGCTCGCCCAGCAGGGACAGCAGCGCGGGCAGGACGGTCACGGAACCGACCATGGCGACGGCCACGACCATCAGCGAGGCCAGGCCCATCGCCTCGAACTCGGGGAGCCCGGTGAACAGCATGCCCGCCATCGCCACGCACACCGTGACACCGGAGACGATGATCGCGCGGCCGCTGGTGGCGGCGGCGATCCGCAGCGCGGCCCCCGCGTCACGACCGGCCTCCCGCTCCTCGCGCTCCCGGCGCAGATAGAACAGGCAGTAGTCGACGCCGACCGCCATGCCGACCAGCAGCATCACGGAGTTCGCGGTGTCGCTCATCGGCTGCAGATGGCTGACGATGCCCATCAGACCCATCGTCGCCATGATCGCGGTGACCGCCAGCGCCACCGGCAGCAGCGCGGCCACCAGCGCGCCGAAGGCGATGAGCAGAATGCCGAGCGCCACCGGCACGGCGGAGAGCTCCGCCTTCTTGAAGTCGTCCCCGAAGGCGTCCTTGTACTGCTTCTGCATGCTGGCGGAGCCGATCTCCTCGACCCGCACCGTCTCGTGGTTCTTCTGCACGCCCGCGACGGCCTTCAGCACCGGCTCGACCCGGTCGGCCGCGGTGTCCGTGTCGCCGCGCATGTCGAACTGCACCAGCGCGCTGTGGCCGTCCTTCGAGATGCTCCGGTTGTCGTACGGCGAGGTGACGCCGGTGACCTTGCCGGTGCCCTCGACGGCCTTGACGACGTCGGCGACGGTGGCCCGGAACTCGGCGTCCGTGGCCTTGACGGATCCGTCCTTCGACTGGACCAGGACCGTCTCGCTCGCCGGGTTCTTGATGCCCGCGTCATCGATGATCTTCGCGGCGGTGTGGGTCTCGCCCGACAACTGGTCGGACTCGTCGACGTCGACGCGGCCCGCCGCCGAACCGAGTCCCATGGCCAGGACGACGAACAGCACCCAGATGCCGACGGCCGCCCAGCGGTGCCGGGCGCTCCATCCGCCGGCCCGGGCGGCCAGGCCCCGCACCCGTATGTCTCCGTTCCCCATGACGGGATTGCCCCCTCGTGTGCGGTGACGGCCCCCGCCGCCACGTCTTTGCTGCGTTCGATTCGAAGGTATGGGGCGGATAAGAAGGTCTCGTCGTGCTCTCCGGTGAAGTGCGCAGCCTTGTTCTCATCGCTGAGGAGGATGCTGGGCCCTTACATCTATCGGTGCGTCTCGGGGATGGCGATCAGGGCTGTCCGTTCCGTCGGCAGAGATCCACTTTGTGATTGCGAAACCTTGTTGAACAAGTCACAGCTGCGTGTAGTGGTTGATTCGCACCCACCTGATCGGCCAGAGTTTCGCGCAGCCCGGCCACGGGCGAGCGGCTGTCGTGCCCACCCCCACGGGGCACGACGGCCGCTCTATGGTGTCGGGATGAAGACGTATGCGGCGCTGCTGCGCGGGATCAATCTGGGCGGCAGGAGGAAGCTCCCGATGGCCGAGCTCCGGCAGCTCATGGAGGGACTCGGTCTCCAGGGCGTACGCACCCATCTGCAGAGCGGGCAGGCCGTCTTCGGTGCCGTCCGCGGCGACGAGGAGTCCCTGGCCGCGGAACTCACCGAGGCGATCGAGAAGCACTTCGGGTTCACCGTCGAGGTGATCGTGCGCGACCACGCCTATCTGGCGGCGGTGGCCGGCGCCTGCCCCTTCCCGGCGGCCGAGCTGCAGGGCAAGGAGCTCCACGTCACGTACTTCTCCGCGCCGGTCACCGCCGAGCGCTTCGCGGACATCGACGCGGCCGCCCACCTCCCCGAGGAGTTCCGGCTCGGCGACCGCGCGCTGTACCTGTACGTTCCGGCGGGCCTCGGCCAGTCCAGGCTGGCGGCGGTCCTGTCCCGGCCGCGGATCACCAAGGGGCTGATCGCCACGACCCGGAACTGGAACACCGTCGTGAAGCTGGTGGAGCTCACCGCCGCGCAAGAGTGACCGTGCGCGGGCCCAGGAAGGGCGACAGGGAGAGAACCTCGCGGGGCACGGCACCGACGACACCGCACACCGGATCGCCGCCGACCTGGCGGCGTCCCGCTTCGAGGCGCCGGTGGTGGCCGACGTGGCCCGCCGGCAGTACGCCAAGCTGCTCGGCAACCTCGGCGACGCCATCGAGGCGGTCAGCGGCCCTGTCGTGGACGAGGCCGGCCGCGACCTCTACGCCCGGATGCGGGCCGAGGGCGAGGACGTGCTCGACGCCGTCGGGATCGCGTACGCGAGCGCCGGGGAACAGCGGGCGGCGCGTGGCGACAAGGTCACCCTCGTCCCGCTCGACGGCGTCCGGCGGGGCGGCGGCTCCTCCTGGCAGTCCCTCGACCGCGGCACCGGCACCATCGAGGCCGGCTGTCTGAACGGCGAGATCGTCCTGCTCGGACGTCTGCACGGCGTGCCGACCCCGCTGAACGAGCTGCTCCAGCGGCTCGCCAACCGGTTCGCGCGCGAGCGGCGGGCCGCCGGATCGATGCCGGTCGACGAGCTCGTGCGGCTGGCGGACGACGCTGTCGCGTTTGTTCAAGAAGGCCGAGCCGGGCCTTCCTAGCGTGAGGGGCATGACGTACGACGACATGCACCCGTACATGATCGAATGTGCCGCCGAGGCGGCGCGCGTCGCGCGCGGAGTCGCGGCGGCACAGCTCGACCACAAGAGCCACTGCACCGACTGGGACGTCCGCGCCCTGGTCAACCACTGGGTCCTGTACACCTCGCACGGCCTGGAGCACCGCGCCCTGCGCAAGCAGCTCCCCGAGGAGCTGACCGCCCGCGACTTCACCGCCGACCCCGACTGGGCCGAGGCGTACGCCGCCCAGCTGGACCGCGCGGTCGCCGCCTGGGCGGACCCGAAGGTGTGGGAGGGCGAGGTCGACCTCGGCATGGCCAGGATGCCGGCCGCCGAACTCGCCTCGATGATCATCAAGGAGCTGGCGGTGCACGGCTGGGACGTGGCGACCGCCACCGGCCAGGAGTACCGCGTCTCCGAGGGCGCGGCCCGGCTAGTCCTCGACGTGGTCGAGACCCACGGCGAGCTCTACCGCCAGTACGACGGCTTCGCCGACCCGGTGCCGGTGCCGGACGACGCGCCCGTCTTCGAGCGGGCACTGGCGGCGAGCGGTCGGGACCCCCGACGGTAGTGTCATTGGGCCAGTGAAAGCGTGCGAGATTGGGCCGATACCCTGTGCCACTCGCGGACTAGCGTCATCGGTATGACGTACTCCGCGCCCACTCGGGTCGACTTCCACTTCGACCCCGCCTGCCCCTTCGCCTGGATCACCTCCCGCTGGCTGCTGGAGGTCGAGCGCGAACGCCCGCTCGACCTCCAGTTCCATGTGATGAGCCTGTACCTCCACAACACCGGCAACGAACTCCCCGACTGGTACCGGGACTTGGTGGACCGGTCGATCGGTCCGGTGCGGGTCGCCGTGGCCGCGGCCGAACGGCACGGCGAGCAGGTGCTGCGGGACCTGTACACCGCGCTCGGTACGCGGATCCACGACCGCGGGATCAAGGACTTCGACACGGTCGTCGCCGAGTCGCTCACCGAACTCGGCTTTCCGGCCGACCTCGCGGCCGCCGCGCACGACCCGTCGTACGACGACGCGGTGCGCCGCAGCCATGACTCCGGAGCCGAACCGGAGACCGGCGCCTATGTGGGCACGCCCACCCTGCGCGTCGACGGGACGGTGTGGTTCGGCCCGGTGCTGCGCGCCATTCCGCGCGGGGCCACGGCGGCCGAACTGTTCGACAGCTTCCGGGTCCTGGCCGCCCACCCGGACTTCTTCGAGCTCAAGCGCACCCGCACGGGAGCGCTCCGCTTCGACTGATCGAGTGCTCCTACCTTTCCCGGCGTTGGGTACAGGCTGATCCCACGGAGGGGTATATGCCCACGCACCGAAGAGCCGCCCTCGTCACCCTCGCCTCCGCCGCCCTCGTCCTCGGGGTGGTGGCCGGGCCCTCGGCCCTCGCCGCACCGCCGCGGGCCGCCTCCATGGACGTCCAAGTCTCACCCGTCGGCGACGACCACGCTGACGGCACCCTCCGACATCCCGTCCGCACCCTGGAGCGCGCCCGCGACCTGGTCCGTGCCAGGGCCGGGAACCTGAGCGCCGACCCCGCGCGGGCACCGCAAGGGCTCACCACCACACGGCAGTTGTACGTCGACGGAGTGCGCGCCCAGCGGGCCCGCACTACCGGGTGACGGTCTCCGACGGCCGGGCCCCGATCGATGTCACCGGCCGGGACGTCCTGGTCACCCAGCCCTCCGCCAAGGGCATGTTCCGGGTGATCGGCGGGCTGCGGCCCGGCACCTCCAACACCGTGACCGTCGCGGCGGGGACGGCGGCCGGTACCGGACCCGCGGCCACGGTCACGGCGACGACGCGAGCAACTGCCCCATAATGCCGCGCTGTTGGCCATTCCGGCCCGACTGCGATGGATAACTCCCCTGGTGTGACACGTTCGCCGCCGGAGACGCAGTATCAAAAGCGGGACACGGCAATGAGGCTCGCGCGAGCCGGCAGCCGTGTGCCCGCCGACCGTCCGCGGTCCGACGTCACAGGGGAGCGCCGGACCGCGGACGGCCCATCGGCCCCGTCAGGCGGGCTCGCCCCGCCAGTCACCGTCCCGTCCGGCCCAGCGCACGGCGGGACGCACCGCGAGACCGGCCGCCGCGAACAGCACGCCCAGCACCGCCCAGCCCACCCTGCCGTGCTGGATCGCCGTCACCGTGACCAGCGCCGGGCCCGCCATCATCCCGGCGGACATGCCCGCACCGAACACACCCTGATAGACGCCGTGGGCGCGGGCGTCGGCTAGTTCGTAACCGAGCGTCCAGCCGCCCGCCGCGGACAGCACCTCGGCGAGGACCTGCACCACCGCGCCCACGGCCAGCGCCAGTACCGCCCACACCGCGGGCAGCCCCGCCGACACGGCGTAGGCGGCGCAGGACGCCGTCAGCAGCGGGCCGGCCCAGGTCATCGCCCTTACGGCAGAAGGGACTTGGGAGGCACGCCGGGCCACCCGCACCTGGAGCAGCGCCACCAGTACGCAGTTGACGATCAGAAGCAGGGCCGCCGTCCAGCGCGGTGCCTCGGTGCGCTCGACGATCCACAGCGGCAGGCCGACCTCGGTCAGGGTGTACTGCACGCACAGCACCGCGTTCAGCACGGTCACCGCCAGATACGGCAGGTCCCGCACCGCACGCCAGCGGTCGGCGGCCGGTGCGTGGGCCGCGTGCGGCTGACGGTCCCGCGCGTGCGGCGCCAGCGGCAGCCGGCGCACCATCAGAGCGGGCCCGAGGAACGACAGCGCGTTCAGCACGATTGCCGTCACATACGCGGCCCGCGTGTCGAGTTGGAGCGCCACGGCCCCGAACACACCGCCCACGCCGATGCCCACGTTCGTGACCATCCGCAGATAGGCGCGCGCCTCCACCCGGGTCGCCGCGGGCAGCACGTCCGCGTAGATCGCGCCCTGCACCCCGCGACTGGCCATCTGCAGCCCGGTCGCGCACACCACCGAGAGCAGGAAACCGGCGTACGAGTCCACCAGGACGTAGGCCGCCGTGGCCACCCCGGTGCCGCCCCACAGCAGCGCCCCCACCTGCCGGGCGCCCCACCGGTCGGCGGCCCGTCCCGCCGGGACGCCCGCCACCACACCGACCAGGCCCGCGACCGTCATGCCGAAGCCGACCGCGGTGGCGTCGAGGCCGACGATGCGGGTGAAGTACAGGACACCCAGCGGGAAGTAGAGTCCGTTGCCGAGGGAGTTGACCACGGTGAGGAGCGTGGCCCTGCGCAGGGCCGGGTCGGCGGGGAGCAGCCCGCCGGCTCGGGTGGCACGCTCAGGGCGCGCGTCCGCCACTGGGCCGGAGGCCGGGGAATCCGGTGTCGTCGTCATGGGACCAGCGAACCGCTCGGCCACGGGACGCCGACAATCATTTAGCGTGGCGCTCAATGATTGAGTTCCGCTTCGCCGTCGACGACCTCGCCACCACCTCCTTCGCCTACTCCCCGCTGCAGGAGGCGCTGTTCTCACTGCGCTGTCTGCACGACCCGGCCCTCCCCCAAGCTCTCGGCTTCGCTCGAGCAGGGGGGACCCCCATCCCCACCACCGTCCCTGGCTGCGCCGTATCCGCCCCCGCATGGAGTCCCTCGACCGCGAACTGCTCACCGCCCTCGTTGCTCCCTGGCTGTGGTTGCCGGACTTCGTCACCCCGCGCCCCGAGCGGGCCCGCCCCGCCTTCGCCGACGAACTGGACCAGGTCCGCGCCACCCCGGTGGACGTGGTCGTCGCCGACTTCCTGGCCACCTACCGCACCGAGGAGGCCCTGCCGCCCGTCGTCGCGCGCGGCCTCGCCGACCCCACGGCGTTCCTCGCCCGGCTCGCGGACGCGGTCGACGCGTACTGGCGTACCTGTCTCGCCGCCGACTGGTGGCCGCGGGTGCAGACCATCCTGGAGGCCGATCTCGCCCACCAGGCACGGGTGTTGGCGGAACAGGGCGCGGGCGCGTTGTTCTCCGGGCTCGATCCGCGGCTCGTGTGGAGCGACGAGCATCTCTCGCTGACCCGCCCGCCCGACACCGCCCCCTGGCCTTCGGGTCACATCCGCATCGCCGGCCGCGGACTGGTGCTGATGCCGACGATCTTCGCCAAGGGCGCGCAGACGGTGCTCGACCACTCGCTGCCCCCGGTGCTCATCTATCCGGCACGCGGCCGCGCCACCCTCTCCGAGGAGCCGCCCCCGGTCACCGACCGCGCCCTGATACGCCTGCTGGGCCGCTCCCGCGCCCGTCTGCTCCTGCTGCTCGCGGAACCGGCGTCCACCACGGAACTCGCCCACCGCCTCGATGTCACCCCGGGCGCGGTCAGCCAGCACCTGGCCGTCCTCTACGACGCGGGCCTGCTCACCCGCGCCCGCACCGGCAGGATCGTCCGCTACGCACGAACCCGCCTGGGCGACGAGCTGTCCCGCTAGGCACCCACGGCGGCCAGGGGCATAGGAGCGCGTGCCGTGTCGTACCGCTCCAGGAGGACGCGTGCGACCTCCGGCGCCGGGCCGAGGACGTCGGCCAGGATGTCCGCCTCGGCCGCGCCGCGCGCTATGCGGTCCGGCAGGAAGCCGGGGGCCAGGACGTACGGGGCGACGGCGACGCGCTTGCAGCCGAGGGCGCGGAGTTCGCGGACCGCGTCCTCGGTGCGGGGAAGGGATGCGGAGGCGAACGCAGGTCGCACGGCGCACCAACCGGTGTGCCGCCACTCCCGCGCGATTGCTGCGATCACTGCGATCGCCTCCGGGTCACTGGACCCCGCCGAGGCCAGTACGACCCCGGTCGAGGACTTGTCGGCGGGCGTCAGGCCCGCCTCGTACAACCGGCGTTCCAGCGCCGACAGCAGCAGCGGGGACGGGCCGAGCACCTCGGCCTGCCGGATCCGCAGCTGCGGCGGGGCGTCCCGCAGGACCGCGGGGATGTCCGCCTTCGCGTGGAACGCGCGGGTCAGCAGGAGGGGAAGGGCCACGACCTCACGTACGCCCTCCGCCGCCAGCGACTCCAGCACCCCGTGCACGGACGGGATGTTGAAGTCCAGGAAGCCGGTCTCCACGCGCAGCCCCGGCCGCAGCGACCGCACCCGCCGCACCAGGGCGTGCACGGTCGCGGCGTGCCGCGGGTCGCGGCTGCCGTGGGCGATGACCAGAAGGACCGGCTTGTGGGACATGGGTATCAGCTCTTCACCAGCAGGCCGCGGCTGCGCAGCACCCACCGCTCCAGCGGGCTGAAGATCAGCAGGTCGATGGCGATGCCGACGAACAGGATCAGGAAGATGGCCTCGAACACCATCGCCATGGAACTCGCGTTGCGGCCGTTCTCCAGCAGCGCGCCCAGGCCGATGCCCAGGTCGGGGGAGGAGGCGATGATCTCCGCGGCCATCAGCGAGCGCCAGGAGAAGGCCCAGCCCTGCTTCAGACCCGCCAGATAGCCCGGCAGCGCGGCCGGCAGGACGATGTGCCAGGCGCCCTTCACACCCGTCGCCCCCATCGTGCGGCCCGCCCGCAGGAACAGCGGCGGCACCTGGTCGATACCGGAGACCAGGCCGTTGGCGATGGACGGGACCGCGCCGAGCAGGATCACCGCGTACATCATCGAGTTGTTCAGGCCCAGCCAGATCACCGCGGGCGGCACCCACGCCACCGACGGCAGCGACTGCAGACCGGACAGGACCGGGCCGATCGCCGCGCGCACGAACTTCACGCGCGCCACCAGCAGCCCCAGCGGTGTGCCGATGGCCAGCGCGAACAGGAAGCCCAGCAGACCGCGCGAGACACTCGTCCAGATGTAGTCGAGCAGCTTGCCTTCCAGCCAGGCGTCCTTGAACTCGGCGCCCACGTCGGCGGGCGACGGCAGCTTCGTCGGATCGTCCACGATCTTGAACGAGATCAGCGCCTGCCACACGACCAGGACCACCGCGGTGGCGACGAGCGGCGGCAGGATCTTGCTGGTGAAGGTCTGCCGGAACGGCGTCCGGCCGGTGACGGCGGTCTCCAGCGCGTCCAGGCCGGCCTCGACGCTTGCCGCGTCCGTGGCGGTCTTCGTCTCAGTGCTGGCCATGACGGCGGATCTCCCCACGCAGTACATCGGTGATTTCGAGGGACAGTTCGGCGACCGGCGCGTCCTCGATACGCCGCGGCTGCGGGATGTCCACCCGCCACTCACGGGCCACCCGGCCCGGACGGGACGACAGCAGCACGACCCGCTGCGCGAGCCGCACCGCCTCGCGCACGTTGTGCGTGACGAACAGGACGGACAGCCCCGTCTCCTCCCAGATCCGGGTCAGTTCGTCGTGCAGCAGGTCGCGGGTGATCGCGTCGAGCGCCGCGAACGGCTCGTCCATCAGCAGCAGCCGGCTGTCCTGGGCGAGCGCACGGGCCATGGCCACGCGCTGGCGCATACCGCCCGACAGCTCGTGCACCCGCTTGCCGTACGAGCCCTTCAGCCGTACGAGTTCGAGCAGCTCCTCGGCCCGGCCGCGCCGCTCGCCCTTCGGAACGCCCCCCAGCTTGAGGGCGAGTTCGATGTTCTTGCCCGCGGTCAGCCACGGGAACAGGGCGTGCTCCTGGAACATCAGGGCCGGGCGCCCATGGGTCGCGATGCTGCCGGCGGAGGGCTTGTCCAGCCCCGCCACCAGGTTCAGCAAGGTCGACTTGCCGCAGCCCGAGGCCCCCAGGAGGGTGACGAACTCGCCCGGCGCGACATCCAGCGTGATGTCGTCGAGGACGAGTTGCTGCCCGGCGGGCCCGGCGAAGGACTTCGAGACGTGCTCGATGCGGGCGGCGTACTCGACCACCTCGACGTCATCGGCCTTGGCGAGGGCGGTTGCCATGATCGTCACCTCCTGGGAACTCTCGGGTCCGGACTTACTTGACGCCGAGACCGGCGTCGTCGACGGTGCTGGCGCCCTCGGCCTCGAGGACCTTGTTCAGCGGGACGAGGTCATAGATGCCGGCCAGCTTCGGGTTCTCCAGCAGACCCGCCTTGACCGCGTGCTGCGCCTCGGTGTCGAGCGTGGTGGCCAGCGGGTCGTCGGTGATCTGGATGGACTTCCACGCCGGGTCCAGGACGTCGGCCGGCAGCTCCTTGCCGGAGTCGATCCCCAGCTGCTTGTTGGCCGCGGCCTTCGCCTCGTCCGGGTTGGCGTTGATCCACTTGTTGGTCTCGACCGACGCCTTCAGGACCGCCTCGACGGCCTTCGGGTGCTCCGTGAGGAACTTCTGCGACACGATGATGTTCGTGATCACGAACTTCTTGTCCGGCCACAGCGCCGACTCGTCGAGGAGTACCTTGGCGCCCTCGGCGACCAGCTTGGACGCGGTGGGCTCCGGCACCCAGGCGCCGTCGACGGAGCCGGACCTGTAGGCGTCCGGGGTCACCTTGTTGTCGGTGCGGACCACCGACACATCGCCCTGGCCGCTCTCCGGGTCGACCTTCCAGCCCTGCTCCGCGACCCAGTTCAGGAACGCCACGTCCTGCGTGTTGCCGAGCTGCGGGGTCGCGATCTTCTTGCCCTTGACGTCCTTCAGGGACTTGATCTTCTCCGGGTTCACCACGAGTTTCACACCGCCCGACGCCGAACCGCCGATGATGCGCAGGTTCTTGCCGTCCGACTTGGTGTAGCCGTTGATCGCGGGGGAGGGGCCGATCCAGCCGATGTCGATGGAGCCCGAGTTGAGGGCCTCGATCTCGGACGGGCCCGCGTTGAAGACCTGGTACTTGGCCCGGGTGGCGCCCAGCTCCTTCTGGAAGAAGCCCTTCTGGTTGCCGACCAGCGCGGTGGCGTGGGTGAGGTTGCCGAAGTAGCCGATCTTGACGGAATCGAGACCGTCGATCTTCTTGGCTCCGGCGGCGACCTTCGCGTCGGCGGTGTCGTCAGCGGCCTTGGAGCCGTAGCCGCAGGCGGCGAGGGTGAGCAGGGGAAGCGCGGCTATGACCGCGAAGGTGCGGCGAAGGGCGGTACTGGCAGGCACGGGAGGTGTTCCTCTCGTTGGCCCGGCGGTCACGGCCTCTCAGGTCGTGGCCGGGAGTTCGGCAGGTTTTCGTTTGCGCAGGCAGTGGGGGGTGAGGGCGCGCGGGCAGTGCGCGTACGTCACCGCGCACATCGCGCCACTCCGCCCTGCCCGCTGCCGAGGGCGCCGCTGCCGACGCGGCCGCCCTCCTTCGCGAACATCGAGAAGAAATCGGAGGTCTTCATGCTCAGAAGTCCCAACCGTCGTCGTCGGCCTCGTCCTTGACCGGCTCCGGAGAGGCGAACGACTCGCCGACCATGCCCGCGGTGAGCGTGGTGCCGTCGCTCGGGTCGATCAGGATGAAGGAACCCGTGCGCCGCGAGTCCGCGTAGGCATCGACCGGCAGCGGCTCGGCGGTACGGATCTTCACCCGGCCGATGTCGTTGGCGACGAGCTGTCCCGGGTGCGGGTGCAGGGACAGGTCGTCGAGCGTGAGACGGGACGGGATGTCCTTGACGATCGCCTTGACCGTGCGGGTGCCGTGCTTGAGCAGCACCCGGTGTCCGACGGTCAGCGGCTGGTCGGCCACGTGGCAGACCGTCGCCTCGACGTCCTGGGTGGTCGGCGGGGCGTCCTTGCTGGGCACGATCAGATCGCCGCGCGAGACGTCGATGTCGTCCTCCAGCAGCACGGTCACCGACTGCGTCGTCCAGGCCGTGTCGACCGGCTTGCCCAGCAGGTCGATGCCCGAGATCCGGGTCGCACGGCCGGACGGCAGGATCGTCACCTGCTCGCCCACGTGGAAGGTACCGGCGGCGATCTGGCCCGCGTAGCCCCGGTAGTCCGGGTGCTCGGCGGTCTGCGGCCGGATCACGTACTGCACGGGCAGCCGCGCATGGCAGTGCGCCAGGTCGTGGCTGACCGGGACGGTCTCCAGGTGCTCCAGCACGGTCGGGCCGCCGTACCAGTCCATGTTCGCGGATGCCTCCACGACGTTGTCACCGGCGAGCGCCGAGATCGGGATCGCGGTGACCTCCGGGACGCCCAGCTCGGTCGCGTACGCCGTGAACTCCTCGGCGATCGCGGCGAACACCGGCTCCTGGTAGTCGACGAGGTCCATCTTGTTGACCGCGAGGACCACGTGCGGGACGCGCAGGAGGGCGGCGATGGCGGCGTGCCGGCGGGTCTGCTCGACGACGCCGTTGCGGGCGTCGACCAGGATCACCGTGAGCTCGGCGGTGGAGGCGCCGGTGACCATGTTGCGGGTGTACTGCACATGGCCGGGGGTGTCGGCGAGGATGAAGCGTCGGCGGGGCGTGGCGAAGTAGCGGTAGGCCACGTCGATGGTGATGCCCTGCTCGCGTTCGGCGCGCAGGCCGTCGGTGAGCAGCGCCAGGTCGGGGGCGTCCTGGCCGCGGTTGCGGGAGGCGTGCTCCACGGCCTCCAACTGGTCGGCGAGGACCGACTTGGAGTCGTGCAGCAGCCGGCCGACGAGGGTGGACTTGCCGTCGTCGACGGAGCCCGCGGTGGCGAACCGCAGCAGGGTGGTGGCCGAGAGTTCCTCGGTCGTCGTCGTGCTCATGCTTAGAAGTACCCCTCGCGCTTGCGGTCTTCCATCGCGGCCTCGGAGAGCTTGTCGTCGGCGCGGGTGGCGCCGCGCTCGGTGAGCCGGGAGGCGGCGATCTCGGCGATCACGGCGTCCAGCGTCGTGGCGTCGGAGTCCACGGCGCCGGTGCAGGACATGTCGCCGACGGTGCGGTAGCGGATCTGCCGCTTCACGACGGTCTCGTTCTCGCGCGGACCGCCCCACTCGCCCGCCGTCAGCCACATCCCGGCCCGCTGGAACACCTCGCGCTCGTGCGCGAAGTAGATCTCGGGCAGCTCGATGCCCTCGCGGGCGATGTACTGCCAGACGTCCAGCTCGGTCCAGTTGCTGAGCGGGAAGACGCGGACGTGCTCGCCGGGGGCGTGCCGGCCGTTGTAGAGGTTCCACAGCTCGGGCCGCTGGCGGCGCGGGTCCCACTGCGAGAACTCGTCGCGCAGGGAGAACACCCGCTCCTTGGCCCGTGCCTTCTCCTCGTCGCGGCGTCCGCCGCCGAAGACGGCGTCGAACCTCTCACTCTGGATCTTCTCGGTGAGCGGGACGGTCTGGAGCGGGTTACGGGTCCCGTCGGGACGCTCCTTGAGCACACCGCGGTCGATGTAGTCCTGTACGGAGGCCACATGGAGGCGCAGCCCATGTGCGGCGACCACACGGTCCCGGTACTCCAGCACTTCGGGGAAGTTGTGTCCGGTGTCCACATGCAGCAGCGAGAAGGGCACGGCCGCCGGGGCGAACGCCTTCAGCGCCAGGTGCAGCATGACGATGGAGTCCTTGCCGCCGGAGAACAGGATCACCGGCCGCTCGAACTCGCCCGCCACCTCACGGAAGATATGGACCGCCTCGGACTCCAGGGAGTCCAGGTGGGAGAGGGCGTACGGCGTGCCCGTGCCCTCCTCGGCCGTCACGACGATCGCCGTCATGCCAGTCCCCTCTCACTGAGCAGGGCGTGCACCGACGCCGCGGACTCCTGCACGGTCTGGTTCTGCGACTCGATCCGCAGATCGGGCGTCTCGGGCGCCTCGTACGGGTCGTCGACCCCCGTGAGCCCCGACAGCTCGCCCGCGGCCTGCTTGGCGTACAGACCCTTCACATCGCGTACGGAGCACACCTCGACCGGGGTGGCCACGTGCACCTCCAGGTACGTCGTCCCGTTCTCGTGGTGGCGCTTGCGCACCGCCTCGCGGCTGTCGGCGTAGGGCGCGATGACCGGGACGAGCGCCTTGACGCCGTTACGGGCCAGCAGTTCGGCGAGGAAGCCGATGCGCTGCACGTTGGTGTGCCGGTCCTCGCGGCTGAAGCCGAGGCCCGCCGAGATGAACTCGCGGATCTCGTCGCCGTCGAGCACCTCGACGAGGTGGCCCTCCTCGCGCAGCCGGCCGGCCAGCTCGTGCGCGATGGTGGTCTTGCCGGCGCTCGGCAGACCCGTGAGCCAGACGGTGGCTCCGGTCGTCACGTCGTTCTCCAATGTCGTAGAAGGCACGGTCATGTCAGCCGTGCAGCCCGCACTCGGTCTTGGCCCGGCCCGCCCAGCGGCCGGCCCGCGCGTCCTCGCCCTCCAGGACGCGGCGGGTGCAGGGGGCGCAGCCCACGGAGGTGTAGCCGTCCATCAGCAGGGGGTTGGTCAGTACGCCGTGTTCGGCGACGTACGCGTCCACGTCCTCCTGCGCCCAGCGGGCGATGGGGGAGATCTTGACCTTCCGGCGCTTCTCGTCCCAGCCGACGACCGGGGTGTTCGCCCGGGTCGGGGACTCGTCGCGGCGCAGGCCGGTCGCCCAGGCCTGGTAGTCCTTCAGGCCCTCCTCCAGCGGCTGGACCTTGCGCAGCTTGCAGCACAGGTCCGGGTCGCGGTCGTGCAGCCTCGGGCCGTACTCCGCGTCCTGCTCGGCCACCGTCCGGCGCGGCGTGAGCGTGATGACGTTGACGTCCATCACGGCCTCGACCGCGTCACGGGTGCCGATGGTCTCCGGGAAGTGGTAGCCGGTGTCGAGGAAGACGACGTCGACGCCCTTCATCGCGCGGGAGGCGAGATGCGCGACCACCGCGTCCTCCATGGAGGAGGTCACGCAGAAGCGCTTGCCGAAGGTGTCCGCCGCCCACTGGAGGATCTCCAGCGCGGAGGCGTCCTCCAGCTCGCGTCCGGCCCGCTCGGCCAGTGCCTTCAACTCCTCGGCGGTGCGCTCTTCCTGAGCCGTCGTCATGTCTGATCCCCTCCGTTGTCGGCTCGCTGAACCCCCCGGGCCAGCAGCCCGAGGAACTTCAGCTGGAATGCGCGGTTGCAGGCCGCGCATTCCCAGGCGCCGTGGCCCTGCTCGCTCGGACGCAGGTCCTCGTCGCCGCAGTAGGGGCAGTAGAAGGGGGCAGCCCGCTCGCTCACGACAGGGCCTCCTCTGAAGCTCGCGCGGCCCAGGTGGCGAACCGCTCGTCGGCTTCGCGCTCGGCCTGGAAGCGCTTCAGCACCCGCTCGATGTAGTCGGGCAGTTCGTCCGACGTCACCTTCAGACCGCGGACCTTGCGGCCGAACCCGGCCTCCAGGCCCAGCGCGCCACCGAGGTGCACCTGGTAGCCCTCGACCTGCTCGCCCTGGTCGTTCACGACGAGCTGGCCCTTGAGACCGATGTCCGCCACCTGGATACGGGCACAGGCGTTCGGGCAGCCGTTGAGGTTGATGGTGAGGGGCTCGTCGAAGTCCGGCAGGCGGCGCTCCAGTTCGTCGATCAGCTGCGCGCCGCGCTGCTTGGTCTCGACGATGGCGAGCTTGCAGAACTCGATGCCGGTGCAGGCCATCGTGCCGCGCCGGAACGAGGACGGCCGGGCGGTGAGGTCCAGCGCCTCCAGGCCCTCGACGAGCGAGTCGACCTGCCCCTCCTCGACATCGAGGACGATCATCTTCTGCTCGACGGTGGTGCGCACCCGGCCCGAACCGTGGGCCTCCGCCAGCTCGGCGATCTTCGTGAGCGTGGCGCCGTCGACGCGGCCGACCCGCGGCGCGAACCCGACGTAGTACCGGCCGTCCTGCTGCCGGTGCACACCGATGTGGTCGCGCCACTGCTGGACGGGCTGCTCGGGAGCGGGTCCGTCGATCAGCTTGCGCCCGCCCAGGTACTCGTCCTCCAGCACCTGCCGGAACTTCTCCGCGCCCCAGTCGGCGACGAGGAACTTCAACCGGGCCCGGTTGCGCAGCCGGCGGTAGCCGTAGTCACGGAAGATCGAGATGACGCCCTCGTAGACGTCCGGCACCTCGTCGATGGGCACCCAGGCGCCGAGCCGCACGCCCAGCTTGGGGTTGGTGGACAGACCGCCGCCGACCCATACGTCGAAGCCCGGTCCGTGCTCGGGGTGGCGCACACCGACGAACGCGACGTCGTTGATCTCGTGCACCACGTCAAGGAGCGGCGACCCCGAGATGGCCGTCTTGAACTTGCGGGGGAGGTTGGAGTACGCCTTGTTGTTCAGGACGCGGCGCTTCATCTCCTCCAGCGCGGGAGTGGCGTCGATGATCTCGTCCTCGGCGATGCCCGCGACAGGCGAGCCGATCATCACACGCGGCGTGTCGCCGCAGGCGGTGACGGTGGACAGGCCCACACCCTCCAGCCGCTCCCAGATCGCGGGGACGTCCTCGATCCGGATCCAGTGGTACTGCACGTTCTGCCGGTCGGTGATGTCCGCGGTGCCGCGCGCGAACTCCTGGGAGATCTCACCGATGACCCGCAGCTGCTGGGTGGTCAGCGCACCGCCGTCGATCCGCACCCGCAGCATGAAGTACTCGTCGTCCAGCTCCTCCGGCTCCAGGATCGCGGTCTTGCCGCCGTCGATTCCGGGGCGCCGCTGGGTGTACAGCCCCCACCAGCGCATACGCCCGCGCAGATCGCTGGGGTCGATGGAGTCGAAGCCACGCTTGGAGTAGATCGTCTCAATGCGTGTCCGCACATTGAGACCGTCGTCGTCCTTCTTGACCTGCTCGTTGCCGTTGAGCGGGGTGAAGTGACCCGCGGCCCACTGACCCTCGCCGCGGTGACGGCTCACCTTGCGTCGGGGCGCCGAGGCGGCAGGGTTCTCCGGGGTGGCGGCCATGGTTCTACGTCCTTCGGGACAGGCGGAAAGCGGCTCTGACCTGCGCGTATGGGCACATGAGGGCATACGTGCGCGGCACTGCGCAGGAGGCGGGGAATGTCAGGGAACTCGGCGGTGCTGGGACTGTCAGCTCGCCGGACAGATGGCGCTGGACATGCGGCCGAGGTCGACGTGCCGCCGACTCACCAAGGCAATTCCAGTTCCAGACATGACGGAAGCGTGTCATGGCAATCTGGACTCAGTCCAGCTTCGTCCGTCATGTGGACACCCTTGTCTCGGTATGCGGGACAAGGGTGTCGTCGATCACACAGTTGGTGCCGGGTCTTGTCGATGCAGGTCAGACCGGGTATGCGCCGGGCCAGGGACCCGGGGTGGGCTGCTCCTGCTCCGGCTCGACCTTGGTGTCGAACAGCTTGAAGCCCCGGCGCTGGTAGTTGTCCATCGCGAACTCGCCGTCCTTGCTGCAGGTGTGCAGCCACACCCGCTTGGTCGGGACGCGCTGCGGCCAGCGTTCCGCCAGGTCCCAGGCCCGGGCCGCCCCGTACGAGAGCAGATGGCCGCCGATGCGCCGGCCCCGGAACGCGGGGATGAGACCGAAGTAGACGATCTCCACGGCGCCGTCGTCCTGGGGGTCGAGCTCGACATAGCCGGCGGGGGTGCCGCGGTCGTGGGCCACCCAGGTCTCCACGCCCGGCCGGTCCAGGTGCTCCTGCCACTGGGCATAGCTCCAGCCGAGACGGTCGGTCCAGAGGATGTCGCCGCCGACCGAGGCGTAGAGGAACCGGCTGAACTCGGGGGAGGGCACCTCGGAGCGGACGATCCGGACGTCGCCGTCGGGAGCGGCGGCGGGGAGGAGGTCGGCCGGGGACGTCTGTTCCAGGGACCAGGTGGTCACGGTGATGCTGCTCATGCAGGCCAGGGAACCATCTACCCCAGCGAACTGTCGATCGAGCTCAGTGGGGCGGAGAAGAGCATCCGGTGCGACAGCGACCACACCTCGCCGGTCTCCTGCCAGTAGGAGAGCGAGCCCGCGCCCTCGGTCCAGCAGTGGTGTGTGGCGTCCGAGCCGCAGCGGGCGGCCTTCGCTCCCGAGGTGTCCTGGCGCCACAGGGTGCCGCGGCCGTCCGGGGAATCGGCCGGGCGTCCGACGTACCAGGAGGTCCGTGTCGTCCCGGGCGAGTGGTAGGCCAGTACGCCCCGGATCCCGGCCGCCCGGGTCTCGAAGGCCTCGACCGCGTCCACCCGCCCCGCGGAGTCCGCGGCGAGCAGACCGCCGCGGGCGGGGTCGCCGCTGAAGGCGTAGCGCCACAGCCGGGCGTGCCGGTCACTGTCGGGCGGAGTCCACTCGCTCAGCACGAGGCTGTCGGGCGCCGATCCGCGATCCAGGGAGAGGCCGCCGGGGCAGGGCGGCCCGTCCGTGCCGCAGCGTCCGGCGGGGAAGCGGTACGTGCCCACCGCGGGCATCACATACCGGTAGCCGTCGGCCGACCAGCCGCCCGCCACCCGGCCGATCGACGGACCGTCGACGGTGGTGCGCTGGATGCGGTCCAGGTCGTAGACGTAGAGCGCCTCGGACTTCCCCGTACCGGCTGTGACCAGCAGTTTGTCCTGGTACCAGACCATGCCGGAGACGGTCGAGGCCAGGCCCCGGTAGTCGCGGCCGTCGGCGGTGGGGACCACGAGCAGGACCCAGCTGTAGGCGAGGCGGGCGGGGTCGTCGGCGTCGACGAAGGCGACCCGGGCCAGTCCCCGCTCGGCGGCGGGGCCGGTCCTCGCGCTGTGCGTCCAGCCGGACAGGATCACCCGGTTCTCGCCCCAGACGCCGTCGTCGTCGGCGTCCCCGGAGGTGGTCACCGAGGCCGGACGCCAGTTGGGGTCGGCGGTGTCGGAGGGGTCCCAGCAGTACGCGTGCGCGGCCCGCGGTGCGACGGGCAGCGACTCCCGCGCGGCGGCGGTGCAGTCGGCGGCGTCGAGCAGGGCGCGGTCGGCGCCCTTCAGTACGGCGGAGACACCGACCGGGCGGCCCATCGCGCCGGCCAGCCGGTCGAGCGCGGCCCGCGGCACCAGTTGCTCCCGGAGCCGCAGCGGCCCGGTCCCGGCGGAGGAGGTTATCGGCTTGAGCGCACCCGGGCTGTCGGCGACCGTGGCCTGCGAGGCGCTGATCATGGTGGCGGCCGCGGTGAGCGCGAGGGCGGTTCCGGTCAGGAACGCGCGCAGGGCGCGGCCCCGCTTGCGCCGGCGATGTCTGCCGCGTTGCTTCATGCTTCCTCCTCGGCGAGCCAACTGCGCCTGATGGTCCGTACGTTGACCGAGGAGCAGGTGGGGAGGCCCGTAGAGGGGATGCTACGGCAGCAAGGTGCGACAGAGGCAGAAGACCCTGCAAATATGCGGAAGATGCCCCCCGGATGTGCCGAATCGGTACACGGCATATGCCCCGGCGGTACCCTCTTACGGCGTGTGCGTGGCCGCCCACCGCTGTGTGACCGCCGGTGCCGTCGAGTGCGGCAGCAGGTCACGGGGGTCCTCGGGCAGCAGCACCTCGACTTCGGCGTCCTCGCAGAAACGATACGGCCGGTGTTCCAGGAACGCCCCCAGATACCGTCGGATCCGCGACATCTCCGCACGTACCGTCACCGTACGGGACGGGTCACCGAACATGTCCTCGGCCAGCCCCGCCGCACTGCGCCCCGAGCGGCGCACCGCCAGCAGATAGAGCAACTCGGCGTGCCGGGGGCTGAGTTCACGGGACCAGGCGCCCGCGCTGCCGGAGACGGACACCGACCAGCGGCGCGGCTGCGTCAGATCCAGCACGACCCGGGCGGCGTCCGACGCCGGCGGCTCGTCCACCGCGCGCACCAGCCAGCCCCCGGCCAGCGGCTCCACCGCGCACAGACCGAAGGCCGGCAGCCACCGGCGGCCCGCCGACATCGACTTGGGCAGCGCGAGGCGCCGTACATACGGCATCCCCGTGACCGCCGCCGTCCAGCCGTCCCGGTCCACCGCCAGCGCCTGCCCGGCCAGCCGCGCCAGCACCGGCGCCGCCACCGCGCGCAGCCGCTCCAGCGAGGTCAGATGCAGCTCCCGCAGCCGCGCCTCGGCGAGTTTCGCCACCGAGTCGACCCAGGCGAGGGTAGCCGGATGCATCGTCTCCAGCGCGCCGCTGACGTCGACCACACCGAGCAGCCTGCCGTCCCGGGGGTCGGTGATCGGGGCGCCGGCACAGGTCCAGGAGGTGTGCGACCGGGCGAAGTGCTCGGCGGCGAAGACCTGGACGGGCTTGCGCACCACGGCCACGGTGCCCACGCCGTTGGTGCCGACGACGTCCTCCCGCCAGTCCGCGCCCAGTTCGAAACCGATCCCGTCCGCCTTGCGCAGCACCGGCGAACTGCCCTCGCGCCACAGCACCCTGCCGTCCGCGTCGGCGACCACCATGATGTGGTGGGCGATGTCGGCGACCGAAAGCAGACCCTCCCGCAGCACCGGCAGGACATGCCGCAGCGGTGACTCCTCCCGCCTGCGCCGCACCTCTTCGGGACTGAGCAGCCCCGTTCTGACGTCATGGTCCGGATCCACCCCGTTGCGCAGCATCCGCCCCCACGACTGCCCGATCACGGGGCGGGGCGCCATCCGCGCACGTTGACCGGCGAGTGCGGCCTCGCGCACCTCGCTGAGCAACCGAGCCGCCTGTGCCACGTCGACGGCCGCGAGCTGCGCCACGTTCATCGGCGGGTTCGCCACTGGGATCCTCCCGGAAACACTTGCGAACACATGCGTGTCAAGCCGTCCGGGCGGCGGTTTCCGGTCCGACTGCTGGTCTCATAGTGCCGTTTCGGGCGCGGTGGAGGGGAACGCTCCGCGCATATATGCCAGCAAGTTGCAACCCCTTGCAACCCTGGTGGACGGGCCGAGGGTGTCTGAAACTTGAGCAGCGCCGTTCCGAGCGGCGTTCGTGGCCTCGAACGGGGGCCGTGAAGCGGGGGTGGTGCCGTGTCGGCGCAGCATCACCCCCGCGACCCGTGCCCGCAGCTCAGCCCGCCGGCCGGGCCCGGTCCACCACCGAGGCGAGGTCCAGCGAGTACGGCAGCGTCCCGAACGACGCGCCCCAGTCGCCGCCCAGCCGGGACGCACAGAACGCGTCGGCGACCTCCGGCGGCGCGTACCGCACCAGCAGCGACCCCTGCAGCACCAGCGCCATGCGCTCCACCAGCCGCCGGGCCCGCCCCTCGACGCCCTCCAGGTCACCCAGTTCGGCCAGCAGATTCTTCACGGCCGCGTCGAGACGGTGGTCGGCGCCGCGCGCCCGGCCCACCTCCAGGAGATAGGCGTTGAAGGCATCCGGCTCCCGCTGGAGCGCCCGCAGCACATCCAGCGCCTGGACGTTCCCGGCGCCCTCCCAGATGGAGTTGAGCGGCGACTCGCGCACCAGCCGAGGCATCCCGCACTCCTCGACGTAGCCGTTGCCGCCCAGACACTCGGCCGCCTCCGCCGCCACCGGCGTACAGCGCTTGGTCACCCAGTACTTGGCGGCCGGCACCGCCAGCCGCAGGAACGCCCGCTCCTGCTCGCCCCCGTCGTCGTAGGCGGCCGCCAGCCGCAGCCCGAGAGCCGTCGCCGCCTCCGACTCCAGCGCCAGGTCCGCCAGGACGTTGCGCATCAGCGGCTTGTCCACCAGCTTCCCGCCGAACGCCGCACGGTGCGTGCAGTGGTGCACCGCCTGCGCCACCGCCTGCCGCATCAGCCCCGCCGAGCCGAGCACACAGTCCAGCCGGGTCGCCGCCACCATCCCGATGATGGTGCGCACCCCGCGCCCCTCCTCGCCCACCCGGCGCGCCCAGGTCCCGTCGAACTCGACCTCCGCGGAGGCGTTGGACCGGTTGCCCAGCTTGTCCTTCAGCCGCTGGATGAGGAACGTGTTGCGCGTGCCGTCCGCCAGCACCCGCGGCACGAGGAAACAGGTCGGCCCGCCGGGCGCCTGCGCGAGCACCAGGAAGCCGTCCGACATCGGCGCCGAGCAGAACCACTTGTGCCCGGTCAGCTCGTACGTCCCGGCCTCGGCCAGCGGCCGCGCGGCTGTCGTGTTCGTGCGTACGTCGCTGCCGCCCTGCTTCTCGGTCATGGCCATCCCGAACACCACCCCGGCCTTCTGTCGGGCCGGCCGCAGCTCGCGCTCGTACAGGGTGGAGGTCAGCAGCGGCTCCCACTCGGCGGCGAGCTCCGGGTCGGTGCGCAGCGCGGGCACCGCCGCGTGGGTCATCGACAGCGGGCAGCCGTTGCCCGCCTCGGCCTGGGTCCAGACCAGGAACCCGGCGGCCCGGCGCACATGCCCGGCCGGACGCACCCAGGCGGCGGTCAGCCCGGCCCCGATTCCCTTGCCGAGCAGCCGGTGCCAGGCCGGATGGAAGTCGACCTCGTCGATCCGGTTGCCGTACCGGTCGTGGGTGCGCAGCCGGGGCGGGTTCTCGTTCGCCTGCACCCCCCACTCCTGCACCTGCGCCGAGCCCGTGCTCCTGCCCAGCGCGGACAGCTCGTCGAGCACCTCGTCCAGCACGGCGGCGTCGGTGTGCCGCTCGACGGCCTCCACCAGGGCGCGGTCGGCGCCGAAGACGTCGTATCCGACCAGCGGCGGAGCCTGGTTCGTCACGGTGTGGGTGGTGGTGCGTGCCATGTCTGCGAACCTACCCCGGGGGCGACGGCGGTGGTCACCAGACTGACACAGTGGCCGGACCGGACGCGTCCGCTCCGGTCGGCGCCCGCCGGAGCTGTCCGGTGATCACCCCGGAAGGTGAGGACGGTGCGGCGCGGCGGATACCTTTAGGTCGTGCAGCCAGCAAGCGAACCCCCCGAGCAGCCGGCCGGTCGGCTCCACCGGGCCCGAGCCCTCTACCGGAACGTCTCCAAGCGCAGGACCGCCTGGCTGCTGCTGAAGGACACGGTGGACTCGTGCATGGAGTACCGCATCCTCGGCCTCGCCGCCGAGGCGGCGTTCTTCACGCTGCTGTCCGTGCCGCCCCTGCTGCTCAGCCTGATCGGGCTGCTCGGTTACGTCGACGCCTGGACCGGCGCCGACACCATCGCCAGCCTGGAGAACAACCTCCTGGAGGCGTCGCGCACCGTGCTGTCCGACAAGGGCGTGCGGGAGATCGCGGAGCCGATCCTGCACGACGTGATGAAGGGCGGCCGGCCCGACGTCATCTCCATCGGCTTCCTGTTCGCCCTGTGGTCGGGCTCGCGCGCGGTGAACGTCTTCATCGACACGATCACCGTGATGTACGGCCTCGACGGCGTCCGGGGCATCGTCAAGACCCGGATCATGGCGTTCCTGCTGTTCATCGTGGCGCTGCTGATCGGCTCGGTGGCGCTGCCGCTGATGGTGGCGGGGCCGGACGCGGTGGTGCGGATCGTGCCGTGGTCGGAGACGGTCGTACAGGTCCTGTACTGGCCCGTCGTGATCATCCTGTCGATCGTCTTCCTGACGACGCTGTACCACGTGTCCGTGCCGGTCCGCTCCCCGTGGATCGAGGACGTGCCCGGCGCGCTGGTCGCCCTCGCGATGTGGGTCCTGGGCAGCTTCCTGCTGCGCATCTACCTCACGAACACCATCGAGGGCGCCACGATCTACGGCTCCCTCGCCGCCGCGGTCGCCGTACTCCTGTGGATCGGTGTGTCCGCCTTCGCGGTGCTGGTCGGCGCCGCGATGAACGCCGCGATCGACCGCGTCTGGCCGGCCGCCGCCACGGCAGCGGCCCGCGCCGCGAACGAACGCCTCCGGGAGGCGGAGGTCGCCGAGTACGTGGCCCGCGTGGCCGCGGCCCGCGAGGCCGACCCCGACGACCCCGACATGCCGTCCGAATTCCCGGAACGCTGGTCCCGCTTCCTCCCCCCGGAGGACGTAACGGCCCGCCTCCGCACCCACGTGAAGAGCACCCACCACACACACAAACCGAGCAGGGACGGCTCACACCAGGACAGGTGACGCTTCCGAGGGCGTTGGCTCCGGGGCTCTTGCCCGGGGCGGTGGTGGGCGCAGCCGTCCGTCACCGCTTCCATGCGCCCGCCGCCGCGGCCTCCCTGGCGAAGTCTGTGAAGTCTCGGGGGTTGCGGCCCAGTACCTCGCGTACGCCGTCCGTGAGGTAGGCGTTGCGGCCGTCGAGCAGGGAATCGAACAGGTCTACCAGGAAGTCGACCTCCTGGGGCGGTACGCCGAAGCCTGCCAGGTGTTCGCCGTACTCGCGGGGCCGCACCGGGCGGTAGGTCAGTTCGCGGCCCGTCGCCGCCGAGATCTCCGCGATCGCCTCGCCGAAGGTCAGCAGGCGGGGGCCGGTGATGGCCAGGGACTGGCCGACGTAGCGGTCGTCGGGTGCGCTGAGCACCGCCACCACCACGTCCGCGACGTCCCGTACGTCGATGAAGGGCTCACGCACATCGCCGCCCGGGAAGATCAGCTCGCCGGTCTCCCGCAGCCCCTCCACCAGCGGACCCTCGCTGAAGTTCTGTGCGAACCACGCGGACCGTACGACCGTCCAGTCCGCCCCCGACTCCCGCAGCGCCTCCTCGGTCGGCCGCGCCATCTCCTCGCCCCGTGACGACAGCAGGACCAGCCGCCGTACGCCGAGGGAGACCGCCTCGTGCGCGAGCAGTCCCACCGCCAGGGCCGCTTCCGGCGAGCCCACGTCCGACGGGTACACCAGATACGCCCCGTCGGCGTCCCGCAGCGTGTCCGCCCAGGTCGACCGGTCCTGCCAGTCGAAGCCCCGCGCCCGCGTGGCCTCCCGCACGGTCAGCCCCGCCGCCCGCGCGGCATCCGCCACCCGGCGCCCGGTACGACCCGACGCGCCCGTCACCACCACGGTCATGTCCTGTGTCTGCGATGCGTTCTGTGTCATGCCGTCGAGTCAACTCCCGCCCACCCCGGGCGGCCATCGCTGAACGGCTCATTCCCATAAGCGCACGTCTACGCTGACCCCATGGACGCTCTCGCAGGCCTGCTGGAGGGCCCACGCGCACGTGGCGCCTTCATGATCCGGGCGTGCTTCGACCCGCCCTGGGCCGTACGGGTAGAGGACCGCGCCCCGCTCACGGTCATGCTCATGGTCCGAGGCGACTCCTGGATCCTGCCCGACGCCGGCGGCGAGCCGGTGCGGCTGCGCACCGGTGACCTGGCCATAGCGCGCGGCCCGGACCCGTACACCTGCGCCGACGCCCCGGACACCGCCCCCCAGGCGCTGATCCTGCCGGGCGGCGAGTGCCGCTACCCCGACGGAACCTCCCTGCGGGGCTCCATGGACCTGGGCGTACGAACGTGGGGCGACCGCCTCGACGGCTCCACCGTCATGCTCATCGGCACGTACCTCATGCAGGGCGAGATCAGCGGCCGCCTGCTGGACGCCCTCCCGCCGCTCCTCTCCCTCACCACCGACGTGTGGCAGTGCCCGCTCACCCCGCTCCTCATGGAGGAGATCGTGCGCGACGAACCGGGCCAGGAGGTCGTCCTGGACCGCCTCCTCGACCTGCTGGTCATCGCCGCGCTCCGGGCCTGGTTCTCCCGCCCGGAGGCGGCGGCCCCCGCCTGGTACCGGGCGCTCGCGGATCCGGTGGTAGGCCGGGTGCTGAGGCTGCTGCAGGACGACCCGGCGCATCCCTGGACCGTGGCGTCCCTCGCCGCCAAGGCCGGAGTCTCCCGCGCCGCGCTCGCCCGCCGCTTCACCGACCTGGTCGGCGAACCCCCGATGTCCTACCTCACCGGCTGGCGCCTCGCGCTCGCCGCCGACCGCCTGCGCGACAGCGAGGACACCATCGGCGCCATCGCCCGCCAGGTCGGCTACGGCAGCGCGTTCGCCCTCTCCAACGCGTTCAAACGGGTGTACGGCGTCAGCCCGCAGGAGCACCGGACCCGGGCGGCGTAGCCTGGCGTACGTGTACGAGGAGCGGGCGTCCCGGCTGACCGGCGCCGTGGTGTGGCGCCGCACCCTGGAGCACCCCGCCGTCCTGCCGGTCCTGCCCGACGGCTGCATGGACCTGCTGTGGAGCGAGGGACGGCTGCTGGTCGCGGGCCCCGACACCCGCGCCCACGTCCCCGAAGGCCCCGCCGTGCGCTGGGCGGGCCTGCGCTTCTACCCCGGCACCGCGCCCGCCTTCCTGGGCGTACCGGCCGCCGAACTCCGCGACCGGCGCGTGGAGTTGGCCGACCTGTGGCCGGCCCGGGAGGTACGACGCCTGCGCGCCCGGATCGACGCGGCGGCGGACCCGGCGACGGCCCTGGAGGAGATCGCGCTGGAGCGGGCGGCGGACCTGGACCCGCCCGACCCCCTGCTGCGGCGGCTGGTCACCGCCCTGGACGCGGGCCGCCCGGTGGCCACGACCGCCGACGAACTCGGCCTGGGCGCACGCCAGTTGCACCGCCGCTGCCTGGCCGCCTGCGGCTACGGCCCCAAGACCCTGGCCCGGATCCTGCGGATGCAGCGGGCGCTCGCGCTGGCCCGCTCCGGTGTGCCGTTCGCGGAGACGGCGGTCCGTGCCGGTTACGCGGACCAGCCCCATCTGGCGCGGGACGTGAAGGAGTTGGCGAGTGTGCCGTTGGGGCGGCTAGTCGGCGGTCGGTAGCGGTGCGAAGAGGTCGACGCCATTGCCGTCGGGGTCGTGCACGGTGGCGTACCGCTGGCCCCAGAAGGCGTCCCACGGCTTGAGTTCGCCGTGGTGACCGGCGCCCACCAGGTCCTCGTACACGGTGTCGACCTCGGCGGGTGACCCGCACCGGAAGGCGAGCCCCACCCGGCCCCCGCCGGCCGGTGGCTGCCATTCGGGGTGGAAGGAGCGGACGGTTGCCTCGGTGTCCAGGGCAAGGGTGAGCCCACCGGGCAGTTCGGCCTCGACATGCGGCTGGTCCTCGGCGCCCTCGGGGAAGACGAGCCCGAGACGGCGGTAGAAGGCGAGCGAGGCGGCCAGGTCGGAGGCCACCACGCCGATCACGGCGAATCGTGGAGTCATGGGGTCACCGTAGGCGGGGTGGCGGTGCGTGGTCTTGAAGGAATCGGACGTGAGGGGGGCGGGGCCGGCGCGATGGGTCAGGGCCGTGCCTCGCGCGTCAATCCTTGCGTGTCATTCTTCGCGCCATGGCGAACAGGGACAGCCCGCAGCCCGCGACCAGGAGCCAGCCGGGACGGGAGGCGTGGGCGAGCCCCGCCGGGGCGGTGCCCGCGACCAGGCCGCCGGCCAGGGCGATGCCGAGCGCGGCGCCGAACTGGCGGGCGGTGGAGGTGATCGCCCCGGCCACACCGGCCCGGCTCGGCGGCAGCCCGCTCACCGCGGTGTTGGTGATGGGGGCGTTGGCGAAACCGAATCCGACGCCGATGAGGGCGTAGGCCGACAGGAGGAGGAACACACTCGTGTTCCGGCCGAGCCCGACCAGGCAGAGGCCGCCCGCCGTGAGGAAGGCGCCGGCCAGGACGAGCGGGAGCCGCGGCCCGATGCGGCCGACCAGACGTCCGGACAGGGGCGCGCAGACGGTCGCCGCGATCGCCATCGGCAAGGTCGCCGTCCCCGCGGCCAGGGGTGTCCACCCCCGGGTCTGCTGCAGATAGAGGGTGTTGAGGAGCAGCGTCACGTTCAGGGCGACGAAGACCGCGACGGCGCCGAGCACCGCGCCGGTGAACGCCGGACGCCGGAACAGCGCCAGATCCATCAGTGGCTCGGGCCGGCGGGACTCGACCCGTACGAACACCAGCGTCGCCAGGACGGCGAGCGCGTACGCCGTCAGCGCCACGGGTGACGTCCAGCCGATGTGCGGCCCCTCGATGAGCACACCGACCGAGACCCCGATGACCACGGTCAGCAGAGTCTGACCCGGGACGTCGAGCCGCCGTACCCGCTGCGCCGTCCGGGACTCCGGTACGAACACCGCGCTGAGGACGAGGGCGGCCACCACGACCGGCGCGTTGATCCAGAACAGCGACCGCCAGCCGAACCCCGCGAGGAGAGCGCCGCCGGTGACGGGACCGGCGGCCATGCTCAGTCCGAAGACCGAGGCCCAGACGCCGATCGCCTGTGCCCGTTCCCTCGGGTCGGGCATCGCGTTCACCACGATCGCCAGAGCCACGGGACTCAGCATCGAGGCGCCGATCCCCTGCACGGCACGGGCCGCGATGAGCGCGCCGGCCGTGGGGGCCGCCGCGCAGACCAGCGAGGCCGTGCCGAACACGACCAGCCCGCTCTGGAACACCCGCCGGCGTCCGAACCGGTCCGCCAGCGCGCCCGAGGAGATCAGCAGACCGGCCAGGACGAGGGTGTAGGCGTCCACGGTCCATTCCAGGCCGCGCGTCCCGACGTCCAGGCCGCGCCCGATGGCGGGCAGGCCCACGTTCACGATGGTCGTGTCCAGACCCACCAGGAACATGCTCAGACAGCAGACGGCCAGCACCGTCCAGCGTCTGCGCGCGCTCAAAAGGGGCGGCGGAACAGGATGTGTCGTCGTGGTCACGGTCTGCCTCTCACGTCCGGGAGTCTCAGCCCGGCAAGAGTCCGACCGGACGGCCACCGCGGCCCAGCGTTCTTGCGAAGGCTGCAAAACTGGACTCCGTGGACGCGGAAGTGGAACAGATAATCGACGGCATCGGCCCCCGGCTGCGCACCCTCCGCCGCGACCGCGGACTCACGCTGGAGGACCTCGCGGCGACGACCGGGATCTCCGTCAGCACGCTGTCCCGGCTCGAATCCGGCAAACGGCGCCCGACCCTCGACCTGCTCATCCCGCTTGCGCGTGCGCACCGTGTCGCACTCGACCAACTGGTGGCCGCACCCGCCACCGGCGACCCGCGCGTGCACCTCAAGCCCCAGCGCCACGGTCAGGGCAGCGTCCTCGTGCCGCTGACCCAGTACCCCGGCCGGGTGCAGGTGTTCAAGCAGGTCCTGTCGCCCCGCGAACCGAAGCTGGTGACCCACGACGGCTACGAGTGGCTCTACGTCCTCGCGGGCGAGCTGCGCATCGTCCTCGGGGAACGCGACTTCACGCTGCGCCCCGGCGAAGTGGCCGAGTTCGACACCAGGGAGCCGCACTGGTTCGGCCCGGCGGGCCCGAACGCCGTCGAGATCCTGCACCTGTTCGGGCCACGGGGAGACCAGGCGGTGATCCGCGCGAGCCCGTCCAGCTAGTCGAAGGTCACGGGCCCCTTGGGCGTCTTCACGGTGAAGGCGATACCCACCGGCCCCTCGCTGAGGCGGAGTTCGGTGCCCAGGGCGGTCAACGGGGCACGGATCTCGTCCGGGTCGGGGGCGGTGGCCGAGACCTCCACCAGCGGCGTGACGGGCAGCCCCGACGCGGACGGGTGGACGGAACGACCCCAGTCGATCAGGAACGGCACCAGCCCCGAAGGGTGCGCGGTATAGGTCAGCCGCCACTCCAACAGGGTCCCCCCGGGGGCGCGGCGGCTCATCGGGTACGTGGGACCGGGGTCGAACCCCCGCGCCCGGGCCGTCGCGACCGCCGCGTCCAGGTCGGGCGGGCTGATCGCCCAGGTCACCGTGCGCGGTCCGGTCAGCCCGTCGACCCCGAAGGCGTGCAGGTCCGACGGAGTCTCCTGCTCCGGGTCCGGACCGATGATCTCCAGATAGCTGGAACTGCCCAGCGACACCAGGTAGTTACGGGTGCCGAGCTCGACGTGCACACCACCGGGAGCGGGTACCACACCGGTCCGCTCGGTGAACTCGGCGACCGTCGCCGCGAGGTCGGGCGTTGCCAGGACGAGGTGGTCCAGGAGTGGGGGGATGGCATTCATTCCGGCTGAGGCTAGGGGCGCCGCTGCCCCCGTTCAAGAGAGCCACCCCAAGTGAAATGCCGCCTTCCTGTGGAACATTCGTGCGGCACGGCTCCCTGCGCTGCTAGCGGGGCAGCTTCAGGAAGGCGGTCCAGGCGGTGGGGGAGACCGTGAGGTGGGCGGTCGTGGGGGTCTTGGAGTCGCGGATGTGGATGGCGGTGGGTTCGAGGGCGACTTCGACGCAGGCGCCGCCCTCCTCACTGCTGTAGCTCGACTTGAACCACTCAAGCGTGGTATCGCTCATCGCTCTCCCAGAAGGCGGTCCAGCAGATCTCTCGTGTCCTCAGTGGTGAGGGCCTGAGTCCGCAGCATCGCATACTTCTGATTGAGGATCGCCACCTCGTCCGGATCCGCGATGAGTTGGCTGCCGCGCTGGTTCTCCGTGTAGGCCAGCCGCTGGTGTTCCGGGGTCTCAAGAAGAATGAACGGACCTGCGAGTCCGGCGTGTGAGGTCCGGCCGAGAGGCAGGATCTGGAGTGCCAGACCGGGCACGTCGGCGCACTGCCGCAGGTGTCGTACCTGTCCCAAGTGCACCTCGTCCCCGCCCAGATGATCCAGCAGTGCCGCCTCCCAGAGCACAAAGCTCAGGATCGGCGGCGTCCTGCGGTGCAGGATCTCGTGACGCTCGACGCGCGCCGCCACGAGTTGCTCGATCTCGTCCTTGTCGCAGACCGGCACCTTGTTGCGGAACACGGCCCGCGCGTATGCCTCCGTCTGCAACAAACCTGGCACCAGCAAGCTCTCGTACCACGAGATCACGGTCGCTTCCCGCTCCCGGTCCAGGTACTCCTCCGCCCACAACGGAACCAGATCCACCTCCGGCATCTTGCTCAACGCAACCGACAACGCCCCCTTGGTATCCAGGAATTCGTCGAACTGCTCCGCAAGATCCGGCTTCAGCGGTCGTCTGCCCTGCTCGATCGACGCGATCATGTCCTCGCCGACGACGAACCGCTCGCCCAGCGACCGTTGTGTGTAGCCGGCGGCCTGCCGGTGGAGGGCGAGCAGCGCGCCCACCATCTTCATCGCCGAGGCGTTCTTCCGTGCGCGTCGAACCGTGCCCATATGCATCATCATGGACACGGAGCGTGACTCCCGTCCCGGGAACATCGAAACTCGGTCATATGACTACCCGGCTGCTGATCTACACCCGCACCACCGACTACCGCCACGACTCCATCCCGGCCGCCGTCGAAGCCGTACGCGCGCTGGGTGACTTCGAGGTGGATGCCACCGAGGACCCCGCCGCCCTGGAAGCCCCGCTGGAGGCGTACGCGGCTGTCGTGTTCCTCTCCACCAGTGGGGAGGTGCTGACGCCCGCCGGGCGTGAGCGGCTCGCCGGGTACGTCGAGTCGGGCGGGGGGTTCGTGGGGGTGCACGCGGCGGCCTGTACCGAGTACGCGTGGCCGTACTACGGCGAACTCCTCGGCGCCCGCTTTGCCCGGCACCCGGAGTTCCAGCCCGGCAGGGCCGTGGTCGAGGACCGGGGGCATCCCGCGACCCGGCATCTGCCGGCCGTCTGGGACTTCACCGACGAGTGGTACGACTTCCGGACCAACCCGCGGGGTGCGGTCCGCGTACTCGTACGTGCGGACGAGGCGTCGTACGACGGCGGAGGGACGGGGGAGGACCATCCCCTGGTGTGGTGCCGGGAGCAGGGGGCGGGCCGGGTCTTCTACACGGCGCTCGGACACGCCGAGGAGGCTTACGCCGAGCCGGACTTCGTCGCCCACCTGCGCGGCGGAATCGGCTGGGCGGGCGGGGCGAGGCTCTGGCCGACGGCCGCTATGTAGCGGTCGGGTCGGACCAGCACGACAGGTGCTGCCGTGGTCAGTTCGGGCAGGTCCGTGAGTTCGTCGTCGGGCAGGAAGTGCACGGGGATTCCTGCCCATCGCGGGTCGCTGTGGTGCGGGTGTGTTTCGCCGGGGCGTCCCCGCACGACCCAGGACAGGCCGAGAGGGGAGAGGCGCTGATAGAGCCGTTCGCCGCTGCCGAGGCGGGGGTTGGGCATGCGGCGGCCTGCCGTGAGCGGGCCGCGGGCGCCACCAAGAGCTGACGAGTCGCTGCGGTAGGCGATGTCGAGCATGCCGACTCCGCGCCCGAACCGTGCCTGCACGGACGGACGGGCGAGGGCAGTCGGGGCGACGAGGCCGAGCAGCGCGCGGGGTATGCCCTTGCGCGTGGTGAGGACGCTGGTGGCGCGGGCGGTGCCGCGCACCATGGCATGGGCGACCGGCCGTCGTTCGGCCTCGTAGCTGTCGAGCAGGGCATCGGCCTGCGCCGGGCCCGTCCGCCGGGCGGCGGCGAGCTTCCACAGCAGGTTGTGGGCATCCTGCACCCCTGTGTTGAGCCCTTGGCCGCCGACCGGGCTGTGGATGTGGGCGGCGTCTCCGGCGAGGAAGACGCGTCCCTTGCGGTAGTGGTCGGCCAGGCCGTGGCTGAGCCGGAACTGGGACTTCCAGGTCACGTCGTGGCTGCCGAAGGCGATCCCCGACCGCTGTCGGATCAAGAGGTCGAGGAACTCTTCGCCGATGAGGACGGGCGTGTCCTGCCGGGCTTGCGGAACGTGGGCGATGATGCGCCATCTGCGGGGCTCGGGCATCGGCACGATCAGCAGCAGTCCCTCGGGGGCGAGAAAGGCGTGGCCTTCGTCTTCGGGGAGTGCTGCGGTGGTCTTGACGTCGGCCAGGACGAAGGTCGCGCCGGCGTCCGAGCGGTCCAGGGAGAGTCCGGCGTCGTCCCTCACGCGGCTGCGGCCGCCGTCGCAGCCGATCAGCCAGCGCGCGCGCACTGTCTCGTGCCGGCCCCCGGCATGCTCCAGGCCGGCCTGGACGTGGTTGTGGTCGTCGTGGATCTCATCGAGCGTCACCCCCCACTCGACCTTGCCGCCTGCTTGGTCGAGATGTGCCTCCAGGACGCGTTCGGTGGCGTACTGGGGGATCGACAGCCAGAAGGGGTAGGCGGTGTCACCCCATGGGAGGCCGAGCAGATCCACGCGTACGGGGCTGCGTCGCCGGGTGTGCACGTTGAGGGCGGCGAAGCGGGTGCCTTCGGCCAGGATCTGGTCGGCGACGCCCATGGTTTCGAAGACCTCCATGGTGCGGGCGTGGACGACCAGTGCCTTGGAGAAGGTGGAGCGGGAGGGTTTGCGGTCGACGATGCGCACGGTCAGGCCGTGGCGGATCGCTTCACAGGCGGCGGTCAGGCCGGTGGGGCCGGCGCCGACGATCAGCACGTCGACGTCGGTCCGGTGGCCCGCGTCCGGTTCGGCCCGCGGGCCGTCCTGGATGTGGAGGTCGTGCTCGTGTGCGGGTCCCAGGGACAACGGTCGTCTCCTTGTACGGGGCGGGTTCGGGACTTTGAGGAAGGGGGACAGGGGGGCAGGGGATTGACTCGGTGGGGTTCAGGGTCGTGTCCAGGCGGCCTCGGCGCCGCTGTGGCCGACGCGGACGATCTGCAGACTGCTGCCGGTCGCCGCCGCCAGGGCGAGGAGGATGAGCGCCGCGGCGGTGAGTCGGAAGCGGGCAGGGTGTTGTGTGCGCGGGGGGTGTGCGTCCCGACGGTTCAGCCAGAACAGGGCGGCGGCCGCCACGGTGAGGGCGCCCACCCAGGGGAGAAGGCCCTGGCCGAGGTCACCGTGCCGCTGTGTCAGGGCTGTCTCGTCGAGGCGCCGCGCGAGCGACTCGCCGGACTTGACGGTCACCGGGACCAGGGTCAGGGCCGTGAGGCTCAGCAGGAGAGGCAGCGGTCCCGCCCATACCCGGAACCGCGGCCACAGCGCGGCCAACGCGACGGCCACGGCGGCAGTGGGTACGACGACCACGGTGGCGTGGACGATCAGCGGGTGGGCGGGCAGGCCGAAGAGTCTGTCGAGCAACGGGTCCTCCGTCATTCCGGCCGCTGCTGTCCGCCGTGAGCCACCGGATCGAGGGAGACGGCGTCCTGCGTCCGGCCGACGGGACTGCGGCGCAACAGGACGGCCACGGCGACGGCGGTGACGACGGCGGTGATGGCGGCGCCGAGCAGGGCGGTGTGCAGCCCGGTGGTGAACGCGGCCTGAGCCTGGTGCAGGACCGTGCCGCCCGCGGCGGCGGCGCCGGCCAGCGACGACTCGGCCGCTTCGGCGACCTGCGGCGGGACGCCGGTCAGGTGGAGGTCGCTGCGGTAGGCGGCGGTCAGAAGGCTGCCGAGCACGGCGATACCCAGGGCGCCGCCGAGTTCGCGTGCCAGGTCGTTGACAGCGGAGCCGACGTTCTGCAGTTCCTTGGGCAGGGCGTCGGTGATGGCGGTGGTCGCCGGGGGCATCGCCAGCCCCAGACCGGCGCCCAGCGGAATCAGACCGGCAGCGAGGTGCCCGTACGTGCTGGCGCCGTCCAGGTGGGACAGGACGGCCAGACCGGCGCCGAGCATCAGCAGCCCCGCGACCCACGGGCCGCGCACCCCCAGGCGCTGGGCGAGCAGCGGGCTCAGCCGGGAGGCGGGGATCATCCCGAGGGGCATCGCCAGCAGGCTGAGCGCGGCGCTCAGGGCGCTGTAGCCGCGTACCAGCTGCAGGTACTGCATGATCACGAACATGAAGCCGAACAGGGCGAAGAACTGCAGCGTGAGGGAGAGCGATCCGGCCGCGAAGCGGCGGTTGCGGAACAGCCGCGGGTCCAGCAGCGGGTGTCGCCGGCGCAGTTCGTAGGCGACGAAGCCCGCGAGGACGAGCAGGCCGAGCGCGCTGCCGCCGACGGTCAGAGGATCGCTCCAGCCGTTCACCGGGGCCTCGATCACCGCGTAGACGAGCGCGCCGACGCCGGCCGCCGCCAGGACCGCGCCGACCACGTCGAGCGGTGCCGGACGGGATTCGGCCGACTCGGGCACGAACACCAGCGTTCCGGCCAGCGCGACCGAGGCGAGCAGCACGTTGAACCAGAACACCGACTCCCATGACCACCACTCCAGGAGCAGACCGGAGGCGAGCAGCCCCAGCACCCCACTGCCGCCGGCGACCGCCGCCCAGACGCTGACCGCCCGGGCACGCTGATCGCGCGGGAAGCTGCTGGTGATCGTCGACAGGGTGGCCGGCATGATCAGCGCGGCCCCCAGCCCCAGCAGCGCACGCAGCCCGATCAGCACGTTCGGGTCGGTGGCCAGGGCCGCCAGCACGGATCCGGCCCCGTAGAGCACCAGGCCGACGACGAGCGCCCGGCGCCGGCCGAACCGGTCCCCCAAGGCCCCGGCGGGCAGCAGCAGCGAGGCGAACACCAGGCTGTAGGCGTCGATGATCCAGGTCTGCTGGGTCTGGTCGGCGTGTGTGTGGCGTGCGATGTCGGGCAGCGCCACGTTGAGTGAGGCCATCGCGGCGACCACGGTCGCCAGTGCGAGGCAGGTGATCGCCAGGACAGCGCCCTGGCGTACGGCTCGGCCAGGAGCCTCAAGGACAGGCGGTCGCGGATCGGAGAGCACGGAGGTCGGTCCTTCGCTGCGGGAGCAGGTACCGGCACAGATTCACGCGGCCGCTCGTACAATCTCAACCATGATGAATTCCTCGGGGCGGGGCAGAAGGGCCGGGAAACCCGACACCCGCGCCCAGATCCTCGACATCGCCCGCCGACGCTTCCTCGAAGGCGGATACCAGGCGGTCACCCTGCGTTCCGTCGCCGCCGAGGCAGGTGTCGACGTCGCCCTGGTCAGCTACTACTTCGGCTCCAAGAAGGGCCTGTTCGGCGCGGCCCTCGCCCTGGCCGCCACCCCGGCGGAAACTCTCGCCCGCACCATCGAAGGCGACCCGGCGACCTTCCCCCAGCGCGCCCTGCACGACCTGCTCGCCTTGTGGGAGGACCCCGAATCGGGGGCCCCGCTGCGCGCACTGATTGCCGCCGCCACCCACGACCAGGCCATCGCCGGCCTGGTCAAGGAGGTGATGGAACGGGAAATGATCGACAAGATCGCCGCCATGCTCGGCGGTGCGGACGCCCGCAAGCGCGCCGGGGCGTTCTGTGCGCAGATCGCCGGCCTCGTCGTGACGCGCTACATCCTGCGCCTCGAACCCGTCGCTCCCATGACGATCGATGAAATAACCCGCATCTACGGGCCCCCGCTGCGCCTGGCGCTGCGCCGGCCTTCACACCACAATCCCCCGGCGCGGCATGCGTCTGCTCGGGGCCCGCTCGCCGGGGAGTGACTCCGCAGAGGTCTGCCGGGCTCGACGTCGGACTGTCCTCCTCGTTGACGCCGAGTCGAATGGGTGACGGGACCGGGTCATGCGCCCGTCCCCGCGGGCCGCGCGGCCGTGCTCGCCCGCCGGACCAGGCGGGTCGACAGTTCCGTACGCGTCCCCTCCGGGCGCTCGCCCTGCATCATCCGCACCAGCAGGCGCAGGCCCGCCGCCGCCATCTCCGACAGCGGCTGGCGCACCGTGGTCAGCGCCGGGGTGGCCCAGCGGGCCTCGGGCAGGTCGTCGAAACCGACCACGCTGATGTCGTCCGGCACCCGCAGCCCCCGCTCGGCCAGTGCCGTGTACACCCCGAGGGCCATCCGGTCCGAGCAGACGAACACGGCCGTCGGGGGCTCGGGCAGGTCCAGCAGTTCCAGCATGCGCAGCCGGGCGGTGGTCTCGTCGAAGCCCGCGTGCCGCACGTACTCCGGACGCGGGCGCACCCCGGCCGAGGCGAGCGCGGACCGGTAGCCGGCCACCCGGGCACTGCCGCACATCGTGCGCCGGTGCCCGGCGATCACGGCGACGCGCTCGTGTCCCAGCGTCAGCAGGTGCTCGGTCGCGGTCACCCCGCCCTGCCAGTTCGCCGCGCCGACCGACACCACGCCCGGCGGCGGTTCGTGCGCCGGGTCGATCATCACGTACGGGATGCGGTGGTGGTCGAGCCAGGCGTACTGCGCCGGGGACAGCTCGGCCAGGTTGAACAGCACTCCCGACGAGCCGCGTGCCGTCAGCTTGTCCAGCCAGCCGCGCTCCGGGCGGCCCGCCCGGGTCCGGTTGAGCCCGGCCGAGACCACGACCTCAAGGCCCGCCTCGTGCGCCGCTTCCTCCACCCCGTGCAGCACGGCGCCCGACCAGGAGCTGTCCAGGGAGTGCACGACGAGGTCGACCAGCCCCGGTGCCTTTGCCGTGTCGAAGCGGGGTCTGCGCACATAACCCAGCCGGTCCAGTGCCTCGGTGACCCGGCGGCGGGTCTCCGGCGCCACGTCCTCGCGGCCGTTGACCACCTTCGACGCCGTCGGCACCGACACCCCGGCCTCGCGGGCCACCACCGCCAGCGTCGGACCGGCCGCCACGCTCGCACCCCCGGCACGCGCCATCGCCGAACCCGCCTCTCCGGTCCGACCGAGGACCATCGAAAGTTGCGACCACAGAAAGCGCTTCCTACGATAGGTGTGGCTCAACTCGGCGTGAAGACATGGGAATTCGCGGGATCAAGGCGGGTCGGGCTTTCGCAACCTCGAACAGTGAGGGTGCCCGGCGGGCCGGAGAGGGGGCGGCGGTGTGCCGTCACCCGAACGGCCGTCCGTGGCCCCTCCGCACCGGAATACCGGAAGCCGATGTGATCCTCTTGTCTTACCGGTGTGAGACGGCACGCATGACCGGCCCGCACCGGTGTGCGAACGCGAGCGCGGGAGGAGCTGGTGGGCGGATGGCGGAGGACTCGGCGGGCCCCGTGGTCAGAACCCCCTACGGAGCGGTCCGCGGCAGGTACGAGCGTGAGGTCGCGGTGTTCCGCGGCATCCCGTACGCCGCCCCGCCCTTCGGGCCCCGCCGCTTCCGGCCTCCCGAGCCGCCCGAGCCCTGGGACGGTGTGCGCGACGCGGGCGCCTTCGGGCCGACCGCGCCGAAACCGCCGTATTCCGAAGTGTTCGCGCACTACCTCTCCGACCCCTTCGTGGGCGGCGAGGACTGTCTCAATCTGAACGTCTGGACCCCGCAGCCCGGCCCCGCGGCCCGGCTCCCCGTCCTGGTGTGGCTGCATGGCGGCGCCCTGACCAGGGGATCCTCGTCCGTGCCGGTGTACGACGGCCATGGCTTCGCCCGCGACGGCGTCGTCCTCGTCTCGGTCAACTACCGGCTCGGCGTCGAGGGCTACGGACTGTTCCCCGACTCTCCCCCCAACCCCGGACTCCGTGACCAACTGGCCGCGCTCGAATGGGTGTACGAGTCGATCGCGGCCTTCGGTGGCGACCCGGGCCGGATCACCCTGGCCGGACAGTCGGCCGGGGCCATCAGCATCGGGGCGCTGATAGCCGCGCCGGGCGCCCAGGGCCTTGTCCGCCGTGCCGTACTGCAGAGCGGACCGCCGGAGGCCTCGGAACGCGACAGCGTACGGCGGATGGTCCGCCGTATGGCGGCCCGGCTCAAGGTCCCCGCCACGGCCGAGGCCTTCGCCGCCGTCGACCGCGACCTGCTGCTGCGCACCCAGGCCGAGGTGGGGCGGCGGAGCAGCCCGGTCCTGGGCAGTCCCGCGTTCGGGATCGTCGTCGACGGCGACATCGTCCCGCGCGACCCGCTGGAGGCCCTGGTGGAGGGCGAGGCCGCGGGCGGCGTCGACCTGCTCATGGGCTGGACCCGCGACGAGTACCGGCTGTGGCTGGTGCCGGGCGGCCTCATGGACCATGTGGACCGGCTCGGGCCGGTGGCGCTCGCCGGGGCCATGGCCCGCTGCCACTGCGGCCACGAGGTGCCGCGCGGCTACCGCGCGCTGCATCCCGAGGCCGGCACCGCCGAGATCGTCGGCCAGATGGTCACGGACCATCTGCTGCGCCTCCCGATGCACCGGCTGGCGGACGCGCGTCCCGGATCGTCGTACGTCTACGAGTTCGCCTGGCCCTCCAACCTGCCCGGCCTCGGGGCCTGCCACGCTCTGGAACTCGGGTTCGTCTTCGACACGGGGCACGTCCCGGACTCGGCGAAGCTCGCCGGCGAGGGCGCGCCCAAGGAACTGTGCGACGCCATGCACGGGGCCTGGGTGCGGTTCGCCGACACGGGGGATCCGGGTTGGCGGCCGTGGGACTCCGAACATCCTGTCCAGATCTTCGGCGAGGGTGAACCGCACCTTGCATTCGGCCCGCGGGACGCCGAACTCGCCCTGTGGGCCGCGGCGGCGGCCGACAGCGACACCCCGGAGCCGAGCACCGTCAACGGCACACCGACACCCGCGCGCGCCGCGGAACTGGCGTCCGCGGTACGCCGCCTGCGCCGCTCGGTGGGGACCCGCAGGCATTGATTCGTCGACCGCCGGTCACCGGCGGCCGCGAGCGGGGAGCAGGCAGCGGGGCGCAGGCATCGGGCGGACGGCACGCCGCCGACCCGGGCGGGGGCAGGTCGGGTCAGACCGTCGCCAGCGCACGCGCAACCGACGTGATCGCCCGGGGGCCCACCCGGCAGCAGCCGCCGATCAGGTGGGCGCCCGCGTCGTGCCACGCCTTGACCTGTTCGGTGGTGAACGTGGCGCGGCCGGTCCAGGTGCGGGACTCGGCGTCCCAGGTCTCGCCGCTGTTGGGGTAGACGACGACCGGCTTGCCGGTCACCCGGGCCGCGGTCCCGATCGCTCGGTCCACGTCCCCGGGAGCACAGCAGTTGACGCCCACCGCGACGACCTCGTCCGCGTCGGCGGCCAGGGCGAACGCCTCGTCCAGGGGCTGACCTGCGCGGGTGCGGTCCCCGTCGATCGTGTACGACAGCCAGGCCGGCACACCGAGTCCGCGCACCGCCCGCAGCAGTGCCGTCGCCTCGTCGGTGTCCGGGACCGTCTCCAGGGCCAGGACGTCGGGCGCGGCCGCCGCCAGCACCTCCAGACGCGGGCGGTGGAAGCGTTCCAGCGCGTCGACGCTCAGCCCGTACCGGCCCCGGTACTCCGAGCCGTCGGCGAGCATCGCCCCGTACGGACCGACCGAGGCCGCCACCCACAGCGGGCGCGCGATCCCCTCGTCGTGGGCCTGCCGTGCCGCCTCCCGGGCCAGCTCCACGCTGAGCGCGAGCAGCCGGGCCGCCTCCGCACGATCGATCCCGCGCCGGGCGAAGCCCTCGAAGGTGGCCTGGTAGCTCGCGGTGATCGCCACGTCGGCGCCCGCCATGAAGTAGGCGAGGTGCGCCTCGGTGACCGCCTCGGGCTGCTCGGCGAGCAGCCGCGCCGACCACAGCTCGTCGCTCAGATCGTGCCCGGCGGACGCCAGCTGGTTGGACATGCCGCCGTCGAGCACGACGGTCCCGGTGACGAGGGCTTCGACGAAGCCGGGGGATGCTGCGGGGGTGGTGTTGCTGGTCATGTCACGACGCTAGGCCCTGTCGTCAAATCCCCGCCTGCCCGTCGACGCCATGCACGCCCTCTCGCCGCACCGGGCCCCGACCCAAGTACGTCCAGTACGAGGGCCGAGGCCCGGCACGCCGAGAGCACGCCCCCCCAAGCTCTCGGCTTCGTCGAGCAGGGGGACCCCCATGACGCCGCAAGGCCCGCCCTCCGGGCGGACGACGGGGATTTGACGACAGGACCTGGTCGAAACGGCGCCGGGCGATCATCGGCCGCTCGGTGTCAGCCCTGCGCCGCATGCCGCCCGCCCCTCCGCCGCCCCCTGTCCCGGGCGCGCAGGCCCGCCGGGAACACCAGGGCGCCCAGGAGGCCGGCTGCCAGGACGTACGGCCACCAGCCGAAGGCGTCGGCCGCGGTGTTCGCGCTCCTGGTGTCCACCGCCTTCGTGTCGGACTCGGCCCGGGTGGGCTGGTTCGCCGCGGGGCCGTGGCCGCCGTCGTCGGCGGTGAGGACGACGTCGTTGCCGTCGCCGCCCCGGTAGCTGATCCGGTAGACCGTGTCCACGAGTTTCAACCGGGCGCCCTCGCGCAGGCCGTCGAAGGCGCCGGTGGTCCGGGAGCGGCCCGTGTGGTCGATGACGGTGATCTCGTGGGCGGTATCCGTCCCGGCGGCGGACATGTCGAAGGACCCGGCCAGCCGGACCGCGCCCGCCACCTTCAACGGCTCGCCCCGCAGGACCAGTTGGCCCTTCGCGCGCTGGACGTAGTCCCCGGTCACCGTCAGCCCGCCCACCACGAGGCCGTCGTTCGTCACCGGACCCCGCACCGTGCCCTTGCCGGTGAGCGTCGTGGTGACCCGCAGCCCCGAGGAGCCCGCGTCCAGCCGCGCCCCCGCCGAGGTGAGCCGGATCGCCCTGCTGTGGGCGAGAGTTGCTCCGGAGCGCAGGGCGAGCGTGCCCCTCGTGACGGTCGTCGTCCCGGTGTAGGTCACCGCGCCGCCCGTGAGCGTGGTCGTGGCGGCGCCCGACTGCACCAGGGAGCCGCTCCCGCCGACGTGGCTCAGCCGCACGGGAGTCGTCGTGTTCCGCAGGAACAGGGTCCCGTCGTTCACGATCCGGCGCCGCGCGGTCCCCGTCAGCAGGGCACCGTCGCCGCCCTTCGCGCCGGACCCCAGCCGCAGCACGGCACCCTCCCGGACGGTCGTCGAGCCGTCGTAGTACTGCGCGGCCGCGAAGGTCACGTCGTTCCCGCGGGTCCCCGCGATCACGATGTCCCCGGCGCCGGGCGCGGCCAGGGTGTCGTGATATCTGCCGCCGCCGATCGGGGCGCCCAGGGTGACCGGGCCGTCGTAGTCGAAGGTGAGGCGGGAGCGCCGACCGCTCGCGATGTGCAGGTTGATGTACACGGTGTCGCGCGTGCCCGGCATGAAGATCCGGTGCGTGGTCCCGTCCCCCCACCGCACGTCGGCGCCCTCGATGTTGGTCCCACGCTTGTTCAACTGGTGTGGAATCGCCCGCCAGTTGAGGTCCGGGTCGCTGAGTGAGGGGTGGGTGTCGCCGCCCCGGTCGCTGTAGCTGTACTGCCCGGTCAGCACGACCTTGCTGCCGGGCCGTGTGTGGACGTTGACGTCGCTGCCGTAGGCGCGCTGGTAGAAGTCCTGCCGCAGGGTGATCGTCCGGTTCAGCGGGGTGTCGATGATCCACGAGCCCTGGTTGAGGATCGCGCGGGCGGCGGGCAGGGCCACCGGGAACTCCGGGCGGCCCACGGCCATTCCGGTTCCGTTGTCGATGACCCCGGAGAAGGGGTGGGTCCCGGCCAGGTCGAGCGTGCCCCACATGTTGCGCGGCTGGGTGACCAGCCCCGAGCCGCTGACGGTGCCGATGTTGAAGGTGCGGGTGAGGGACAGGCGGAGGGTGCCGTCGACCCGGATGTTGAGCTGGTTCAGCCGGTAGCCGGGGGTGGCGTAGGGGAAGTGGCCGATCAGGCCGGTGCCGCCGCCCGTGCCGTACTGGAGCGTCGCACCGCGTTCGACCGTGATGGCGGGCGGGTCGGGGTTGGACACGGTGGTGTACGGGTGGTTGCCGCCCTGGGTGCGCACCACCTGCCGCTGCCGGGACCCGGGCAGGGTGAAGTCGCTGTCCCTGGTGAGGATCAGTGTGCCGCCGCCGCGCACGGTGAGCGTGCCCCGGCCGTGCAACACGCCGTCGTACGTGGTCGTTCCGGACGGCACGGTGACCACCGAGTCGCCGGTGAGCGCCACGTCCCGGTTCGCGAGCACGTCGGCGGTGATGTCCCGGGTGCCGGCGGCTGCCGCCGGGGGAGCGGTGACCAGCAGGGCGGCGACCGCAGCGAGGGCGCCGGCGGCGGCTGTCGTGGTGTGGAGATGGCTGCGCACATCGTTGGAGACGGGGCGGGGCGAGGTCGATAACAGAAAATCGGGCAACGCTTGAAAGGGCTTTCTCCTCCGTCCCGTCGGACCCGTTGACCTCCTCGTGGCACGCCCCTACCTTTTCGGTGATCCCAACGTTCGCCATGACAAATGCCGTTCGCAGCCTCGAACATTGCCGGAGTGTGTGAGATGAGACGTGCGTACGCGATCCTGCTCGCCCTCTGTCTGGCGCTGATCGGCGCCCTGGCCACCGCCTCACCCGCCGCGGCCGCGGCCGGGACCGTCACCAACGGCTCCCAGTTCACCGACACTTCGGGCGCCGTCGTGCACGCGCACGGCGGCGGGGTGATCAAGGTCGGCGGCTACTACTACTGGTTCGGCGAGGACCGGAACTCCGACAACACCTTCCGGTCCGTGGACGCGTACCGCTCCACCGACCTGAGGACCTGGGAGTTCCGCAACCGCGTTCTGACGCAGTCCAGCGCCGCCGAGCTGGGCACCGCCTACATCGAGCGGCCGAAGGTCATCTACAACGCGGCCACCGGCAAGTTCGTCATGTGGATGCACAAGGAGAACGGTGTCGACTACAGCCAGGCCCGTGCCGCCGTGGCCGTCTCCGACACCATCGACGGGACCTACACCTACCAGGGCAGCTTCCGGCCGCTCGGCCAGTACATGTCCCGTGACCTCACGGCCTACGTGGACACCGACGGCACCGCGTACATGGTCTCGGCCGCCAACGAGAACTACGACCTGCACATCTACCGGCTCACCGCCGACTACACCGCCGTCGCCGGCCTGGTCGCCAACCCCTGGCCGGGCGGCCATCGCGAGGCCCCGGCGCTGTTCAAGCGGGGCGGCGTCTACTTCATGCTGACGTCGGGCGCGACCGGCTGGAACGCCAACCAACAGCAGTACGCCACCGCGACCTCCCTCTCCGGCCCCTGGACGGCCTGGACGAACATCGGCGACTCCACGGCGTACAACTCGCAGACCGCGTACGTCCTTCCGGTCACCGGGACTTCGGGCACCTCGTACCTCTACATGGGCGACCGCTGGGGCAACTCCTTCGGCGGCACCGTCAACGACTCCCGTTACGTCTGGCTGCCGTTGATCTTCCCGACGTCCACCTCGATGTCCATGTCCTGGTACCCGGAAGTCTCCGTCGACACGTCCGCCGGGACGGTCACCGGCACGGGCGCCACGTACAACACGCTGATCGCCCGGCACAGCTCCAAGTGCGCGGACGTACCGAGCCAGTCGCTCTGGCAGGGCGTGGCCATCAGCCAGTACACCTGCAACGGCGGCGCCAACCAGAAGTGGTGGTTCAAGGACCTGGGCACCGGCTACTACGAGCTGATGGGCCGGGGCAGTTCCCTGTGCCTCCGGGAGAACTCCACCAACGTCACCCAGGAGAACTGCACCGGCGCCACCACCCAGCAGTGGTCGGTGGTCACCTCCGGCTCCTATGTGAACATCAAGGCCAGGGCCACCGGCAAGTGCCTGGACGTCTCCGGCGCGGCCACCGCCAACTCCGCCGCGATCATCACCTACACCTGCAACGGAGGCACCAATCAGCAGTGGACCCGCGGCACCTGACCGGCACGTCGAGGACCGGAGCCGCAAAGGCGCTCGCATGACCCGGCCGATCGCGGGTAGGTGTGCGCCGTGGCGGCGGGACACGGAGGCCTGTGACAGAGGTGGCGCTATGACCGAGATCCCCGCGGAAGTCTTCGAGGCAGTGGCGCGCGAGGCCCTGCGGGATCTGGCCGGAGCGCCCGACCTCCGTGCGTGGGAAGCGCTGGCGGGCTGCGACGTGCTGATCCCCGCGATCGGCGGTGTCCGTTACGCACACGGCCGCGCCGAGTTCGTGCGGCTGGTGCTGCCGGTGGTTGAAAGCGTCCGCCGCGCCCCCGCGGTCATGGTCTTCACCTCGGAGAAGGCGCTGCTCAGGGCCTTCCCCCAGGTGCCCTGCTACCGACGTGTCACCCTGAACCAGCTGGCCGCTCATTGGCCGACGGACGAGGTGATGCTGGTCGTCGACGCGGGCGGCGAGAACTCGCTGACCCTGTCCGCCCCCGAGGCGCGGCGGCTGCTCGCCGGATGTCCCGTCAGGCCAGGAGATCCAGGGCATCGACCGACGTCCCCGCGCTGAGGAAGCCCGTCGTTCCCGAACCGCTCACCACGTTGATCTTCAGCACGTTGTACTGGCCGGTGTCCGTGCGCCAGGCGCTCGCCGGGATGCTGTAGGTGAAGGTGTGGTTGTTGCCCCGGTACGAGCCCACGGTCAGTGACCGCGTGCTCGGCTGGGTGGGCGGGGAGGGGATCGACGACGTCCAGGTGTCGTTGACGACGACCTGGGGCCGGCCGTTGGCGTAAGCGGTCGTCACGCCGATCCGCAGGGTGTGCGCGGCGGCGGCCTGGGCGGCGGTGAGCCTGAAGTACACCAGCAGGCCGCTGTTGACGTCCTTCCAGAGGTAGCAGGGGAACGCGGAGGTCTCCGTGCCGCTGCCGATCACCACGTTGCCGGTCCAGGACGCGGCACGGACGTCGGACGGATGCGCGTACGTCATCAGGTCCGCGTTCTTGAAGCCGCCCGGCGTTCCGCTCCAGTCGCCGATCCGCCAGATCGCGGTCGCGTTGCCCGGGTCGTTCGTCGAGGGGACGGTGATCGTGTCGAGTGTGGTGGTCGTGCCCGCGGACACCGTCACCGATGTGCTGTACACGGCCAGCTCGCCCTTGTAGACGGTCAGCGTGTACGTCCCCGGCAGCACACCGGCCACGGAGAAGTAACCGTCCGCGGAGCGCGCCGAACCCCAGTACTGCGCCGCCGAGTTGGCCAGCCCGACCGTGTAGGCGTACGCCGTGTTCCGCCCGGCGATGCCCACGCCCGCCACCCGGCCCCGGCCGCTCGCGGGGACATATCCCGAGATGCCCAGCCCATCCGCCCACGGGGTCGTCAGCGTGCCCGGGTACAGCGACGAGGAGGGCGCGCCGCCATCCGTGAACGCGATGACGTACGGGCCCTGGAGGCCGTAGCGCTCGGGCTCCGTCTGGTTCTCGCCGTAGTACAGGATCTCGTACAGCCCGCCGCCGTCCGCGCTCTGGTGTCGCAGCAGCGAGCGGTAGAACGGGCCGCCGGAGGCCTTCTCGTGGTTGCTGCGCACGATCCACAGGCCGACGCTTCCGGTGCTCCAGCCGAGGTGGGTGTAGTCCATCACGCGCAGCTTCGAGTAGTGCTTCGAGCGGGTCTGGCCGTCGGACTTCTCGAACACGTCCGAGGCCTCGATGGTGGTGGGCGCGTAGGTGTACGAGTCGGGCTCGTCGTTGAGGAACAGGCCCGCCCTGACACGCACGATGTACCGGGTCGCGCTGACGGACGAGTCCGCCTTGTCGGTCCACAGATAGACGTTGTTCTCACCGCTGCGGGCCGCGTAGTAGTGCTTGAGCGTGCCGTGCGTGACGGAGATCAGGATCGTCGAGCCGGACTGGGCGATGGTCACCGTGGAGGTGCCGAGGCCCGATTCGATGTGTGAGTTCTTGCCGCCGTAGCCCTGGTACTCGGTGCCCCGGTGGACCAGCGAGGTCAGGTCGCCGTTGGCCTTGCCGACTTTGAAGACGAGGCCCGCGCCGGTGTCGACGACGTAGTTCGAGCCGTCGTCGCTCCAGCCGAAGCCCGCGGCGGACGCGCTGCCCGCGAGCGGTCCGACGAGGGCCGCCGAGCCGGCGGCGGCCATGGTGCCGGCCAGGGTGCCGGCCACGAAGGTGCGGCGTCCGATCGGTCTGTTCGGTGATCCGGACATGGGGGTGCCTCCTTCGGGAGGTGTGGGGGTACCGGTGCTTCGCAGAGTGACAGTTGAATCGATTTCGCGAAAGGGCTTTCGCTGGCTTGGAGTTGGCAGTCTCGGGGAATTGGTCCAAGGTCTAGAAAGCGCTTGTCCATCGCGGTACGGTCCAGCCGCCAGGCCTTGTCGCCGTGACGGAGGAGCCACGAGTGAGACGATTCAGCGCCATGCGCATCGCCGTGCCGGCGGCGGTCATCCTGAGCACCGCCCTGGCGGCGGCGCCCGCCCGGGCCCATGGCCGGCAGCCGCCGCTCGGCATCGCCGACTGCACCGCCACCGCCTGCCACTTCGACGTGCCACCCGGCACCTACGACGTACGGGTCCGCCTCGGCGGCGAGGCCGCCTCCAGCACGAGCATCAACGGCGAGACCCGGCGCTCCCTCCTCCCCGAGACGCCCGCGGACGCGGGCCGGCAGGTCACCCGCAGCTTCACCGTCGACGTCCGTACCCCCGAGGGCGAACCGACCGGCGCCGACGGAACTCCCGGCCTGGACCTGGCCATCGGCGGCACGGCACCCGCACTGGCCGACATCCGCGTGACCCCGTCTCCCCACTCCCGCCGGATCATCCTCATCGGCGACTCCACCGTCTGCGACCAGCCCGGCGACCCCTACTCCGGCTGGGGCCAGCAGCTCCCGCAGTACCTCCGCAGAGGCATCTCCGTCGCCAACTACGCGGATTCCGGGGAAAGTACGGTCACCTATCTCCAGGACCCCCGGCTGTGGGCGACCGTCCAGCCGCTGATCCGCCCCGGCGACCTGGTCCTGATGCAACTGGCCCACAATGACAAGACGACGGACGGGGCGACGTACCGGGCGAATCTGGAGACACTGGTGGCGGGTGTACGGGAGATGGGCGGGGAGCCGGTCCTCGTCACGCCGATCGTGCGCCGCTGGTTCAACGCGGACGGCACGCTGAACAACAACACTGCCCTCCTGGTCAACGGCCTCGGAGTCGACCACCCGGCCGTCATCCGCTCCGTGGCCGCCGCCGAGGACCTCCCGCTGATCGACCTCACCGCGCGGACGAAGTCGCTGGTGGAGTCCCTGGGGGTGGAGGGCTCCAAGGCGCTGTACCTCTACAACGAGAAGCGGGACAACACGCACACCTCCCTACGCGGCGCCACGGCCTACGCGAGCCTGGTCCGCGAGGAACTTCTCGCCCTGCATCTGGTGCCGAAGGGCAAGGTGAGGGTGGGATGAAACCCCTGGGGCGTCCCGACCGGAACCGGGGCGCCCCAGGCCGGCCCCGCTGGAAGGACACACACCGCCGATGCACCTGCCCCAGCCCGACCGCACCCTGAGCCCGCGCACCGGATACACCCGCGCCCACTGGGAGGCCGCCGCCGACGCCCTGCTCGTCGCGGTGGAGCCGTATGCCACCGGGGACCGCGCCCTCTACCACCTCCCCGGTGACCACGAGAGCTGGTCGGGCCGCCTCTCCGACGGCCTGGAGGGATACGCCCGTACGCTGCTGCTGGCCGCCTTCCGCCGCGACGAGAACGCCCTCGGACGCTACGCGGACGGCCTCGCCGCCGGGGCCTCGGGTGTCTGGCCGCGCATCGAGGACCGCGGCCAGCCCCTGGTCGAGGCGGCCTCGATCGCCCTCGCCCTGCGGCTGACGCGGCCCCTGCTGTGGGACCGGCTGGACGAGCCCGTGCGCGAGCGGGCGGCCGCCTGGCTGGCCGACGCGCTCACCGCCGAACCCTGGCCCTGCAACTGGGAGTTGTTCCCGGTCACGGTCGGCGGGTTCCTCCAGGAGATCGGGTACGAGGCCGACGCCTCCCGCAAGGCCGTCGAGCGGGGCCTGGAGCGCATCGAGCCGTGGTACGTCGGCGACGGCTGGTACAGCGACGGCCCCGGCCGCGCCTTCGACTACTACAACGGCTGGGCCATGCACCTGTATCCGGTGCTGCACGCCTGGCTGGCGGACGACGCCGCGCTCCTCGACCTGTACGGCGGCCGGCTCGAACGTCATCTCGCCGACTACGCCCGGCTGTTCGGCGGCGACGGCGCCCCGATGCTCCAGGGCCGCTCCCTCACCTACCGGTTCGCGACGACGGCCCCGCTGTGGCTGGGCGCGCTCACGGGACGTACGCCCCTTGCGCCGGGGGAGACCCGCCGACTGGCCTCCGGCGCGCTGAAGTACTTCCTGGACCGCGAGGCCGTCGACGAGCACGGTCTGCTCACCCTCGGCTGGCACGGCCCCGACGAGGCGCTCCTGCAGGGCTATTCGGGACCGGCCTCCCCCTACTGGGCGAGCAAGGGCTTCCTCGGACTGCTCCTGCCCGCGGACCACGCGGTGTGGACGGCGGCCGAGGAACCGGGACCGGCCGAGCGGACCGACGCGGTGACCCCGGTCGCCGGAGCCAACTGGCTGCTCCAGTCCACGAGTTCGGACGGTGTGGTCCGGCTGCACAACCACGGCAGCGAGGACGTCCGCTACGACCCCTACTACACGCGGTTCGCCTATTCGACGGTCACGCGGCCGCTCGGTTCGCCGCCCGACAACGTTGTGATGGTGGGCGGGGACGCGGCCCGCACCGGCATCGTCCCGCTGGGTGTGGGGGAGGGCTGGGCTGCGTCCCGGTACACCACGGGGGGCGCCGGCGGCGGGACCGAGGTCACCAGCCTCGTGGTGGCCGAGGGTGCCGCGGAGGTGCGCGCCCATCTGGTGACCGGCGCGGCACCCGGGACCGATGTCCGCATCACCGGCTGGGTGCCGTGGCAGGACGAGCACGCCGAACTGGTGCCGGTCCACGGCCTGTCCGGCGACTTCGCCCTCTCCGGTACGACGGGCGACGGCCCGACCCTGTTCGTGGCCCTGGCCCGTCTCACCGGCGAACCGGACCCCCTGCCCCTCGGGGAGTTGGTCTCCGTCGAGGTGCGGGGGCCGTACGAGCTCAGCGTGAGCTGGGCCGGGGGCCCGGTCCGTCATTTCCGGTTCACGGCGTCAGACGGGCGATCCGCAGGGTCTTCGTGGTCGGTGACGCCCCGCTGAGTTTGGTGGCGTACGACGGGGTGACGGGAGCGTAGGCCCAGGTCAGGGAGCCGTCCTTGGCCACGGCGAGGTCACCGGTGATACGGGCGCTCACCACCTTGTCCGCGCCGACGAACCGGCCGTTCCAGTCGACGAGCCGTAGATGGGTGCCCGTGAAGGTGCCGGTGCAGGTGCCCGCGGCGCACTTGGCGTTCTTCAGGGACTCCCAGGACAGCAGCAGCTTGTCCTTGCCGTACGGGGCGAGATGCACGTCGACGTGCTCGGTGCCCTTGGTGTTCGACAGGGTAGATTGCCTTGCCGGGGCCAAAGTTGCGGTTCGTGAGGAAGGCGATCGCCACCTGGTGGGTGCTCGTCCTCGGCGTGACCGTCCAGCCGCGGCCGCTGGAGTCGGCCGGGTTCTTCTTGGCGGAAGCGGCACCGCGGGAGGCGAACGCGGTCGCGTATCTGCCGGTGGCGGACTTCACCAGGTCACCGGTGCGGCTGGGGAAGGTACCACCGCAGTACCCCGCCCAGCACTGCTCCCGCTGTACGACCGGGGCCACGTCCGGGGCGCCGATCCCGGTCGAGACGAACAGGCCCGAACGCCAGTCGTCGAAGCACAGGGAGGTGAAGGCGCCGGACTTCTCCGCGTGCAGGGCGATGCCCTCGTTGTGGCTGCACCCCCAGCCCCAACCGCCGCCGAGCTTGGCCCCTTGGGGCTCACGTACGACAGCTTGTCGCCGTAGTGCCCGTCCGCGAAGCCGCCCGCGCCGTGCACGACGAAGTAGGCGCCGTACTTGCTGCCGTTCCAGGTGAGCTGTCCGTCCAGCGTCGGGGCGGTGTCGTGGGAGGCGGTGCCGGTGAGCTTGGTGCTCCAGGTCTTCGTGCCGTTCGTGTAGCGGACGATCGCGGCCGCCGTCTCCTTCCACTTGTTGCTGTCGCAGACGCGGGTGAGCAGCGCGAAGCCGTTGTCGTGCGCGACCAGGCCGCCGAGCTCCTTGGCGCCCTTGACGACCGTGTCCGCACCCGAGCGCTTCCCGGCCGGGGTCAGTGGGGTGACATGGACGCCGTCCGAGGCGGGCCAGGCCACGCGCAGGGTGCCGTTGGGAGCCACCGCGGTGGCCGTACGGTTCCACTCGCGGACGTTGTTGTAACCCGCCGACAGATACGGGTACTTGGCAGGCAGAGCGACCGATGTACTGGTGACCGCGAGCGAGGCGGTGGTAGCGGCCCCGGCGGTGGCGTACCACGCCCCGGCGAGCAGACCGGCGGCCGCGAGGGCGCCGATGGCGGGCTTGCGCGCCACCCGGACACGGCGGTGACGTGTCGTGCGTTGTGCAGAAGTCATGCCTTCCGGTCGCCGCCGGCCCCGGAAAGGTTGTCGAATTCGTTTTCCCTTTTCCTCCGCACGCACCAGAATCCGACGCATGACTTCCAAGATCCGGCACGTGACGATCGACTGCGCCGACGCCTATGCGCTCGCCTCCTTCTGGTCCCAGGTACTGGGCGAGCCCGTGCACGAGGACGACCATCCCGGGGACCCGGAGGCACTGATCGAGGCCGCGGGACTGCTCTTCGTCACCGTGCCCGACCCCAAGACCGTCAAGAACCGCGTCCACGTGGACCTCCAGCCCCAGGACCACACCCGCGACGAGGAGGTCAAACGCCTGCTCGCCCTCGGCGCCACACTCGTCGACGACCGACGCCGGGAGGACGGCACGGGCTGGGCGGTACTGGCCGACCCGGAGGGCAACGAGTTCTGCGTGGAGCGTGGGGTGGCGGAGCGGGGAAAGTAGGTCCCGGGACGGTTCGGCGGGCGCCGGAGCGAACGGGGCGTGGCGTTTTGACCGGGCGCCGATGGCCAGTCATGAGTCGCCAGGGACCGCAGAGTGTGGCGGAGCGCCAACAGCAGGTGCGGGACAGTTCGGCAGGCGCCGAAGTGACCGGGGCCTAGCGTCTTCGTATGAGCGCCGACATCGCAACGGAGACACCCGCCGAGGTCATCATCGCCATGGTCGACCATGTGCTGGACCTGGCCGCCACCTGGACCGTCTGGGACGGTACGACCGCACACATCGACGACCGCGTCTACACCCCGCACAAGGCGATCCGTCGCACCGCGGACCATCTGATCGACCACCTGGCCGAGCTGGAGGCCCGGCTGGTGGGGCAGACACCCCAGCCGGACCACTGGCACGCCTCCGCGATCACGACTGCGGCGGACCTCGCCCCCTTCACTTCCGAGGATCTCGACGAGGCCCGCAGCCGGCTCGCGCGGCTCGCGCGTATCTGGGCGGACCGCCTGGACGCGCTGACCGACGAGCAGCTCGACGACTCGCCCGGCGCGGGCTGGAGCTTTCGCGAACTCGCCCACCACCTCGGGGGATCCCGGTACTACGCCGACGCCGTCGGGAGGCTCTCATGACCTCGTTCGGCGGTCTTCATCGCCCGGGCGAGCCCCTCTTCCTGCCCAACGCCTGGGACCATGCCTCCGCGGCCGCCCTCGCCGCGCGCGGCTTCGCCGCCATCGGCACCACGAGTCTCGGTGTCGCCGCGGCCGCCGGTCTGCCCGACGGCGCGGCCGCGACCCGCGAGCACACCCTCCGGCTCGCCCTCACCCTCGGGACGGAACCCTTCCTCCTCTCGGTGGACGCGGAGGGCGGATTCAGCGACGAGCCTGAAGAAGTAGGAGAGTTCGCACGGGAGTTGTGGGCCGTCGGAGCGGTCGGTGTCAATCTCGAAGACGGGCTCGGGGCCGTGGACCTGCACGCCGCGAAGATCGCCGCGGTCAAGTCGGCCGCGCCCGGGCTCTTCGTCAACGCGCGTACCGATACGTACTGGCTGGGCCAGGGAGAGGAGACCTTCCGGCGGCTGGACGCCTATCAACAGGCGGGTGCCGACGGTGTGTTCGTCCCCGGGCTGACCGACCCCGAGCGCATCGGCGCCCTGGTGCGGCACCTCCACGTCCCCCTCAACATCCTCTACTCGCCCGCCGGTCCCACCGTCCCCCACCTCACCGACCTCGGCGTACGGCGGATCAGTCTCGGCTCGCTGCTGTACCGGCGGGCGCTGGGCGCCGCGTTGGACGCCGTGGACGATATTGCGGCCGGGCGGGTCGTCGGCGGAACGACACCTTCGTACGACGATGTACGGGCCCTTGAGCGCCGGCCGGGGTGAGAGCGAGGGCACAGACCCGATCGGGCGATCCTGGTACGGCGGAAGCTTTCCTGGGTATCACACCCTTTGGACTCATCACCGGCGAGGGACCGAGGAACCATGGACATGGAGATCCCCGGCGAGAGGCGACTGGCGGCCGCCGTCGTGATGGACGAACGGGGCCGGGTCCTGCTGGTGCGGCGCAGTGAGCGGGAGCGGTTCCTGCCGTGCGTGTGGGGCGTGCCCTGCGGAAAGCTGGAGCAGGGGGAGAGCCCCCGGGACGGCGCCCTGCGCGAGCTGAAGGAGGAGACCGGGCTGCTCGGCGAGGTTGTACGCCGGGTCGGCCAGTCGTCCTTCGTGAGCGACTACCAGGGGCACGAGGTCAAGAACTGGCAGGACAACTTCCTGGTCAGGCCGTTGTCCCGGCAGGTCGTCCTCCCCGAGCGGGACCAGGAGTGCGCCTGGCTGACGCCGGACGAGCTGTCGTCCGTCGACATCGACGCGTACAACCTGGACGTCGTACGCCAGGCCCTCACGAGCTCCTGAGCAGTTCCGCCAGAGCGCCGAGCGCCGTCAGATAGCCGGGCACGTCCATCGGTTGCTTGACCACCGCGCCCGGTGCGGTCCGGCCGCCGTGAACACATCGGTGTGGCGCCGCCGTCCGGCTCCAGTCGCCAGGAACAGCGTCACCGTGGGCGCGTCCGTGTCGCACCATGCGCGGTGCAGGGTGTGGGCCGGCAGGGCGTAGGAGCTGCCCGCCGTGTACCGCGCCGCCTGCGTCAGCCGTAGCCGGGCCGGACCGGTGCGCTCCAGCATCCAGTCCGCCGACCGCTCCGCCAGGGTCTCCTCGTAGCGGTCCGCCGTGATTCCGCCCGCGCCGTCCGCCTCGTACAGCTCCATGGCCAGCCGACCCCGGACGACGTAGGAGGCGAGCGGGGAGCGGTGGTTGTGGATGTCCTCGTCGGCGCCCGTGCCCGGGTGCCAGAGGTGGGCGCGCAGCATGTGCCGGGGGCCGCCGTCGATCAGCAGCAGTTTGTCGAAGCCGAGGACGTGCCGATACGACAGCCGGGCGCAGCCCTCGGGATCGCCCTCGCCCGAGGCGAGTTCCGCGACCAGCTCCAACAGCCGCTCCGGAGCGCCGAGTTCGGCAATCACCGACCGGGCCGCGGCCACCGTCTCGTGCTCGGTCAGCTCACCGTCCAGTGCCTCGGCCAGCAGCCGCCGTGCCGTCAGGATCTGCCGACCGCCCATGCACCGCCCTTTCGCGTTCCGTCGACTTCCTTCTCCCTGTGAGCCTGAGCGCTCAGGTATTCGGCTGATACATCCATACGGCATGGGCCCGCAGCGCCGAAAGGCCTTGATGGGTCATCCACATCGGCTGGTGCAGATCCTCCGTTGCGGCCAGGGTGGTGCCGTCCCCCGGTCCCGGACCATATGCCGTCCGTCGGTCCCGGCCACACCGCAGCCGCCGCACCGTTCAGAGTCAGCAGCGCGCGCAGAACCCAGGCCGCGGTGAAGTGCCGTACGTTCGGCACCTTGTGGTGACCGGAGTCGTCCGGGTGCGGTCTGCGGACCTCCTCCCGCACATTGGCCAGGTCCGGGCAGCCGTCGTGAGCGGCGGCCGGGCAGGCCAGCAGCCAGCGGATGCCGTCCTCGCGGGCGGAGCGTGCCGCGGAGCCCTCGCCCAGGACGCGGGCCACCCGGTCGAGGGCGACCACGGCCTGTGCGGTGTGTGCCGGGGAGGGCCGGGCGGCGGGCGAGGGCCAGGGCAGCGGCGACAGCCGGTGACTCCAGCAATGGCGGTGCCGGCGGTCGGGGTCGCCGAGCGCACCGGCGATCAGGGCGTCGCGCAGCACCGGGATCGCCGCGGACCCGGGCGAGGCGCGCAGCAGCCCGCGCAGCACGGTGGTGACGACATGGGTCAACGCCCGCCCGACGCGGTCCAGTTCAGGGGTGAACCCGGCCTCACAGCGCGCCACCTCCGAGGCGAGGCGCTCCCCGGAGACGCCTGCCCGGGCCAGCGCGCCCAGCACCAGGGCGGTCACCTCCGGGCGGGACCTCGACCCCTGTGAGCGTGCCGACCAGCCGCCGTCCGGCAGCCGCACCCGCCACAGGGTCTCCACCAGCTCGCCCGTGCGCAGACGTCCGTCGGGCACACCGAGGTCGAGCATGAGGTGCAGGCCGTACGCGGTGCCCACCGAGGTGGGCCGGGCCGTTACCTCGTGCGGTTCGGAGCGCCTGGAGCATGCCGATCAGGACGAAGCCGACGCAGGACGCGACCGTGGCCGGCCGGGTGCAGAGATTTCCGGGGGGACGCCCCGGGACCCCCGCGTCGGCCGGCCGCGGGGGTCCTCCGGACCGTGTCGGTCAATTGACCTCCGAGAAGACGAAGGAGAACTCGGTGGGCTCGGCCCCCAGGTAGTACTGGGGCAGGGGGCCCGGGCCGCAGGACTGGGAGCCGATGCCGTGCTGGCCGTGGTCGAGGTTGACCCAGACCGTGTCGCCCGGGGTGAGGTCGGTGCGGTGGGCGGCGGCGTCCAGCTGCTCGGTGGTCCAGCGGCGGGCGGTGAACCAGAACTCCGGGTCGCCCTCGACGCGCAGACCGCCGATCTCCGCCCAGCGGACGTCGGCGCGGGCGCCGTTCTCCTGCGGACGCACGTAGGGCGTCTGCAGGTCGTCCACCGTCGACTGCCAGCGGCCGACCGCCGACGCCGACCTGGTGTCCGGATACGCCTCGCCCGGACCGCCGCCGAACCACTCCACACGGTCGGCGGCCGACAGCCCGAGCCGGATGCCGAGCCGCGGCAGCGGTACCGTCCAGTCGCCCTCGGGGGACACGGACACGGTCAGCTTCAGCCGGTTGCCGTCCGACGTCCAGCGGTACACCGTCGACAGGCCCACCTCCCGGGCGGCGGGCGCCACCCGGGCGCGTACCGTCAGGGCGTCGTCGCCCAGCTCCACGCCGTCGAGCCGGTGCCGCATCCGGTGCAGGCCGAGCTTCCGCCAGAGCAGGCCGTAGCGGACGTCGGTCTGCCAGGCGGCGCCGTCGTCGTTGTCGGTGGTCGCCCGCCACACGTCCAGACGCAGACCGGTGACCGGCACGCCGCCGACGGTTCTGAGCGCGCCCGTCCGGGCGTCGAAGGAGGCCGGGCCGAGCGTGATCAGCCCTTCGCCGAGCGCCGGCCCGTCGGTCGCGACGACGGACGGAGTCTGCCGCGCCGACACCGGGAACTGGCCCCATGCCACCACATGGTCCTTGGGTGCCCACGGGGTGTCGGCGGCCGTCAGCGCCCGTACCGTCCACTGGGTCTCACCGTGCGCGGCCGAGGGCGCCTCCGGCAGCTTCACGTCGGCCGACCCACCGGGTGCCAGGGTGGGCACCTGGAGGCCGCCCGACGCGACCGTCTCGCCGTCCACCTGGTACGACCACGCGAAGGCGAGCGCGGACAGATCGGCGAAGTCCTGCCGGTTGGTGACCCGGACGGTGCCGTCGGCGCCGTCGCCGTCGATACGGACCGGCTCGATCACCTTCTTGTACTCGATCAGCCCGGGGGAGGGCCGCCGGTTGGGGAACAGCAGCCCGTCGCAGACGAAGTTGCCGTCGTGCAGCTCCTCGCCGAAGTCGCCGCCGTACGCGAACCCGTACCGCTCGTCCTTGATGCCGTGGTCGATCCACTCCCAGATGAAACCGCCCTGGAGCCGGTCGTAGGACTCGAAGATCCGCTGGTAGTCGGCGATGCCGCCGGGGCCGTTGCCCATGGCATGGCCGTACTCGCAGAGGATGAAGGGGAGTTCGCGGCGTCGGCGGGTGCCGCCGTCCAGGCCGCGGCCGATCCGCTCGACCTCCGCGTGGTCGGCGTACATCCGTGAATAGACGTCCGTGTCACGGCAGTTGATGTCGCCCTCGTAGTGCACCAGCCGCGAGGAGTCCCGGCCGTGGATCCACTCGGCCATCGCGGTGAGTCCGCGGCCGGTGCCGGCCTCGTTGCCGAGCGACCAGATGACGACCGACGGGTGGTTCTTGTCGCGTTCGACCATGCGGGCGGCGCGGTCGAGCAGGGCCGGGGTCCAGCGCTCGTCGTCGACGGGGTTGTCCCGCCAGCCCTGTTCGGTGAAGCCGTGGGTCTCCAGGTCGCACTCGTCGATCACCCACAGGCCGTACTCGTCGCACAGGGCGAGGAAGGCCGGGTGGGGCGGGTAGTGGGAGGTGCGCACGGCGTTGATGTTGTGCCGCTTCATCAGCAGCACGTCCTCGCGCATGGTCTCCAGGTCGAGGGAGCGGCCCTTCTCCGGGTGCCACTCGTGCCGGTTGACGCCCTTGAAGAGGACCGGCCGGCCGTTGACCTTGATCAGGCCGTCGTCGAGCGCGACCGTCCGGAAGCCGATCCTCAGCGGCACCCGCTCGCCCTCGGTGGCCAGCACACCGTCGTACAGCTGGGGTGTCTCCGCGGTCCACGGCCGCACCGGGACCGTCACCGGCTCGCCGGTCGCGATGTCGACGCCCAGGTCCGGCACGGTGACCCGGCCGTCCACGTCGGAGTCGACGCGCAGGGTGCCCTCGCCGGTGACATGGTCGTAGGAGGCGTGCACGAAGAAGTCGAGGACGGCACCCGCCGGCCGGTGCAGCAGCGTCACGTCACGGAAGATGCCCGGCAGCCACCACTGGTCCTGGTCCTCCAGGTACGAACCAGCCGACCACTGGTGGACCCGTACGGCCAGCACATTGCCGGCGGGCTTCAGCAGCTGGCCGACCGCGAACTCGTGCGGCAGCCGGGAGCCCTTGAACTCGCCGATGTCCGTGCCGTTCAGCCAGACGCGCGCGCAGGACTCCACGCCGTCGAAACGCAGCACCGCGCCCCCGTCCGACGGCCAGTCGGACGGCAGGTCGAAGATGTGCAGATGGTCACCGGTGGGGTTCTCGGTCGGTACGTGGGGCGGGTCGACCGGGAAGGGATAGAGATGGTTGGTGTAGATGGGTGAGCCATGGCCCTGGAGGACCCAGTGGCCGGGGACCGAGACCTCCGCCCAGTCGCCGGAGTCGAAGCCCGGCTCGGCGAACGAGTCGTCCTCGGCGTCGGCGGTGGCCGACACACGAAGACGCCAACTGCCGTTCAGGGAAAGAGATGCGGCGTCCGAGGATGCGTACCAGGCCCGGGGCGGCAGTGCCCCGGAGCCGGGTGCCACGTCCTCTACGTAATCGATGGCCGACGGGGAGGTGCGGAAAGACATCGGTCTCCTAGCTCAGCCCTTGATGCCGGTCTGTGCGATCCCCTGGACCAGCCAGCGCTGGAGGAAGAGGAAGACGAACAGCAGGGGCAGGATGGAAATGGCGGTGGCCATGAAGATCAGGTGGTAGTTGACGGTCTGGTTGGTCATGTACGAGGAGAGCGCGACCTGGACCGTCCAGGCGCTGGGGTCCTGGCCGATGACCAGCGGCCACAGGAAGGAGTTCCAGCCGTTGATGAAGGTGATCGTGGCGATCGCCGCGAAGAAGTTCAGCGAGTTGGGGACGACGACACGCCAGTACGCGCCCCAGTAGCCGAGCCCGTCCACGCGCGCCGCCTCCTCCAGCTCCTTCGGGAACCCCAGGAAGTACTGCCGGAAGAGGAAGCAGGTGAAACCGCTGAACAGGCCCGGAATGATGAGACCGCGGTAGCTGTCCACCCAGCCGAGGGACGAGACCAGCACGAAGCTGGGCACGAAGGTGACGGCGGCCGGGACCATGAGGGTCACCAGCACCGCGTAGAAGATCTTGTTGGCGTGCCGGTAGGGGATACGGGCCAGGCCGTAGCCGGCGAGTGAGCACACGAAGAGCGTGCCGACCGTGTGGAGTATGCCGACGACCAGCGAGTTCACCATCGACTGTCCGAAGTCGACCGTGGGGTCGTCGAACGGCTCGGTGATGTTGCTCCACTGGATGTGGGTGGGGAAGAACTTCCAGTTCTCGCCGGTGATCTCCGGATCGGTGGAGAGGGCGTTGCGGATCAGCAGATAGAAGGGGACGAGGAAGAAGAACGCGGCGACGCTGATGGCGACGTACAGGCCGGTGGAGCTCATCACTCCGCCACCGCGCCGGACGCGGCGCTCCGGGATGGTGGTCACTGGGGCTAGTCACCCTTTCCGAAGCCCATGATCCTGCCCTGGAACAGGGTCACGACACAGATCAGCAGGGTCAGGATCACCGCTCCGGCGCTGCCCGCTCCGTAGTTCTGGTTCTGGCCGAGGGCCGTGTAGTAGAGCTCGACGAGCGGCGGTCGGCCCCAGGTGGTCTTGGACAGCAGGTTGAAGAACTCGTCGAAGGCCTGGTAGGCGGCCACGAGCAGCAGCAGGATCACGGCCGTGGAGGTGGCGCGCAGCTGCGGCAGTGTGATGTGGCGGAAGGTCTGCCAGCCGGGCTTCGCGCCGTCGATCGCGGCGGCCTCGTACAGCTCCCGCGGGATGTTCTGCAGCGCGGCCAGGAACAGGATCATGTAGAAGCCGGACTGCAGCCACAGCCGGGCGGTGAGGATGACCAGCCAGTACCAGGGCGGGTCGGGGTTGGCCAGCCAGGCGACGTTGTCCACGCCGAACCAGCCGATGACGGTGTTGGCCAGGCCGAAACGTACGCCGTTGAAGATGGACATCTTCCAGATCAGCGAGGCGGCGACATAGCTGCAGGCCGTCGGCAGGAAGAACACCGACCGGTAGAACGCCCGCATGAAGCGCAGCCGGTTCACCAGCAGCGCCAGGCCGAGTGAGACCGCCCAGGTGGTGGGCACGACGAACGCGGCGAAGACGGTGAAGGTGACCAGCGAGCCGGTGAAGTTGCTGTCCGTCAGCATCTGCCGGTAGTTGTCCAGGCCGACGAAGTCGCTGGGCGTCACGGTGAAGCGGGCCTCGAAGAAGCTGAGGTAGACGCTCCAGCCGATGGGGATGTAGACGAAGACGATCAGCCCGATGAGGAACGGGCTGGTGAAGAGCCAGAAGTTGAACGTGCGGCTGCCCCGCAGCCCCCGCCGCGGCCGGGCCTTGTGGGTCTTGGCCGGGGCGGGGCTCGCGAGGCCACGCGTGGTGGTCGTCGACATGTCGTGGTCCGTGTCCGTCCGGCGGTCTATCCGAAGAGCTTCTTGAGCTCGGCGCCGACCGTCTTGTCGCACGTGTCGAGCGCGGCCTCGGGGGCACCGCCCTTGCGGACGCAGTCGGCAAAGACGTTCTCCGTGGCGGTGATCATCGCCTGGGTCCAGCCGATGTTGTCGAAGTGCCCGTACTCGTTGAAGAGCTTCACGCCCTCCGCCGGCAGGCCCGACTTCAGCTTGGCGGCGGACTGCGCGATGGAGGTGCGCGGCGGGATGTGGAAGCCGTACGAGGTCGCCCAGTCCTCCTGGTACTTCTTCTGGTCGATCCACAGCCACTTCACGTACTCCTTGGCCGCGTCGACGTTCTTGCCCTTGGCGTTGACGAACATCGACCAGCCGCCGTTGTAGACGGACGGCTTGCCCGCGTCGGTGACCTTCGGGAACGGCATGATGCCGAGGTCGTCGCCGAGGGTCTGCTGGAACTGCGGCATGGCCCACATGCCGCAGAACTGAATCGCGCACAGGCCCTGGTTGAGCGCGGAGGGGTCCCAGAAGTCGGCTGGGGCATCGAGCAGCAGGTGCCCGCTGGTGAAGAGCTTGCGCATCTTCTTCAGACCCTCGACCACGCCGTCGGTGTGGTAGGCGATCTCGTTCTTCGCGTCGAGGGTGTCGGCGCCGGCCGACCAGATCAGCGGGTTGATGACCGCGTGCAGGTCGTTGCCGAGGAACAGGCCCTTGACCTTGCTCGTGGTGAGCTTGGCGGCGGCCTCGATCAGCTCGTCGAGGGTGGTGGGCGCCTGGATGCCCGCCTTCTCCAGGAGCGACTTGCGGTAGAAGAAGAACTGCGGGTCGTCGATCATGCGGACGCCGTAGATCTTGCCGTCCACCGTGTGCGACGTGATGTCGGCCTGGTTGAAGTCGGACTTGACCGGCTCGATGATGTCGGTCAGATCGGCCACCTGACCGCTCTTGACGAGCTGGAGCTGCGGGTGGAACTCGAACAGGTCCGGCGCCTGATCGGTGAGCAGCGAGGCGAAGAGCTTGCTCTCGAAGTTGGAGCCGGTGATCCACTGCGTGGTGACGCTCGCGTCCTTGTACGCCTTCGCGTAGCGCTTGATCGCCTGCTCGGTGCCCGCCTCGCCGTACGCGTGGAAGTACTGCACGAGGTTCTTGCCCGAACCGGAGCCGCCCCCACGGCCGTTGTTGCTGCCGCACGCGGCCAGTGTGCCGGCGGCGGCCATGCCCGCGGCGGCGCGGAACAGTGATCTGCGGGACCAGTTGCTGTTGCTCATTGCCGACATGCTGACGTCCTTGTCTCGAAGTGCGGCTGCGGCTCTACGGCTTGGGCCAGATGGCTCGGATGTGCTGTGCGGAGCGGGACGTTAACCTTCGGCTAAGGCTTCGGCAAGGGGTTGGACGAAGTCTGTTCGAAGCGTTGCATCCGGTTCGGAATCCCGAACGTGAGGAAATGGCAAGGGAGTTGAGGGCCGCCGGGTCAGGGGTGTGGCCGGCGGCCCTCGGTCCAGCGGGGTGTTACTGCCTGGTCCAGGCCTCGTTGGTGCCGCCGTTGCAGCTGTAGAGGATCACGGCGCTGCCGTCGGTGGTCGCCTGTCCGCCGACGTCCAGGCACTTGCCCGTCGCCTCGTTGACGATCTGGCCGTTGGAGTTCAGCAGCCAGCGCTGTGTGGCATCACCCGTGGCGGCCGCTGTCGCGAGCCCGGAACTCCCGGCCGTCAGATAGCCGTTGAGGCCCTTCAGGGTGCCCTTCGCGTCGAACGACCACGACTGCCCGGCGGCGCCCGTGCAGCCGGTGATCGTGGTACCGGAGGCGTCGGCCGTCAGGCACTTGCCGGACTGCTTGCCCTGGAGGGCGCCGGTGAGGGCCGTGCTGCCGTGGCCCTGGCGGTCGAGGACATAGGTGGTGACGGAGCGGGCCGCGAGCGTGGCGGACATCGTGCCGCCGCGCACCGAAGGCCTGGCCACGTCGGCCCAGTTCTCGTCCGCCGAAGTCCGCACCGCCTTCGTCGCCCGCAGCGGCGACCTGCTGTTGAAGTGCACATCGAGTGCCGTGTCGGTGGAGTTGTGGTTGTTCACCACGACCACCCACGTGCCGTCCCGGTCGTATGCCGACACCTCGACGCCGTCCGGTGCGCCGGTCACGTTGTGCGCGACCGCGCCCGGCTTCACGAACTTGCTGTACTGGCCCAGCGCGTAATAGCGCTTGGTGAAGTACAGGGTCTGATTGCCGTTCGTCCTGTAGTCCGGGTCGTAGTAGATCAGGCCGTCGTTCCAGCCGTCGCCGTTCTTCGCCAGCGGATCGCTGCCGATCATCTCCGACAGCGCGACCCACCACTGGAACGCCGAGTCGTGCGCGGTCGCGAAGTCCTTGTAGATGATCCGGGAGAGGTTCAGACCGCCGTCGATGGTCGGGTCGTACTCCTGCGCCCAGCCGGTGCCGCCCTTGCCGAAGCAGCAGATCTCCGTGGACCAGGACTGCTTGCCGGCCGCCTTGGACGTCTCGTAGACCTTCGCCCGGTCCCCGTCGCCGGGGTTGTCGTAGGTGTGGTGGGCGAGCTTGGCGACGTACTGGGCGGTGCCCGGCTGCGAGATCCACTGCGGGACCTCGGAGTTGAACTTGACCGTACTGGTGGACTCGTCGGCGATGATGCCCGTCCGCTGGTGCCGGGAACGCTGCTCGGCGCCGAGGGCGCGCACGATGTCGTCGCGCTGGGCGGGGTCGACGAGCATGCCTTCCTGACCGCAGGAGTCGAAGCTGTTCGTCGGCTCGTTGAAGGGGCTGATGTAGTCGAGCCGGACGCCCTGGCGGGCGAAGTGGTCGGTGACATCGGCCACGTACTTGGCGAAGTCCTGCTCGCTGTCCGCCTTCAGATAGCCGCCGCAGCTCTTGTTGTTGGTCTTCCACTCGGCGGGCGCGCTGTTGACGAAGCCGATCAGGTCCTCGACGCCGTACTTCGCGGCGGCGTACAGGAAGTAGCGGCCCGCCCCGTCCTTGCTCCAGTCGTAGGACCCGTCGTCGTTCAGGAAGTCCTCGGGGGCGCGGGGCGCGTAGCTGACGCCGGTGCCGCCACCGCCGATGTTGTAGCGGTACGCGCTGAGGTCCAGGCCCTGGGAGGAGAACAGCAGCCGCGCCACCCGGGCCTGCACCTTCGGGTCGAAGTTCCGCAGGTCGTTGACCCACCAGGCGCCCGAGGCGCCGATGTCGTCGATGGTCTGGGCGGCGTGGGGAGAGACCTCGGCGGTCGTGGGGGTGGCCGCCGAGGAGGGCGGGGCGGATATCAGGGGGCCGGCGACGGCGAGTGCGGCCGCGGCTGTCAGGAGGACCGATCTCCTGGTGCGGGGAGTCGTGGTGCGGGGGTGAGACACGTGCATCCCTTCCGTCGTCATGAAGGCGGTGCGGTACGGCTCCTTACGGGGGTGGTGCGCTTGCTTCCGTTCCTCTGCCCGACGGACTGCAACGCCCCTTCCAGCGCGAACGTCGCCGCGCCCAGGGACACCGGGTCGGTGGGGATCGGGGAGAGGACGATCTCGGTGGCGGCCAGCGGCCGCCGCAGCGCGTGCCGGGCGACGGCCTCGCGCACCTCGCCGAGCAGCGGCTCGCCCAGCCGGGCGGCGACCCAGCTGCTGAGCACGACCACCTCGGGGTTGAGGAGATTGATCAGATCGGAGATGCCGGCCCCGAGGTAACGGGCGGTGTCCCGCACCACCTTGACGGCCACCGGGTCGTTCGCGTCGACCGCGCGCGCCAGCGCGTCGATCGTGGCCGTCTGGTCCTCGGGGTGCAACAGTGCGCTCCGCGGGCTCAGTTCACGCAGGTTCTGCATGATGCCGGGCGCGCCGACATACGTCTCCACACAGCCGTGGTTGCCGCAGTGGCACAGCCGCCCGTCCAGGACGAGCGTGGTGTGCCCCCACTCGCCGGCGCTGTTGCTCACACCCCGGTGCAGCCCGCCGCCGAGCGCCAGTCCGGCGCCGACTCCGGTCCCGAGGTTCACCACCACGGCGTCCCCGCGCCCGCGCGCCGCCCCGAACCACAGCTCGGCGACCGCGCAGGCGCGCAGCGGGTTGTCCAAGTACAGGGGGTAGGCGATGTGTTCGGAGAGCAGGTCGAGCAACGGCACGTCGTGCCAGTCCCAGTTGGGCGCGTACTCGGAGACGCCCGTGTCGCGGTCCACCTGGCCCGGCACGCTCACCCCGACGCCGAGCACCCGCGCCGCCTCCACCCCCGCCTGCGCGACCACCGAGCCGACGGCCGCCGCGACATGGCCGACCACCTGCTCCGGGCGGCTCTCGCCGGGGCGCATGTCCTCGTCCGCGCGGGCAAGGACGTTCAGCGCCAGGTCGAACAGCTCGACATGGACGTACGTCTCCGCGATGTCGACGCCGATCAGCGCGCCCCCCGACGCGTGGACGGCCACGAGACCGCGGGGGCGACCCCCCGCCGAGTCCTCGAAACCGACCTCTGTGATCATACGGAGGTCGAGCAGCTCACCGACGAGCGTGGCGACCGTGGCCAGACTCAGTCCGGTGGCGGACGCCAGCTCCTGCCGTGAGGTGGGCGACGCGGCGATGATCTGGCGCAGCACCTCGTAGCGGTTCGCGGTGCGGATGTCACGTGATGTGCGCTTCACGGAGCTGCCCCTCCCATCCCGTCCAGGCCGGGCCGGGCACAACGGCACCGGCGCGGCGCAAGGCTATGGGCTGCGAAGGACTTTCGACAAGGGGTTAGGAAAGGGGGTTTATAAAGTCGGCCGCAGGGCATCCCGAAGTCAGTCGCCCAGGGCATCCCGTACGAAGGCGTTGGCGAATTTGCCACCGGGGTCGAGGGCCCGGGCCAGGGCGCGGAAGTCGGCCATGCGGGGATAGCGCCCACGCACCACCGCGGTCGGGACGGTGAACACCTTGCCCCAGTGCGGACGCGGATCGAAGGCGTCCAGGGCCTCCTCGACCCGGCGGACGACCGGGAGCACCGCCGCCGTGTCCGCGATCCAGGTGAAGTGCAGGGCGACCGAGTCACGGCCGTGGGCGGGGCTCAGCCACTGTGGGTCGGCGGCGACCGTACGCACTTCACAGGTCTGCAGCACGGGGGAGACGGTCTCACGCACCGCGTCGAGCGCGTTCAGCGCGTCGACGGCGGCCGACCGCGGCAGCAGATACTCCGACTGGAGCTCGTCACCGCTGCTCGGTGTGAACTCGGCCCGGAAGTGCGGCAGCCGCTCGTGCCAGGGCCCCGGCACCCCGAACTGCTCGGTGCAGTTGACCGCGGGCATCCCCGGCACCGGGTGCAGCGCCTCGGTCGCGGGCGCGGCCCACGGGAAGTGCGCGGGCGGCTGGTCGGTGCGCCGCTTGAGCCACACCTGCCGGAAACCCGGCTTCCGCCAGTCGGTGAACAGGCTCACGCTGTACGCCGACGCCGCCACCGTCTCGAAGTCCAGCCCGGCGAGCGGCAGTTCGGTGAAGACGTGCTGCTCGACCTCGTACGACGGCTCCAGGTCGAGGACGAGCGCGGTCACCACGCCGAGCGCGCCGAGCGAGGTCACGGCCCCGTCGAAGCCCTCCTGCCCCCGAGCGATCGACACCGGTGAGCCGTCCGCCGTGACCAGCTCCACCTCGCGTACGGCCACCGCGAGCGGGCCGTTGCCGACCCCTGAACCATGTGTGCCGGTGGCCACCGAACCGGCCACCGAGATGTGCGGCAGGGAGGCCATGTTGGGCAGGGCGAGGCCGTGTGCGTGGACCGCGCGGGCCAGCTCCGCGTACCGGACGCCGCCCGAGACCCGTACCGTACGGGCCGTGGTGTCCACGTCGAGCACCGGCGGCAGACCGGCGATCGACAGCAGGACGCCGTCGGCGCCCGGGTCGGCGATCTTGTTGAAGGAATGGCCGCTGCCCAGCACCCGCACCCTTGAACTCCCGCTCACCAGGGCTCCGAGCGCGTCGAGCGAGTCGGGCCGGTGCAGCTCACCGGCCGTGTAGGTGATGTTGCGCGCCCAGTTGGTGACCGTCTCCGTCATCCCTGTCGTCCTCCCGGTGAGTGCCTCCATTGACCCTCTCATCCGCCCCGACCTACCGTAGAGAACGGTTGCTGTCGGTGCGTCACCGAGCCGGAAGGGCCCTTCCTTGCCCGAGCGTCTCCAGGCCATGTTCGCCATGAAGGCCGAGAACGTGCCGCACGTCTTTCCGCCGGAGGTGCTCGCGCGACTGCGTGAGTGCGTAGAAATCGATCCCACCGCGGTGGCCGAGGACTTCACCGACCCACGGCTGCGGGAGGCGCTCGCCCGCACCGAGGTCCTCATCACCGGCTGGGGCTGCCCCCGCCTGGACGAGGCGGCCCTGGACGCGGCCCCGCGGCTGCGCGCGGTGCTGCACGCGGCCGGCTCGGTCAAGGGTTTCACCACGCCCGAGGTGTGGCGGCGCGGCATCGCGGTCTCCTCGGCGGCCACGGCCAACGCGCTGCCCGTCGCCGAGTACACCCTCGCGATGATCCTGCTCGCCGGGAAGGGCGTCTTCGCCTTCCGCGACGAGCTCCGCTCCCGGCGCGCCTTCCCCTACGGCGACATCGTCCCCGGCACCGGCAACTACGGCCGCCGCGTCGGCATCGTGGGCGCGTCCCGCATCGGCCGCCGACTGATCGAACTGCTGCGCCCGTACGACCTGCGGGTGAGCCTCGCCGACCCGTACGTCGACGAGGCGGAGGCCGCCCGGCTGGGCGTCTCCTTGCTACCGCTCGACGACCTGCTGCGCACCGCGGACACCGTCACCGTGCACGCCCCGGAGACCCCGGAGACCCGACACCTCCTGGGCGCCCGTGAACTGGCCCTGATGCCGACCGGGTCGGTCCTCGTCAACACCGCCCGCGGCTCCCTGGTCGACCATGACGCCCTCGTCGCCGAACTGCGCGCCGGACGCCTGACCGCCGTCCTCGACGTCACCGACCCCGAGCCCCTGCCCGCCGACTCGCCCCTCTTCGACCTGCCCAACGCCTTCATCACCCCGCACCTCGCAGGTTCCCAGGGCAACGAACTGGCCCGCCTCGGCCACACGGTCACCGAGGAAGCCGCCCGGCTGCTGTCCGGCGAGGGCCTGCGGCACGCGGTCGACCACACGGTTCTGGAACGGGCGGCGTGAGCGGCGCGCCGTAGCGGGGGCCGGACAAGCGGGGGAGCGAGAACCGAACGGCGACGAAGCGGACGCGGCCCGTGGCGAGCGGGGACACCTCGACGGTGCGGGAAGTGGCCGCGCGGGCCGGAGCCTGTGCGTCGACTGTCTCGCGGGTCCTTGGCAGCACCTGTCCGGTCACCGCGGCCATCCGCGCCAGGGGCCTGACGGCGAAGCGCAAGCTGGACCACGTGGTCAACGGCCACGTCCGTGCGCCCGGTGCCGCCACCAACAAGACCATCGGCGTCGTCGACGACGTGACCGGCCCCTTCCGCGCGCACATCGCGCGCGGAGTGGAGGAGCAGGCCGCGGCCGAGGGCCGGGCGCCGACGTGGTCGCCGTGGTGGGCGGGTCTGGGGGTGAGCACTACCGGGGGCTGCATGACCCGCGTCGTGCACGGCCTGGACCGGGCGGGTTCCCGGCTGGTCCTGGTGGGCCGGCCGCAGCTCGGCCCTGGCATGCCCGCCACGGTCATCGACCACTACGACGAGGGCGGCGCCTGCGCCCTCACCGGCCACGTCCGGCGGCCGGCCACCACCGCATCGCCCACCTCGGCCGCGTCCGCAGCTACGGGAGCGCCCTGGCTTGCTGCGGATTTCGTTGGATGACGTGGAGCGAACTGCTGTAATCGACGGTCATCTGGTCAAGGCGCCGCGATATCGATAGCGTCAGCGTATGGCCTCCGATCCGCTGCCCGCCCTCCTGCCGACGACCGACCTCACCCGCCACCGCCGACTGCGCGAGCAGGGCAGCCAGGACCGGCGCGAGCTGGACGCGATCCTGGACGCCGGTTTCGTCTGTCACCTCGGCGTGGTCGTCGAGGGGCGGCCGCTGGTCGTGCCGACCGTGTACGGGCGCGACGAGCGGGAGCTGTATGTGCACGGCTCCGTGGCCAGCCGCAGTCTCGCGGGGGGTACGCCCGTGTGCGTCACCGTCACCCACGTCGACGGCCTGGTCCTCGCCCGGTCCGTCTTCGAGCACGGGGTCAACTACCGCAGCGCCATGATCCACGGCGAGGCCCGCAAGGTCACCGACCCCGAGGAGAAGCTCGCGGGCCTCGCCCGGCTCACCGAGCACGCGACGCCGGGACAGTGGTCGTACGCACGGCAGCCGAACCGCCGGGAACTCGCCGCCACCACCCTGCTCGCCCTCTCCCTCGAACAGGCCTCCGTCAAGATCCGCACCGGCCCGCCCGACGACGGCGACGGACCCGACGCCGAGCTCGGCCTGTGGGCCGGAACCCTCCCCCTGACCTCGGTCTGGGGAGTCCCGGTGGCCGACCCGGCGCTGCCGCCGGACACCGCCGTACCAGAACACGTGGCGCGGCGCGAGGGGACCCGGCACGGCTGACGCACACCCGGGGGCATACCGTGAGGAGTCGAACGCCTGAGCCGGGAGGAGACACGGGATGGGCAGCCGCACCGCACTGGTCGAGGATCTGATGGAGAGGTTCCCGCACGTACCGCGGGAAGCCGTCTTCAAGGAGGACCTGCTCCGGGGCGGGGTCGCCTTCGACGCGTCGGCCCTCTCCGACAACGAGGGCGGCGAGGTCAAGCCGAAGTCGTACTTCATCTTCTCCTTCGACCACGGCACCCTGCCCGAACTGGGCGAGGCCGCGCTCAGGCGGCCCCCGGAGGAGATCATCCTCACCGGCGGGCCGTACGACCTGCGGCGCACCGTCGTGTCGGTGCGGGTGAACCCGACCTCGCCGTACCGGGTCGCAGCCGACGACGAGGGGCTCCTGGGGCTCTACCTCGACGGCAAGCGGATCGCCGACGTCGGCGTCCCGCCCATGCCCGAGTACTACCGGCACACCCTCTCCAACGGGAAGTCCGTGATGGAGGTGGCCCCCACCATCCAGTGGGGCTACCTCATCTACCTGACCGTCTTCCGGGTGTGCCAGTACTTCGGCGCCAAGGAGGAGTGCCAGTACTGCGACATCAACCACAACTGGCGCCAGCACAAGGCGGCCGGGCGGCCGTACACCGGCGTGAAGGACGTGGAGGAGGTCCTGGAGGCGCTGGAGATCATCGACCGGTACGACACCCAGAAGGCGTCCACCGCCTACACCCTCACCGGTGGCGCGATCACCTCGAAGGTCGCGGGCCGCGACGAGGCCGACTTCTACGGGCACTACGCCAAGGCCATCGAGGAGCGCTTCCCGGGGCGGTGGATCGGCAAGGTGGTGGCACAGGCGCTGCCGAAGGACGACGTGCAGCGGTTCAAGGACTACGGGGTGCAGATCTACCACCCCAACTACGAGGTCTGGGACCGCCGCCTCTTCGAGCTGTACTGCCCCGGCAAGGAGCGCTACGTCGGCCGCGACGAGTGGCACCGGCGGATCCTCGACTCGGCCGAGATCTTCGGCGCGCGCAATGTCATCCCCAACTTCGTGGCCGGCGTGGAGATGGCCGAGCCCTTCGGCTTCACCACCGTCGACGAGGCCATCGCGTCCACCACCGAGGGCCTGCGCTTCTTCATGTCGCACGGCATCACGCCCCGCTTCACCACCTGGTGCCCGGAGCCCACGACCCCGCTGGGCAAGGCCAACCCGCAGGGCGCGCCGCTGGAGTACCACATCCGGCTCCTCGAGGCCTACCGCGCCACGATGGACGACTTCGGCCTGTCCTCGCCCCCTGGGTACGGCGAGCCCGGCCCCGGCCGCGCGGTCTTCTCGGTGAGTTCCTTCATGGACAGCCTTCCGGCGGCGGACACGGCGGACACGGCGGAGGAGCCGGCGCAGGTGTGACCCCGGAGGGCTCCTCCTCGGCGGCGCCGGCGGTGTGCAAGATGCCCGTGAGAACGCTGAGTCGAAACGTGGTTGCGGTGCGTACAAGAGGGGGGAGTGGAGCCCAGGGCGTACGGAGGCGTCGCGTAAGTCGAATTCGGCAGGGAGCGGCGCCGGGCGGCCTTCGCCCGGTACCGTGTCCGCGACCTCGACGCGCGGTCGCCGTACCGGGCGGAGACTTCGGCCTTGCGGTCAATTCACTGATGGTGAGCGGGTGTTGCGTGACGGAGTGAAACCGGTCGCGCGACGGTCGGTCACCGGATTTGAATAGGCCGCTTGTCAGTTGTGTCGGAGACGTGAAAAGCTCCTGCCCTGCCGCGAGGTTCCCCCCGACTCCATTGCCAATATGGCGAGTTGACCTCGCTCGTGGATGCAGGAGACCCATGCCCGACCTGCCGACCCCCCAGGACGCCACCGAGGCCGCGCTGTTCTCCGAGTGCTGGGACGCGGTGCTCTCCTACGCGGACCTGTGCACGTCCGGCTCCATCGCGGCCAATCAGCTGGCCACCGAGGCGTTCGCGCTCGGCCTGCGCGAGGCCCGCGCCGCCCAGTCCGCACCGGTGCGCAGCGCGGGCCGCCGCCCCGCGCCCCGGCTGCCGATGATCCCGCTGCTGCTGACCGCCGTACGCACGACGGCGGCCGGCTGGGAGGCCGACGGCCTCGGCCACAAGCTCGACCCCGACCTGCGGCTGTGGCTCAACTCCGACAAGGCCACCCGCTACACCGGCCCGCCCCTGCAGCGCCCGGTCGCCCTGCGCGGCCTGAGGGACATGCAGGAGGCCGACGCGTCGCTGCTGTGGCTGGCCGAGGTGGAGGCACTGCCGCTGCCCGCCGTGACCCGCCGCCTGGGCCTCGACCCGGCCGCCGCCGCCCAGGAACTCGACCAGGTGCGCGGCCTGTTCCGCGACCGGTGCCATCGCGCGCACCTGGACACACCGATGGCCGCGCAGTGCCGCAGCTACGCCCGGCTGCTCGACGCGGTCACCCGCTCGCCCGTCGCCGACACCCCCGAGGACCTCTCCCGGCACCTCGCCACCTGTGTGCAGTGCGCGGAGGCCGCCGCCTGTCTGCGGCTGCACGGCGGCGGACTGCCCGCGGCGCTGGCCGGCGGAGTGATCGGCTGGGGCGGCCTCGCCTATCTGGAGCGGCGCCGCCGGGCCGCCGAGGTGCGGCTGGGCGCGGGCGGCCCGGCGAAGGCGGCGGAACTGGAGAACGGCGACCCGAGGGAGGGTGCGGGCCGCAGCCGCGTCCTGCGCAACGGCCTGCTGGCCGCCGCCATGCTGCTGTCGGTCATCGCGCTCGGCGTCTCGATAATGCCGTTCGGCGGCTCGGGCGACGACGTCGCGGCCGCCCACGACGACCGTGAGCCGGTCTCCGACCTCGACCCCTCGCTGCCGTCCACCGACCCGCTCCCGTCGGCCTCCTCCGCCACCACCCCCTCCGCGACCGAGGCGGCGGCGGCCAAGTCCGGCCACAAGAACCCCGACCCGGAACCCCAGGGCTCCTCCTCGTCCGCGTCCAAGAGCACCGAGCCGTCCCACCCCACCACCGCGGGGCCCGGCTGCCGGGTCGAGTACGACCAGGTGAACGAGTGGAACAACGGCTTCCAGGCCACCGTCACCGTGACCACCGCCGAGGCCCTGGGCGGCTGGCGCGTGTCCTGGTCGTTCCGCGACGGCCAGCAGGTCGGCCAGATGTGGGACGCCACCGTCAGCCAGAACGGCTCCCGGGTCACCGCCACCGCCGCCGACTACAACAAGTCGGTCGCCGCACACGGCACCCTCTCCTTCGGCTTCGTCGGCTCCTGGAGCGGCAAGAACTCCCCGCCGTACGGGTTCACACTGAACGGGAGCGCCTGCACACACGGTTGAGACGCCCACGGCCCACCGGGGACCCCGCGCGCGGTGCGGGGTCCCCGGTGGGCCGTGCGGGGGTCGGCAGCTCGCCTTGTCCGCGGGTCAGCAGCTCGACTTGTAGAAGTACTTGCTGACCGCGGGCTCGTTCATGTTCGCCTTGGTGATGGCGACCATGCTGGTGCCGACCGACTTCTCGACCTTCTTGCCCTCGAAGGCCGCGGCGAGCTGATCGACCGCCTGCCTGCCGATCGCCGCGGGATCCTGCGCGACCAGGACCTGCACGGTGCCCGCCTTGAGCGCCTCGACCTCGTCGGGCTCGGCGTCGAACGCGGCGACCTTCACCTTGCCCTGCTTACCGGCCTGCTTGAGACCGGTGGCGATGCCCTGGCCGGTGTTGGTGTTGCCCGCGAAGGCGCCTCCCAGGTCGGGATGGGCCGCCAGCGTCGACTGGATCTGCGAGGCCGCGGTGGCCGGCAGGTCGTTGTCGTAGAGGGTCGGCAGCACCTTGATGTCCGGGTACTTGGCCATCTCCTCGGTGAAGCCCTTGATCCGGGCGTCCGTGGTGGAGACACCCGGCTTCACGCTGATGACGATGACCGAGCCCTTCTCGTTCATCAGCTTGGCGAGCGCGTCGGCGGCCACCCGTCCGCCCTTCTCGTTGTCGGACGAGATACGAGTGATGCCGATCGAGGAGTCGGTGACCGTGGTGTCCACGAGCGCGACCTTGGTCCCGGACGACTGGATCTGCTTGAGCGACGGCGTGAGCGCGTTGGTGTCGACCGGAGAGATCAGCAGTCCGTCGGGCCGGGACGCCGCCACCGAGTCGAGCAGCGGACGCTGGACCGACACGTCCCACTGCGCGGAGCCGTCGGCACTGAAGTCCATGCCCTTGGCCTTGGCCTCGGCCTGCGCGGCGCAGGTCATGGTGATGTAGAAGGGGTCGCTCTTCACGCCCGTGATCAGCCTGACCTTCTTGTGGGCGGCGCCTCCCGCCGACCCCGAGCCCCCGCCGCTGTCCGACGAACCGCACGCGGCGGCGCCCGTCAGGGCCAGTACGGCGCCCACGGCGACCAGCACCCTGCGCCTGTTGCGCATGCTCGGCATACTCGACATAACGGTGTCCTCCTTGGTCATGAGCGCTCCCGGCTCTTCCTGCGCATCTGGTCGATGTAGACGGCCGCGACCAGCACGACGCCCACCGCGACGTCCTGCCAGTACTGCTGGACGCCGATGACGATCAGTCCGGTGGTGAGCACGGCGGGGATGAAGACACCGATCACGGTGCCCAGCACCGATCCGCGCCCGCCGAACAGGCTGGTGCCGCCGAGGACCACCGCGGTGATCACCTTCAGGTTGTCGGTGGAGTGTCCGGCGATGGACGTCGTGCCGTACGAGGCCAACCACATCACCGCGCCCAGTCCGGCCAGCAGTCCCATCAGCCCGTACACCTTGATCAGGTGCCGGCCCACCGAAATGCCCGCACGCCGTACGGCCGTCGGATTGGAGCCGATCGCGAGGGTGTGGCTGCCGAACCTCGTACCGCCCAGCACCGCGCCGAACACCGCGGTGACCACCGCGGCGAGGACCACCAGCCACGGGATGCCGAGCACCTTGCCGAAACCCAGGCTGTTCTGCAGATGGTTGGAGGCCGCACCGGCCGGATCCTGGCCGCCGGTGGCGAGTTCGGCCAGACCCAGCGCCGCGCCCAGACCGCCGAGGGTCACGATCAGCGGGGGCACCTTCCCGGTCGCCACCACGGCTCCCTGCAGCGCGCCCCAAGCGGTGCCCACGGCAAGGGCGATGACGACACAGACGGCCACCGTGCCCCAGCCGGAGGTGGCCCCACCATGGCTGATGTTGTACTTGCCCGCCGCCACCGCGGCCAGGACCAGCACCGAGCCGATCGACAGGTCGATGCCCGCGGTGATGATCACGTACGTCATGCCGACGCCGAGCACCAGATAGATGGCCGCGTTGACGGCGATCTGGGTGAGGTCGTACGTGGTGAAGAACTTGCCGGGCGCGGCGATGGTGAAGAACGCGACCAGCGCCACCAGGATCACGAAGGTCCACAGTTCGCTGACGTCGGCCGCCCGCCTCAGCCATGCCGGTACCGCGATCGCTCCGCCGGCGGACCGGGGCGGGTCCGCCACCCGCGCGGTCTGCTGGACTTCCTTGCTGTCGGCGGTCATGGTGCGTCCTCCGATTCCGCCGCACCGGCCGCGCCGAGGGCTGCGTTCTGCTGTGCGGGGCCGTCCAGCGATCCGGTCATGGCCCCGACGAGTTCCTCGATGGTGGTGCCGGCCGCCGTGAACGAGGCGACCCGGCGGCCCAGTCGCAGCACCTCGATCCGGTCCGCCACCGACAGCACCTCGGGCATGTTGTGGCTGATCAGCACGGTGCAGATGCCGCGGTCCGCGACCCTGCGGACGGTCTCCAGGACACGGGCGCGCTGTACGACACCCAGAGCGGCGGTCGGCTCGTCCATGAAGATGACCTTGTTGGCGAACGCGACCGCGCGGGCCACCGCGACGGACTGCCGCTGCCCACCGGACAACGTTGTCACGGCGGCCGTGACGTCCTTCAGTTCGACGCCGAGTTCCGCGAACGCCTTGACCGCCTCCCGCCGCATCGCGGGCCGGTCGAGCACGCCGATGCGCCCCAGCAGGCCCCCGCGCAGGAGCTCCCTGCCGAGGTAGAGATTGGCCGCCGCGTCCAGATCGGGCGCCAGCGACAGATCCTGGTAGACGGTCTCCACCCCGAGGCGCTGCGCGTCCATCGGGCCGGCGAACCGGACCGGCTCGCCGTCCAGTCGTATCTCACCGCCGTCGGGGGCGATCACGCCGGAGAGGACGTTCACCAGAGTGGACTTGCCGGCACCGTTGTCACCGATCAGGGCGACGACCTCGCCGGGATATGCCGTGAAATCGGCGCCCTGGAGCGCCTGGACGTGGCCGAAACGCTTGACCACACCATGTGCCGAGAGAAGCGGTTCCCTTGCAGAGGCCATGTTGTGCCTCCTGGTTGGTATCGTTAACAGCTCGTCGATTCTGGGAGGCCCGTGGGTGGGCGTCAAGGGTCGGGTACGAACGGGACCTTGGCGGGAGGACGCGGCGTGGCCAGCCGTCCCACGATGAAAGACGTAGCCGCGGCGGCGGGCGTCAGCGCCATGACGGTGTCCCGGGTCGTCAACGGTGACGCGTCGGTCGCGCCGCGCACCGCCGCCCGGGTGGAGGCCGCCGTCCGCCGGCTCGGCTACCAACGCGACGATGTGGCCCGCCAGTTGCGCCGCGCCGACCGGCCGAGCCAGACCATCGGGCTGATGGTCGACAACGTCGCCGACCCCTTCATGGCCGCGGTCGCGTCCGCCGCCGAGGACGTGGCCCGGCAGCGCGGCAGCACGGTGCTCATCGGCTCCAGCCACGACGACCCCCGCCGGGAACGGGAGGTCATCGCGGCCTTCACCGCGCGCCGCGTCGACGGGCTGATCCTCACCCCGGTCGCGGGTAGCCACCGCGTTCTGCGCTCGGCCCAGGCACGCGGCACCAAGATCGTGTGCGTGGACCGGGCCGCGCCCGGCCTGGAGGCGGACGCCGTGGTGGTGGACAACCACGGCGCGGTGAAGGAGGCCGTCCGGCATCTGATCGCGCACGGCCACCGCCGCATCGCCTACCTCGGCGACAAGCGGGAGATCTGGACCGTGGGCGAACGCTTCCGGGGCTATCTGGCGGCGCTGGAGGCCGGAGGCATCGACGCCGATCCGCGGATCGTCCGGCACGGACTGAGGTCGGGCCCGGACACCGCCAGGGCCGTCACCGAGATCCTCTCCTCACCGGAGCCGCCCACGGCTGTCCTGGTCAGCAATGACATCGTCGCGTTCGGGGCACTGGCCGTTCTGCCCCCCGGCATCGCGTTCATCGGCTTCGACGACTTCGCCCTGGCCGCGCAGCTGACCCCGCCGGTCACCGTCATCGCCCAGGACCCGGTCGCGCTCGCGACGAACGCCGCTCAGCTGCTGTTCGCCCGCATCCACGGGGACAACTCCCCGACGCGGACCGTCGTCATGCCCACCCGGCTGATTCCGCGGGGGTCGGGGGAGATACCGGGGCCGTACAGCCGTTGATCCGGTGCCGGCCGTCTCGTTGCTGTTCGATCCGGTGCCGGCCGAGGCAAGTCGCTCGGCATATCGCGCCGATCCCATCGTCTGATGAGAAGTTGACCCGGCAGTCGTTTCTACGCTGGCGAGGTGACGAAACAGCTGGTGGTGGACGGCCCGGGGGAACGGTGGGACTCGGCGGTCGCCGGGCACCTGCGGTGGATCCGCGGCCTGCTCGACAGTCTCGGACTCCCGGCCGAGCGCCGGAGCGCGCTGCGTCACCGCCTGCGCGCGGTGGAAGCGCGCGCCGCGGACCCGGAATTGAGGGTCGCGGTGTTCGGCGAGGCGTCCAGCGGCAAGAGCACCCTGCTCAACGCCTTTCTGCGGCGCCGACTGCTGCCCTCCTCGGCCCGGGTGACCACGCACACCACGACCGTGCTGCGCCACCGGGACGGCGCCGAGGGCGTGGTGGTCCGCACGGCCGACGACGACGTGCTGACGTGGCCGTCCGCCGCGTTCGCCCAATGGACTGGGCTGCGCCACACGTCCCGGCCGGGCGATCTGGAGGATGCCCTGGAGCGGGTGCTGACCACCGAATTGGCCGAGCAGGTACGGGACTTGGAGGTCCTGTCGCCCGTCCGCCTGCTGGGCGGCGGTACGGCGGTGCTCGACACACCGGGGTTCAGCGTGACCGAACGGGGGCATCGGGAGCTGGCCGTGGCCGCGGCCCGGCAGGCCGACCTGGCGCTGGTCGTGGTGCCCGCCGTCGCCGCGATGTCGATGACGCTGGTGGACTTTCTGAGCGGGCCGCTGCTGGACCACCAGGACCGGTGCGCGTTCGTACTCACCAAGATCGACCTGCTCGACGAGGACGAACGGGCCGAGGTCGTCGAGGTCGTCGAGAACCGGCTGAAGGAACTGGGCATCGGTGATCCGGTGCTGCTGCCCTGCGCTCCGGGGCAGGCACTGAAGGAGCTCACCGCGCCCGGCGCCCGCGGGCCCGAACCGGAAGGGCACCTCGCGAGGTTCCTCGCAGTCGAGGCACGGATCGCGGAACTGGCCACCGAGCGACGGCAGTTCGCCATCGCGGCCACGGTGCTCGGGCTGCTCTCGGACCTGCTCAGTGCGGTGGAGGAGTCCGCGCAGTCCCAGCGTGCCGAACTCAGCCGTACGGAGCGTGGGCTGGCCGCCCTGTCCCTGCCGGACTTCCCGGCCTTTCTGGACGCCTGGGCCCAGCGCACCGTGGACCGGGCCGGAAGCGAGCTGAGTCATGCCGCCTCGGCCGGCATTCCCGCGGCGTCCCGGGCGACGCTGGAGACGAAGGTGGTCGACGCCGTCGCCGGAGACAAGATCGGCAACATGTCCGAGGCGGCCGGAAACGTCTCCCGTATCGTCCGGCTCCACTTACGGGAGGAGGCCGAGCGGGCCGTGCGGACCGCGGCCGACCGGGCCGGCGAGCTGCTGACCTCCGGAGCCGAGGAACTGGCGCGCGACTTCACCACCGAGTACAGCGCCCTGGCCGGGCTGGCCGGTGAGGTCTGGGCCGCGCCCGAGGCACCCGCGGTGCGGGCGACCGACCTGCCCGCCCCCGACCTCTCCGGCGTCGACGAGACGCTCACCGCGATCGGCACCCGGCTGAGCGCCAGCGACAACTGGCGCACCGGCGGCGGGGCGATGGCCGGAGCCCTGGCCGGCAGCCTGATCGCCCCCGGCATCGGCACCGTCATCGGTGGCGCGCTCGGCGCGCTCATCGGCAAACGCAGCAATGACGCGGCCCGCGAGCAGTTCCTGGAGCTGGCCCGCCCGATCATCGCCGCCGCGCACGAGGAGATCGGAGCACTCGTCGGCGACTCCCTGCTGCGTGTCCGCGCGGGCGTCACCGACAGCATCGCCGCCCTCCGCCGGCAGTACGACGACGAGTGGGGCGCGGAGATCGTCCGCCTCACCGCCGAGAACGACCGGCGGCGCGCCGAACTCGCCGCCGGCATCGCCGCCATGGAGGAGGCCGCCGACGGCGCCGGACGCCGCCGCGAAGAGGTCGCCGCCCTGCGTGGCGAGGCCGCCCGCACCGTCCCCGACCCCGAGGAGCAGTGACCCCATGGACAACGGTTCCCCGCCCGTCGCCGGCACCCCGCCGCCCGCGCCCACCACGACCCATGTCGCCGACGTCACCGCCGCCGCTCCCGGCTGGCTGCGCGAGGCCCGTCAACTGGCCGAGGACTACGGGCTGGACCGCATCGGCACGGCCCTGGAGGCCCTGGCCGCCGAACGCGGAAGGCAGTTCTTCCGGATTGCGGTGGTGGGCGAGTTCAACCGGGGCAAGTCCACCCTGATCAACCGGCTGATCGGCCGTGACCTGCTGCCGACGGGACCGCGCCCGGTCACCCGTGCCCCGGTGACGGTCCGGGCGGCCCAGGTGGAGTCGCTGCGGCTCACCTGGCCGGACGGGCACGACGAAGTGCGCGGTCTCGACGCCGAGAACCCCTGGGACGGTCTCATCGGCACCCTGCCCACCCCGAGGCCGCCGCACGGAGCGGAGCCCGAGCCGGCACCGCCCGAGCCCGCCGTGGTCGCCGCCGTGGCCGACGCCTGGCTGACCGAGCTGGGCATCGAGCTGGTGGACCTGCCGGGGGTCAACTCCGGCAGCGAGGAGCAGTTCGAACAAGTACGCCGCACGGCCGCGGCCAGCGACGCCGTGCTGTTCGTCGTCTCCGCCGTGTCCCCCATGAGCAGCACCGAACACCGCCTCCTCCAGGAGGAGGTGCTGTGCCGCCATGTCCCGTTCACCGCCGTCGTGGTGACCATGCTGGACCTGGTCGCGGCCGAGGACCGCGAGGAGACCGTACGACACCTCAAGCAGCGCCTCGAGGACCTGCCCGGCACCCTCCCCGTGCTGCCGGCCCCGGAGCCCGGCGGCGGCGAGCCGGAGCTCGCGGCCCTGCGTTCACTCGTCTCGGAGTTCGCCCGGGGCAGCGGCCGGGCGCTGTGGCGTGACCGGCGCATCGCCGCCCAGGTCGCCGACCACTGCGAGGCGATGACCGCAATCGCCGCCGAGGCCCTGGCGGCCGACGGGCTGACCCGGGCCGAGGCCGACGAGCGGGCCGCGCAGGCAAGGACACTGCTGGAGAAGGAGGAACAGCGGTGGGAGCAGCTCCGCATCGACCTGATGGAACGTCAACTCGCCCTCACGGCCCGGCTGCGCGAGCAGATCCAGACGGACCGCGACGGCCTCATCGAGCGGCTGCGCTGGGAACTGGAACGCGCCCAGGACCCCGGTGACTGGTGGAAGCGGGACCTGCCCTTCCGGCTGCGGCACGAGCTGTCCCTGCTCGCCCAGCGGTCCGAACGCACCGTCCTGCCCCGCCTGACCGCCGACACCGACTGGCTCGACACCGAGGTCGCCGGGCAACTGCCCGGAGCCTGTCCGAGTCCCGTCCCGGCCTGGCTCGGACCGGCCGTGGAACCACAGCTCACCGGCGAGATCTCCGACCTGTCCAGGACCCGCCTCGCGACCCGCCTCGGCGCCCAGGGCGGCGCCATCGTCGGCTACTTCATCGCGCTGGCCCGTTCGGCCCCGATACCGATGATCTACGGCGCGGGATTCAGTCTGATCGGCGGCCTGCTGGCCGAGGGCGCCATCCGGTCCGCGACCGAACAGCGGCGCAGCGAGGTCGACGCCGTACTCGTCCGCGTGGTCGACGACAGCACGGCGGCCTTCCTGCGGCAGGCCGTCGACCTGCTCGCGGACCTCTACGCCGATGTGTTCGACCAACTGCGCGAGTCCCGCGTGGTGTGGCACGAGGCCAGACGAGCCGCGCTGGAAGCCCCGCCCGGGTCCGGCGTCGACTGGTCGGCCCTGGCCCGCCCGGCGGCCGCCCTGACCGTACGTATCCGGGCCGAACTGCAGAAATGAAGGAGAGAGTGACGACCATGACCACCACGGAAGCCGTGGGTTACGGCGCCGCGGACGCCCAGCGCCTGCGGCTGATGGAGGTCTGCCGGCAACTCGGGAAGATCGCCGGGCAGATCGGCAACAGCGGGGCGGAAGGCGTCGTGACCGCCCTGCTCGAACGGATGGACAGCGATGCCTTCCACGTGATGGTGGTCGGCGACTTCAACCGCGGCAAGTCCACCTTCGTCAACGCCCTCCTGGGTGCCCAGGTGCTGCCGGTCAAGGCGACGCCCGCCACCGCCGTCATCACCGAGGTCAAGTTCGGCGATCCCCCGGCCGCCCGGCTGTGGCGGGAGGACGCCGCGGTACCCGAGACCGTCCACCCCGAGGAACTCATCTCCCTCATCACCGTCAACAGCAAGGAACGCGACCAGCGCAACCCCTACGTCAGGGCCGAGGTCATCTGGCCGCTGGAACTGTGCCGCCACAACGTGGTGCTCATCGACTCGCCCGGCCTCAACGAGCACGCCAACCGCGACGAGATCACCCTCACCCACCTGCGCAAGGCGGACGCGGTGATCTTCCTCCAGCATGCGATCGCGCCCATGAGCATCAGCGAGTCGCAGTTCCTCACGTCCTACCTGGACGCGCACGACCCCTTCTTCGTCTTCACGTACTTCGACGCCATCGAGGACACCGAGCGGGACGACGTGGTCGCCGGGGCGCGGCAGCGCATCGTCGGACTGCGCGGCGAGGACCGGGACGAGAACCGCTTCCACTTCGTCGACGCCAGGACCGCCCTGCGCGCCCGGATCGCCAACGACACCACCGGCTACCAGAACTCCGGTGTGGCCGATCTGGAACAGGCCCTGGAACGCTATCTGGTGACGGACCGTCACAAGGTCAAGCTGCTGGCTCCGGCACGTGCCCTGCGCGGCCTCGCGCGCGAGCTCGACCGCAACATCCCGCACGAACTCGCCCTGCTCGACACGAAGTCCGCCGACCTGGAACGACGCTGGGAAGCCGCCCAGCAGCCGCTGCGTGACCTGGAGGTACAGGCCCGGCAGATCTCGCTGGACATCCGCAACCAGACCCGGATGCTCCAGGACAGGGTGGAAGCCCTGCTCGGCGGCTACCTCGCGTCCGTGGCGGACGAGGCTCCGGCGATCGCGGCGGAGGTCCCCCTGACGACCAGGATCGGCATGAATCCGCTGAAGGTTCCGGAGCGGGCCGAACAGGTCACCCAGGAGATCGCCGCGGGCACCGCGAGGGCCATCGAGCAGAAGGTGGCGGACTGGGTGAGCAGTTCGCTGGAGCCGGTGATCCACCAGGACCTGGAGAAGCTCGGCGAGCGGATGAACGCTCAGCTGAACTCCTTCGAGGCCCGTCTGGACGAGCTGCGGATCAGCCTCACCGGAGTGCGGGACGCCGGGCGCGCCGGGGAACGCGAGGAGGAACAACCGCTCACCAGGTTCCTTTCGGGGGCGGCCGGCTTCGTCCTCGGCGGAGTGGCGGGCGGCATGGTCGGTGCCCGGTTCGGAGCCAAGGAAGCGCTGCGCACCCTGCCGATCACCCTGGCGATCGCCATGGCCTGGATGTTCACCCCGTTCGGGATCCCGACCCTGATCGGCAGCATGCTCGTCCATGGATTCATCAAGAGCAAGGAAGCCGGCGGCCGGCTGGAGAACAGGATGCGGGAGGCCGTCGGCCGCGAGATGGCCACCCAGATCAGGCTGGCCGCGCCCAAGCAGGCCCGGGAGGCGGCCCAGGCGTTCGCCACCACGACCATGGAACCGATCGCCCGTGACGTGACTGCGGGGCTCTCCGCCCGGACCGGTGAACTGACCCGCAGCGTGGAGTCCGCGCGCGAGGCCCGCCGGCAGGGCGAGGAGACCGTCGAGGAGCGCCGCGCCGAACTGACCCGGCTGGACGCGCTGCTCCGCAAGGCCGGTGACGACCTCGGCGACCTGGTCGACGAACTGGCGTTGCTCTGATGGCCCGTTACCGCAGGCGCCTGTGCATGGCCGTGGACCTGCGCCAGTACAGCCGCCACGGCTACACCGAACAGGCCGACGCACAGGTCAGGCTCCGCCTCGTCGTCGAACACGCGCTGCGCCGCGCCCGGGTCATGCGGGTCCGTACCCAGCAGCAACTGCAGGGCGACGGACGGCTGGTGGTCTTCCCGGCCCGTACCGACCTCGTACGGGCCGTCCCGGCACTGATCCTCGGCCTACGGGACGGCCTGTACGAGGCGAACCGGGCACCCGGCGCCTTCGGCCGGATGAGGATGCGGGCCGCGCTCGGGCAGGGGTCCATCTCCCGGGCCGACAGCGGCTATCTGGGCGACTGCGTGGTGCTGGTCAGCCGCCTGGTGGACTCCGACGGGCTGCGCGGCGCACTGGAACGCAACGAGGACAGCGACCTGGCCCTCGCCGTGTCGAGCGAGCTCTATCGGGACGTGATCGTGCAGCAGGCCCATGGGCTGCCCGCCTCCGGCTTCCGGCGGACCGAAGTGGTCACCGAGAAGAAGGACTTCGCCGCCGACGCCTGGCTGTACGTGCCGAGGTCCGCGCCCGCCAGGGACATGAGCCAGGAGCCGGTGATCTGGGGGCACTCGCCGGGGCGCGCGGCCATGCGGGAGTTCGTCGTTCCGGCGCTGGCCGCCGCGCACCTCGCGGCCACCGTGGTCTCTCACACCCAGACGCTGCGGGAGTGGGCGCTGCCGGAGTCCGGTGCCGGTACGGGCTGCGGGGGCGACGACTTCGACGGACCGGACCACACGGGTCCGTACGGCGCCCACCATGCGGATGCTCCCCATGCGGACCCGTACCACCACGACCCGTATCACCACGACCCGCACCACCCGGATCCGCACCACCCGGATCCGCACCACCCGGATCCTCATCACCCCGACCCGCATCACCATGGCGTTCAGCACCAGCACCATGACCACGACCCCGATCCGCAGCACCACGACCCCGGCGACCACTTCCAGCACTTCCACCACTTCCACCACGGCGGGCACTGAGCGATGGCCGAACACACCTCGGCAGCGGAGGAGTTGGCGGCGGCGGTCGCCGCGATGGCCTCGTTCCAGCAGGTCACCCAGCAGGCCGACGCCAAGGCCGGAACGATGGTCACCGTGCACGTCGGTCTCGCGGCCGTCGTCGCCACCAAGGTCGGCTCGGTCGGTGCCCCGGCGCCGACCGAGCCGGTGGCCGTGCTCTTCTGGCTCGCCACCCTGGCGTATCTGCTCGGCTTCACCGTATCGGGATACCTGCTGGTCCAGGTGATCCGTCCGCGCACGGGGCGGCACCCGGCACCGAACCGGTTCTCACTCGACGTCGCCGACCACGCCGGCGCGACCGGCGATCGGCTGGCAGTCCAGGCATGGGCGACGGCGGACGCCATCGCGCGGATCGCCTCGCTCAAGAACCGCTACACGGCCCGCGCGGTCGGCTGGGTCGCCGGGATGGTCGTGGCGGCGGCCGTCTGGCTGGTGCTGGCCGGGGCGACGTGAGGAGCGGCGCGGCGCCTCAGTCCGTACCGGCGATCCGGCTGAGTTCGGGGACGTCCCGGACCAGGATCCGCCGGTACCCGGTCTCGATGATCCGGTGCTCGCGCAGCATGCGCAGCACCCGGTGCACGCTCGGTTCGGAGGCCCCGACCAGCGCCGCGAGCTCCGGTTGGGTGAGCGACACCCCGATCGAGACCCCGGCCTCGCAGGGCCGGCCGTACACCCGGGTCAGCTCACCCAGTACCCGGGCCACCCGGGTGCTCACCGGACAACCCCCGAACTCCTGTCTCCGCCGGGTCGCCCAGCGCAGTTTGCCCGCCACCGCGCGCATCACGGCCTGGGCGGCGTCGTCGTGCCGCGCGAGAGCCGCGAGGAACTCCTGCCGGGTGATGGTCTTTGCCGTCCCCGCTCCGGCCGCCACGACCGTGGCAACGCGTGGCTGCGCGTCGAAACAGGCCAGTTCGCCGACGATGTCACCACCGGACCGGACCGCCATCAGCGCCTCCCGGTCGTCCTCCGTCGTGGCCAGCACCTTGAACCAGCCGCTCAGCAGCAGGAAGACGTGCGAGCCGTACTCGCCCTCGCGCAGTAATCGCTCACCGCCCTCGAAGCGCACCGGCCGCCCGAGTCCGATCAGCTGATTGCGCGTCTCCACGCAGAGTCCGCCCAGCAGGCTGGCCTCCGGCCAGCGGCCTTCCACCGGCCGGGGAGCGGGCCCGGTGCGCGCAGCGGTTGATGTCATGACGGGGCCCTTCGCATCGCCGTTGGTTTTTGGCCAAGATGCCGCCTGTCACGCATTGTGTCCCCGACTTCCGTGCTGCGCCCAGAAGTTGGGTGTTTTGGTGTGACTTTTCGGTCGGGGCCGTTCGCCCCGCACATGATGTGGTACCGGCGTGCGTGGTGCCTGATGCCGCGCTAGGTGGCCGAGGTGCGGCGGCCGTCTCGGCGGTCGGAGCCTCGGCGGTCGGAGCCGCGGCCGCCGGAGCTACGGCCGCCGGTGCCGGCAGCTCCGCCCGTGGCTCCGCCGGCCGCCGCTCGTCGGCGGGATCCGCGGGCATCCTTGCCGGATGCGGAGGTGTCACCCCTGGTGGCAGCACCTGTCGTCGCTCCGGACCCGTCGCCGTTTCGGCGTCGGCGGCCGGACCGTCTGCCGCGCTCGGTGCCGGTCTTCCGGTCCGGGCGGGACGCCGTCGGTGTCATCGGCTGGGGGACCTCGATGGTGACGGGCACGCCCGAAGGCTCGCGGGCGCCGGTGAGGGTGACCAGTTCCGGGTCGCCCGACTTGATGCGGGCCGTACGGGGGCGGATGCCCGCGTCCGACATGAGCCGGGTGACGTCATGTCTCTGGTCGGGCAGGACCAGAGTGACCACGCTGCCCGAGCCGCCGGCGCGGGCCGTGCGGCCGCCCCGGTGGAGGTAGTCCTTGTGGTCGGCGGGGGGATCGACGTTCACGACGAGGTCGAGGTCGTCGATGTGTATGCCCCGGGCCGCGACGTTCGTCGCCACCAGTGTGGTGACCTGGCCGTTCTTGAACTGTTCCAGGGTGCGGGTGCGCTGCGGCTGGGAGCGGCCTCCGTGCAGTGCCGCCGCGCGGACACCGACCGCCAGGAGCCGCTTGGCGAGCCGGTCGGCGGACCTCTTGGTGTCGAGGAAGAGGATGACCCGGCCGTCACGGGCCGCGATGCGCGTGGTGACGGCCTTCTTGTCGGTCTCGTCCAGGACGTGGAGCACGTGGTGCTCCATGGTGGTCACCGCCCCCGCGGACGGGTCCACGGAGTGCACCACGGGGTCGGTCAGGAACTGCTGCACCAGGCGGTCGATATTGGCGTCGAGGGTGGCCGAGAAGAGCATGCGCTGTCCGTCGGGCCGTACCTGCCGGATCAGCTTGGTGATCTGCGGCAGGAAACCCATGTCGGTCATCTGGTCGGCTTCGTCCAGCACCGTGATGCGTACGCTGTCGAGTACGCAGTCCCCTTGTTCCACGAGGTCGTTGAGCCTGCCGGGCGTCGCCACGACCACCTCGGCGCCACGCCGGAGCGTATTGGCCTGCTTGGTGACGGACAGTCCGCCGACCACGGTGGCCAGCCGGAGGTTCACCGCCGTCGCGTAGGGGGTCAGCGCGTCCGTCACCTGCTGGGCGAGTTCCCGGGTGGGCACCAGCACGAGGGCGAGGGGTGCCTTGGACTGCGCGCGCAGTCCGGCTGTGCGGGCCAGCAGCGCCAGCCCGAACGCGAGGGTCTTGCCGGAGCCGGTGCGTCCCCGCCCCAGCAGGTCACGGCCGGCGAGTGAATTGGGCAGCGTGGCGGCCTGGATGGGGAAGGGGGTGGTGACGCCTTGAGCGGTGAGGGTCTTCAGCAGCCCCGCGGGCATGTCCATACCGGCGAAATCCTCGACGGCGGGCAGTGCGGGTGTCGTGCTTTCCGGTAGCCGGAATTCCCTCGACGACGACGCCGACGGCGGGGGTGACGAGGCGCGCCGATTCGGCTTCTGCGACCTGCGGGACATGCAGTTCTCTGCCTTCCTGGAAACAGCACAAACCGGGGTCCGCACCATGACGGTGCGGACCCCGGTGAGCGGATACGCGTCCGGCGATCAGGCGGGGACGATGTTCTCCGCCTGCGGGCCCTTCTGGCCCTGCGTGACGTCGAAGGAGACCCGCTGGCCCTCCTGGAGCTCACGGAAGCCCTGGGTCGCAATGTTCGAGTAGTGGGCGAAGACGTCGGGGCCGCCGCCGTCCTGCGCGATGAAGCCGAAACCCTTTTCAGCGTTGAACCACTTCACGGTTCCCTGTGCCATGACTTTCTCCTTCTGTAGGCAGAGGCCCCATCCGGAGATGCCGGAAAAACAAATAATGCGCCCGAAGGAGAAACATTCCCGTCAGGCGCACATAGGTTCATGGGTACCACAACTGCAACGCGAAAACCCTAGCACAGCTCGGCGGCCCGTGCCGGAACATCGAGGCGCGCGCCGGGGCGCAAGGCCGCCGGGTCGGCGCGGGTCGGAAATCGGTGGCACTCGGGTGCGTGCCGCTCTAGGGTGAGGGCTGATTCACACGGCGGCCGTCCGGCCGCCGCTGTCGACCGGGTGAGGAACGGGAGGTGTGACCGATGGCTGTCTCTGCGATGGGCGCTGCCCGCAACCAGAAGAGCATCCACTCCACCTCCGTGGCCTCCGGCTGACCTTTCTCCCAGCGCACAGCTGCGCGGAGCCGGGGCCGCCCTTGTGAAGGGTTTCCCTTGACTTCCAGCAATGCTTTCTCCGCTCTCGCTCCCTACGGCTGGGACGAGGCATGGGCGGAGCAGTTCGCCCCGTACGACTCCGATGGACTGCTGCCCGGGCGGGTCGTCCGCGTCGACCGAGGGCAGTGCGACGTCGTCACCGCCGGTGGCGTCGTGCGGGCGGACACCGCCTTCGTCACCCCGCACGACCCGCTGCGGGTCGTGTGCACCGGTGACTGGGTCGCCGTCGAGCCCGGTGGCAACCCGCGCTATGTACGGACGTGTCTGCCGCGCCGTACCGCCTTCGTGCGCTCCACCTCCTCCAAGCGGTCCGAGGGGCAGATCCTCGCCGCCAACGTCGACCACGCGATCGTCGCCGTGTCGCTCGCCGCCGAACTCGACCTCGGCCGCATCGAACGGTTCCTGGCCCTGGCCTGGGAATCGGGGGCGCAGCCCGTGGTCGTGCTCACCAAGGCCGACCTCGTGCCGGACGCGACGGCCCTGTCGCACCTCGTCCAGGACGTGGAGACGACCGCGCCCGGTGTGCCGGTGCTGACCGTCAGCGCTCTGTACGGCGAGGGGCTCGACGTCCTCGTGGCGCTCGCCGCCGGGGGTACCTCCGTGCTGCTCGGGCAGTCCGGCGCGGGCAAGTCGACACTCGCCAACGCGCTGGTCGGACAGGACGTGATGGACGTCCAGGCCATCCGGGACATGGACGGCAAGGGGCGGCACACGACCACCACACGCAATCTGCTCCCCCTGCCCGGCGGAGGCGTGCTGATCGACACCCCCGGGCTGCGGGGCGTCGGGCTCTGGGACGCCGAGACCGGGGTCGGACAGGTCTTCTCCGAGATCGAGGAGCTGGCACAGCGCTGCCGGTTCCACGACTGCGCCCATGAGTCGGAGCCCGGGTGCGCGGTGCTGGCCGCCGTCGACACCGGGGAACTGGCGCAGCGGCGGCTGGAGAGCTACCGCAAGCTCATGCGGGAGAACCAGTGGATCGTGGCCAAGACCGATGCGCGGGTCCGCGCGGAGCTGCGGCGCGACTGGAAGCGGAAGGGGGCGGAAGGGAAGGCGGCGATGGAGCTGAAGCGGGGGCGTTGGCGGTAGGCCCCGGGTGCCTGCCGGTGCCGGTGCGGCCGTCACCGGACGGGCTGGTGTGGCGTCGGCCGGACCCGCCAGGTGCGTGTCCGATATCCGCCAGCCCGGCCCGGTGTCCATCGCTCACACTGGAAGCGTGATGGACGAAGACACCAGGTACGAGGCCGTGCGGAGCCGGGACGCCCGGTTCGACGGGGAGTTCTTCTTCGCCGTCGAGACCACCGGGATCTACTGCCGGCCCAGCTGCCCGGCCGTGACGCCGAAGCGGCGGAACGTGCGGTTCTACGCGACGGCCGCCGCCGCGCAGGGCTCCGGGTTCCGGGCCTGCCGGCGGTGCCGTCCGGACGCCGTGCCGGGCTCCGCCGACTGGAACGTCCGGGCGGACGTGGTGGGCCGGGCGATGCGGCTGATCGGGGACGGCGTGGTCGACCGGGAGGGCGTCGCCGGGCTCGCCGAGCGGCTGGGCTACAGCACGCGGCAGGTGCAGCGGCAGCTCACCGCGGAGCTCGGCGCCGGCCCCGTCGCGCTCGCCCGCGCCCAGCGCGCACACACCGCGCGTGTGCTGCTGCAGACCACCGAGCTGCCGGTCACCGAGATCGCCTTCGCCGCCGGATTCGCCAGCGTGCGCCAGTTCAACGACACGATCCGGGCCGTGTACGACTCGACGCCGACCGAGGTACGGGCCGCCGCGCCCCGGGATCGTGGGGCGCGCCGGACCACCCCCGGCGCCGGGATCCCACTGCGCCTCGCGCACCGGGGGCCGTATCAGTCCGGCGCCGTCTTCGACCTGCTCGCCCGCGAGGCCGTGAGTGGGGTCGAGGAGGCCTGCGGCGAGCCCGGCCGCCGTACCTACCGGCGCACGCTGCGGCTGCCGTACGGCACCGGGACCGTCGCCGTCGAGGAGCGCACCGGCGCCCCGGGCGCGGGGAGCGCCGCGCATCCCGGTGGCTGGCTCGACGCCCGGCTGCATCTGACCGACCCGCGGGACCTGACCACCGCCGTGCAGCGGCTGCGCCGGCTGTTCGACCTCGACGCCGATCCGTACGCAGTCGACGAGCGGCTCGGCGGTGACGAGCGGCTCGCTCCGCTGGTCGCCGCCCGGCCGGGACTGCGCTCGCCCGGCGCCGTCGATCCGGCGGAGTTCGCGGTACGGGCCCTGGTCGGGCGGCCGGAGGCCGAGCGGCTCGTCCTGCGGTACGGCAAGGCACTGGACGCCCCCAGCGGCAGCCTGACCCATCTGTTCCCCGAGCCCGCCGTCCTCGCGGAGGCCGAGCCGCACGGCACCCTGGGCGCGCTGGCCGCCGCGCTCGCCGACGGCACCGTACGGCTCGATCCGGGCGCCGACCGGGACGACACCGAGGCGGCGCTGCTCGCCCTGCCCGGTATGGACCCGGCCGTGGTCGCCGCCGTCCGGGTCCGCGCGCTCGGCGACCCCGACGTGGCCCCGCCGGGCGAGGACGTGCCCGACGGCTGGCGGCCCTGGCGTTCCTACGCCGTACAACACCTGCGTGTGCAAAAGGAGTTGGAGTCCGGATGACGTACTGGACCCGGGTGGACGGGCCGCTCGGCCCGCTGCTGCTCACCGCCGACCCGGACGGGGCGCTGACCTCGCTGTCCGTGCCCGGGCAGAAGGGCGGCCGCACGGTCCTGGCGGACTGGCGGCAGGACCGCGGGCCGTTCCGGGCGGCCGACGAACAGCTCGCCGCCTACTTCGCCGGTGAACTCAAGGAGTTCCGGCTGGAGTTGCGCAGCCCGGGCACCGAGTTCCGGGAGCGGGTCTGGGCCGCGCTCGACTCCGTCCCGTACGGCGCGACCACGACGTACGGCGAGATCGCCGCACGGATCGGCGCCTCCCGGGCCGCCGTACGGGCCGTCGGCGGCGCGATCGGCGCCAACCCACTGCTGGTCGTCCGCCCGTGCCACCGGGTGATCGGCGCGGACGGCTCCCTGACCGGCTACGCGGGCGGCCTCGACCGGAAGGTGTGGCTGCTCACGATGGAGGGGGCGCTCGGCCCGGCGGGAGCCTAGGCCCCGTCGTCCTCCAGGCCCCAGCTGATGATCCGGCGCGGATGGACGCGGATGACCTCCTCGCTCATGTACGGGCCCAAGTCGTGCGGGCCGACGAGGAGTTCGGCCTCCCCGCGAATGTCGACGCCGCGGACCTTCCACGGCCGCGTGCTGACGATGTCGTCCACGACCAGCGCGACCTTCGGGTTCTCCCGGAGGTTGCGCCACTTCTTGGTGGTACCCATCGAGCGGCCGCCGATCAGGATCGTCCCGTCGTCCTGCGGGAAGAAGCCCACGGGGTTCGCCTGCGGCTGCCCGTGTGCGTCGACGGTGGCCAGTCGTCCCAGCCGCTGTGACGCCAGATATGCCCGCTCGGCCTCGCTGAATCCGGTCATGGCACCAGTCGAACACGCCCGCCCCGCCCGGCACATCGGCACATCGCCCCAGAACCCCTAGGGCCGTCGGCCTGGTCCGGAACGGCCCGGCTGGGCCGTGCGGGTGGTTTCCGCGGTGGCGTTCCGTCGTCCTGTCGCGCCCGTGTGTCACCGTCGCCTCCAGCGGGCGACGGGGAAGGGCGGGCGGACACATGGTCAAGGCCGGGCGGGTTCTCGCACTGCTGCTACTGCTGCTGTCCTTCGGCGCCGCCGCGCCGACTGCGACGGCCGACGCGGCTCCCGGGCCGGCGTCCGTCTGGACCGGCACCTGGGAGACCGCCCCCTCGGGGACCGCTCCCGCGCTTCCCGGTGCCGCCATTCGCAACGTCGTGCACACCAGTGTCGGTGGGACAGCTGTGCGCATCAGGCTCAGCAACCGGTTCGGCACAGTGCCCCTGACGCTGGGCGCGGTCACGGTCGCCCTGCGGCGGGCGGGCGGCGGTCCGGTGGCCGTGGCCGGTTCGATGCGTGTCGCCACGTTCAGCGGGGCCGAGTCCGTCAGCGTGCCGCCGGGCTGGGACGTGCTCACCGACCCGGTGCCGCTGGCCGTGCCGGCCGCCGCCGATCTGCTGGTCACGGTCTTCACGCCGGCCGACTCGGGCCCCGCGACGTACCACCGCACGGCCCTCCAGACCAGCTATGTGGCCGCGCAGGGCGAGCAGTGGGCCGCCGACGAGGACGGCGCGGCCTACTCGGCCAAGACCCGCTACTGGTACTACGTCACCGGCGTGGACGTGCGCGGCACGGCCGCCGGCAGTGTCGTCGCCTTCGGGGACTCCCTCACCGATGGCAACGGCTCCACCACTGACGCCAATCACCGCTGGCCCGACCGGCTTGCCGAACGCCTCCAGGGCCGCCGGCTGGGCGTCCTCAACGCGGGCATCGCCGGCAACCGCCTCCTGCGGGACGGAGTCGGGCCCAGCGCCCTGTCCCGGCTCGACGCCGACGCGCTGTCCCGGGCCGGGGTGCGCGCGCTGATCGTCCTTGAGGGCATCAACGACATCAAGGGCTCACCGGAGGCGAGCGACCCGGTCGCCTTCGTGGAGGCGTACCGCGAGATCGTGACCCGCTCGCACGCCCACGGCATCCGGGTCGTCGGCGCGACCCTCACGCCCTACGGCGGCTACTCCGCCTTCACGGCGGCCCGTGAGGCGGTACGGCAGAAGGTCAACGCTCTCATCCGCACCGGCGGTGTCTTCGACGCGGTGGTCGACCTCGACGCCGTCGTCCGCGACCCGGCGTCGCCCGAGCGGATCCGGCCCGACTACGACCCGGGCGACCATCTGCACTTCAACGACGCGGGCATGCGGGTGCTGGCCGACACCGTCGAGCCGGCCGTCCTCGGCTGACGCGTCAGCCCCCGATCACCGCTCCCAGCCACGCCCCCGCGATCAGCAGGCAGGCGAACAGCTCCGCCAGCAGGCTGGAGCCGCCCGAGCGCATCGTCGTACGCAGCGCGGCCATGGCCTCGCCATGACGGCCCAGACGCAGTCGCTCGTGGAGGTAGATCCCGGCCATGAAGCCGGGGATCGCGCCCAGCACGGGAAGCAGGAAGAAGCCGAGGAAGGCCCCGGCGCCCGCGTACACCCCCATCCGGGGCGTGGCGCCGCTCTCGCGCAGCCGCCGGGGCGGGAGCGCCCAGCGCACCATCAGCGAGAGCAGCAGTACGGCGGTGGCGCCCACCAGGACACCCCAGGCCAGCGGCTGCGGATCCGTCAGCGCCCACCACAGGACCCCGGCCCACACCAGCCACGACCCCGGCACCCCGGGCACCAGCACTCCCCACAGGCCCAGCACGATCACCAGGCCGACCAGCAGGAGCTCGGGCACTCCCATCTGCCCAGCGTGCCGGAGCCCGGGCGACCGCGCAGGCCAAGCGCCGGGTCAGTGGTCGTCCCTGGCCACCCAGCCCCGATCGTGGGCGTGCCAGCCCAGCTGCAGCCGGGTCGTCACACCGGTCAGCTCCATCAGCCGCTTCACCCGTCGCTGTACGGTCCGCAGGCCCAGGTCGAGCTGTTTGGCGACGCTGGCGTCGGTCAGCCCGGCGAGCAGCAGCGAGAGCACCTCCAGATCGGTGCCGTCGGGACCGTCCGGCTGCTCCTCGACGACCCCCTGCGCACCCAGCCGCAGCGGCAGCGCGTCCCGCCACACCGACTCGAACAGCCCCGAGAGCAGTTCCAGCAGGCCGCTGGCGTGCACGACCAGCGCGGCCGGTTCGCCGGTGTGCGAGGTGAGCGGCACCATGGCCAGCGTGCGGTCGGCGACCACCAGCTTGGTCGGCACCCGGTCCACCACCCGTACCCGCTCGCCGCGGCCCAGTGCCGTGGTCAGCTCCGTGATGCCGTCCGGCCGGTCGAGCACGGCCCGCTCGACGACCACCCGGTAGCGGACCCCGCGTCCGGCGGCCTGCTCCTCGGCGTCGTTGTCCATGCCGGAGACGACGGCCGGGTTGCCGGTGACCAGCGCGCAGACCTCCTCGCTCGCGCCGAGCTGGAGCTGGAGGAAGCGCTGGGTGACCGCGGACGCGCCGGTCACCACCTCGACCAGGTCGTGCACCGCGGGCTCCGCGGCCGCCGCGCGGTACTCCTCGGCGAGCAGGGCCGCCGCCAGCTCGGCCTTCTCCAGTTCGTGCCGCTGCTGGGTGAGCAGCGCGCCCAGCGCCACGCCCGGGGGTGCGGCGACCCAGCGGCCGGGGCGGGCCGAGGACTGCGCCGCGAGGCCGTGCCGCTCCAGTCGGCGCAGGGCGCGCTCGGTGTCGTGCTCGGCCAGTGTCAGGCGCCGGGCGAGATCGGCCACGTCGGCGGCGCCCACGGACACGAGTGCCCGGTACGCCGACTCGTGCGTCTCGTCCAGCCCTATCGCCGCGAGCATCAGCCCTCGCCCCTCCCCTGAGACAAGCCGTGACACGGGCGGCCATGGCGGAAACCGGCCACGGCGCAATCCCGCCTCGGCACATCATCGCCGTACCGACGGTCACCCTGCCAAGGTGGCGTCACCGATCAGTTGATCAACGGTGTCGCCGGGCGGTCCTCCCGTGGGGGGTGGGGCCGCCCGGCGGCGTTGCGCGTATCGCCTTGCCTCGTACGGCAGTTCGCCGCGTCCCTCGGTACGGCGTGCGCGGCCGGCAGGTGCGCCGGTTTTTCGGGATGCCCCGTTTTCATACGGCCCGTGCGGTGGACAATTAGGGGCATGAGCCAGCAGGGGGGTAGGCCCACCCGTCATGAGGACGACTGGTGGGGGCAGCTGTACGACGACTCCACCGACGACGCCGGGCCCACGGCCACGGCCGACTCCCTGGACGACCGGTTCGCCTCGGCGGCGGACACGGTGGACCCACGATCGGGTGGCGCGACGGGGGACGGCTCCTCGGACGCGCCCCCCGCCGTGGAGTCCACGGTCCCGCCGCAACGCGCGCCCACCGCGCCGGACGAGGGACCCCCACGGCAGCGCGCCCCCTGGGAGCCGCCGCCCGAGGCACCCGAGGGCCCCGCGACGTTCCCACCGGGCCCCAAGCCCCCGGGCTTCAGGGACTTGCCGGACGGCGCACCAGACGCCCGGCAGGGTGCCCCTGCCGCCACTCAGCTCGATCTGCCCGTCGTACCGCCGCCCTCCGCAACCGTCGACTACGTCGGATCCGGGCCGCCCACCTATGACGCCGAACCCACCGCGTTGCCCGTCGCCGATCCCGACGAGCTGGACGATCTGGTCGCGGACACGGTGCTCGACGGCGCCCGGTACGGGGCGTGCACACTGCGGGCCGTGTCCGTGCGGGGGGACTCCGCGCGGTACCGGGGGGAGCCGCGCCGCGACTCGTTGCTCACCGCGCGGTTCGGGTCGGGGGAGCAGGCGCTGATCCTCGTGGCCCTGGCGACCGGCGCGCGGGCCACGCCGGGGGCACACCGGGCGGCGGCCGAGGCCTGTCAGTTGATCGGGCGGGCCGTCGGACGCAGCCATCAGCGGCTCGGCGAGGACATCCGGGCCGCCCGGCGCGGTGACCTGAAGTCCGGCCTGCACCGGCTCACCGACCGCAGCCTCGGCAAGCTCCGCGCCAGCGCCGCCGAGCAGGGCATCGACCCGGAGGAGTACTCGGCGACCCTGCGCTGTCTGCTGCTGCCCGCCCACCCGGAGTGCCGTACACGCGTGTTCTTCGGGATCGGCGAAGGCGGGCTGTTCCGGCTGCGGAACGGGGAGTGGCAGGACATCGAGCCACGGGTCACGGCCGACGACACCACCGGTGAGGCGGTGGTCGGCTTCGGCTCGCTGCCGTCCGAGACCCCGCAGGGCGACCGGCTCACCATGGACCTGGGCATCCCGACGCCCCCGAGTCCGTACGAGCCGGCTCCCGAACCACCCCGCGAACCCTTCCGCTTCCGTGCCTCCGTCGCCCGTCCGGGCGATGCCCTGCTGATGTGCAGCGGAGGGCTCGCCGACCCGCTGCGCGGCGAGCCCGCCCTCTGCGCCTACCTGGCCCGGCGCTGGTCCCGTGGCGCCCCGCCCGGTCTGGCCGCGTTCCTCGCGGACACCCAGGTGCGGGTGAAGGGGTACGCCGACGACCGTACGGTGGCCGCCGTCTGGGAGGCGTAACCGCGCACCCTGTGAATTCATGGATCTCGCAGAGACCGGACGGCACCGGATGGCACCCGATTGCACCCGATGGCACCGGACGGTTACTCCGGAGACGAAGGGGCACGCGAGAGCCATGGCCAAGCAGAACGTCGCCGAGCAGTTCGTCGACATCCTCGTCCGCGCCGGCGTACGCCGCATGTACGGCGTCGTCGGCGACAGCCTCAACCCGGTCGTCGACGCCGTCCGCCGCAACTCCGCCATCGACTGGATCCACGTACGGCACGAGGAGACGGCGGCCTTCGCGGCGGGCGCGGAGGCACAGATCACCGGGAAGCTGGCGGCCTGCGCCGGCTCCTGCGGCCCGGGCAATCTGCACCTCATCAACGGCCTGTACGACGCCCACCGCTCCATGGCCCCGGTGCTCGCCCTCGCCTCGCAGATCCCGTCCAGTGAGATCGGCCTCGGCTACTTCCAGGAGACCCACCCCGACCGGCTGTTCAGCGAGTGCAGTCACTACAGCGAGCTGATCTCCAGCCCCAAACAGATGCCCCGGCTGCTGCAGACCGCGATCCAGCACGCGGTCGGGCAGCGCGGCGTGAGCGTGGTGTCCCTGCCCGGCGACATCGCCGACGAACCCGCCCCGGACAAGACCGCCGAGACCGCCCTGGTCACCTCCCGGCCCTCGGTGCGCCCGGGCGACGCCGAGATCGACCGGCTCGTGGAGATGATCGACAGGGCCGAGAGGGTCACCCTGTTCTGCGGCAGCGGCACGGCGGGCGCGCACCCCGAGGTGATGGAGTTCGCGGGGAAGATCAAGTCCCCGGTGGGCCACGCGCTGCGCGGCAAGGAGTGGATCCAGTACGACAACCCGTACGACGTCGGCATGAGCGGTCTGCTCGGCTACGGCGCCGCCTACGAGGCCACCCACGAGTGCGATCTGCTGATCCTGCTCGGCACCGACTTTCCGTACAACGCGTTCCTGCCCGACGACGTCGCCATCGTCCAGGTCGACGTGCGGCCCGAGGTGCTCGGCCGCCGCTCCCGCCTCGACCTCGCCGTGTGGGGCGATGTGCGCGAGACGCTGCGCTGTCTCACCCCGCGGGTGCGGCCCAAGGACGACCGGCGCTTCCTCGACCGGATGCTGAAGAAGCACGCGGACGCGCTGGAGGGTGTGGTCAAGGCCTACACCCGGAAGGTGGAGAAGCACGTCCCGATCCATCCTGAGTACGTGGCCTCCGTGCTCGACGAACTCGCGGCCGAGGACGCGGTGTTCACGGTCGACACCGGGATGTGCAACGTCTGGGCGGCCCGCTACATCTCGCCCAACGGCCGCCGCCGGGTCATCGGTTCGTTCTCGCACGGCTCGATGGCGAACGCGCTGCCGATGGCGATCGGGGCGCAGTTCACCGACCGGGGCCGGCAGGTCGTGTCGATGTCCGGGGACGGCGGGTTCTCCATGCTGATGGGCGACTTCCTGACCCTGGTGCAGTACGACCTGCCGGTGAAGGTCGTGCTGTTCAACAACTCCTCCCTGAGCATGGTCGAGTTGGAGATGCTGGTCGCCGGGCTGCCCCCGTACGGAACGGCCACCACCAACCCGGACTTCGCCGCCGTGGCCCGTGCCTGCGGTGCCTTCGGGATCCGGGTCGAGAAGCCCAAGCAACTCGCCGGTTCCCTGAGGGACGCCTTCAAGCACCCCGGGCCGGCCCTCGTCGACATCGTCACCGACCCCAACGCCCTGTCCATCCCGCCCAAGATCAAGGCCGAGATGGTCAAGGGGTTCGCCCTGTCCGCGTCGAAGATGGTGCTGGACGGCGGGGTGGGGCGCATGGTGCAGATGGCCCGGTCCAACCTGCGGAACGTGCCCCGGCCCTGACGGGTTGCTCAGGCTGTGGGGACCGTTTGATTCCGGCCAGTTTCACCGGCCCTGCAGAATCGTCCCTGCGGCGTATCGCGTGCCCGGTCTCCGCCATGGCGGCGGCCGGATCGGCAGAACGGAACCGTTAGGCCCTTGACGGGGCACCCGTGGCGGCGTACTGCGGACCCCAGGTCCGGAACCTGGACGCGGGGGCACTGGAGCCTGCCCTGAAGTCCCCTCCAACCGTGGCCGAAGAGCTGGTTGTTGACTTTTCGACATGACTGCCCCCGGACGGACGGGGCATGGATCCCCGTGAAGGTGTTCGATCAGGAGGGGTACCGGCAACAGCGTGCGGGCGGGGGTCATGAAGAGGCAGGCACGAGGGGGCGGTCCCGTGGCGATCGGGGCCTCCTCGGCGAAGGCAGTGGGGGAAGAGACCGTCAACATCAACGTCGTGGAGCAGACGCACGCACCGCAGCTCAGGCGCCGGCTGGGCCGCGCGGACCTGCGGGAGGTGCCCGAGGCACGCAGGGCACTGCGCGAGCTCCTGAGGCACTGGGGAAAGCCGGGCCGCTCCGAGATCGCCGAACTGCTCACCAGCGAACTTGTCACCAACGCCCTCGTCCACACCGACCGCGATGCCGTCCTGACAGCCGTCCTGGGACCGCGTGGACTGCGGGTGGAGGTGCGGGACTTCGTCGGCCGCAGGCCGAGGATGTGCGCGCCGAAGGCCGACGAGGGCACGAACGGCAGGGGTCTGGTGCTGGTGCAGTCCCTCGCGGACGCGTGGGGCGTGCGGGCGCACGGGGTGGGGAAGTCGGTGTGGTTCGAACTCGGCGCGGAGGCCGCGTGAGCCACGGCAACGGGACGGGGGCGTGACCCTGAAGGTCACGCCCCCGTCCCGAGTGGTGTCCGGCCCCGGCCGGACTAGCCGAACTGCTGCTCAAGGTCCTTGAGCTTGCGCTCCAGGGAGTCGAGCCGCGGCAGCGCCATGGTGTCGTCCTCCGCGGTCAGGTCGACCGTGATCGGGTCAGACCCTTTGCGGACCGGCTGAAGGGAGGGCCGAGAGCGTACGGGCAGCGGTTCCGGCGCGGATATGGCAGGCTCCGCAGTGACCTGGGAGGAACCGCGTTCCACCTCGTGCATCTCCATCTGCCGGCCGGTGCCGCGGCCGACGAAACCGCGGTGCCCGCGGCTGATCGCCTTGAGCTGGGCACGCTCGACCCGCTGCTGCTCACGGCGGCGCAGCCGCGTCTGCTCCTTCTGACGCTGGTCCTCGCGCACCTCCTCGACCGCCTCGTCCAGGCTGCGCACGCCCTCCAGGAGCATCAGCGACCAGGCCTTGTAGGTCTCGCGGGGGGCCCGCAGCCAGCGGACGATACGGATCTGCGGCAGCGGACGGGGCACCAGGCCCTGCTCACGCAGCGCGGCCCGGCGGGTCTGCTTCAGCGCGCGGTCGAAGAGCACGGCGGCCGACAGCGACATGCCGGAGAAGAACTGGGGGGCGCCGTCGTGGCCGATGCCCCGGGGTGCGTGCACCCAGTTGAACCAGGCCGCGGCGCCCGCGAACGTCCATACGAGGATCCGGGAGCCGAGGGCCGCGTCGCCGTGGCTGGCCTCGCGCACCGCGAGGACGGAGCAGAACATGGCCGCGCCGTCGAGGCCGAACGGCACCAGGTACTCCCAGCCGTCGGTGAGGCCGAGGTTCTGCTGGCCGAAGCCGACCAGGCCGTGGAAGGAGAGTGCCGCGGCAACCGCCGCACAGCAGAACAGAAGGACATAGGAGGCGGTGCCGTATATGGCCTCCTTGCGCCGGCGGCGCTCCTCGCTGCGCTCCCACGAGTCGTCCGCGCTCGCGTCCTTCCCCGAGGAGCGCTTACCGCGCGCAAGCACCGCAACCGCCGCCAGCATGCCCAGGAGCAGTACGCCGCCCGGAAGCAGCCAGTTCAGCGATATGTCTCTCATCTGGGGTCCCTTGCATTGGGATAGGGCGTATCGCCCGCCATAGTGGCCCAATCCCAACGGCCCTCAGGGGGTTTCGGGGCAAGAGGCCGCCAACGAAGTGCAAGGGGATGCCCAGGGCGGCGTTCTGCTCGAACTGCCGCTTGAGGGGCGGGAGTTGAGTTCGAATAAGACTACCCGTACGGATGGGGCCACGGAAAGTTCCTGAGAAAAGTGAGGAAGTTGTGAACTGCTTGTCTCCGTGGGGGTGTCCCCGTCGCCGGTGATCCTAGTGGACACCGGGCCGGGCCGTGTCCTGAGGGTGCCTCAGGCCGCCGCGACCGCAGTGAGCACAGCACGTGCCCGCGCCGCCGCCCGCGCGGCCCGAACCCCGCGAGGACGGGTTCCAGGTGTCCGGCCACCGCGGGAGCAGGTGGTCCCGCAGCACCTGTGACTCGTCCCACGCCGGGAACGCGTCGAGGTCGTCCGTTCAGGGGGTGGCGGAAGACGGCCGAGGCGGCGACGGGCATGGCGGAACCACCGATCGGCGAGCGCGAACGGATAAAAAGGTAAGCCTTGCCTTACTCGCTTCGTTCGGAATTTGAACTGACGCGTTGTGCGCCTAAGGTGCTTGACGGGTGAGTAACAACCCGCCGTTAATAGCCCAAGTGCCGACAACCCGGAGGAGGACCCCCGTGAAGCAGGGCGCACACGGCTCCGCCGTAACGGGGATTCCTGATCGTCCGGCGGATGCGGCGCGGGTGCCCGTGCAGCCGCGCGCCGCGGACGTGGCACGCGAGCGCGACACCTCGACGCCGGAGGCCCGAGGCGAGCACACGCACAGTGAGCGGCCGATTCCGCAGCCGCGGGCGGTCGTGCAGCGCTCGTCCGTGCGCGGCCAGATCCTCGACGCGCTGCGCTCCGCGCTCGTGACGGGGGAGCTGAAGCCGGGCGAGGTGTACTCGGGGCCCGCGCTCGGTGACCGGTTCGGGGTCTCCGCGACGCCCGTGCGGGAAGCCATGCAGCAGCTTGCCCTGGAGGGCGCGGTCGAGGTCGTGCCGAACCGTGGGTTCCGGGTCGTCGAGCGGGGCACCCGGGAGCTGGCCGAGCTGGTCGAGATCCGCGCGCTGATCGAGGTGCCGGTGATGCTGCGGCTCGCCCGTACGGTGCCCGCCGTGCGCTGGGCCGAGCTGCGGCCCCTCGCCGAGGACACCACGCGCGCCGCGTCCTCCGGCTGCCGCGCCACGTACGCCGAGTCCGACCGCACCTTCCACAGTGCGCTCCTGGCCCTCTCCGGCAACGAACAGCTCGTCCGGATCGCCGAGGACCTGCACCGCCGCTCCCAGTGGCCCCTGGTCGGCGGCCCCCCGCGCCCGGGCCACGCCGACCTGATCGCCGACGCGGCGGAGCACACGGCACTGCTGGAGGCCCTGATCGCCCGGGACCTGGACGTAGTACGAGCCCTGGTGGGCGAACATTTCGCAGGCGCGGCCTGAGCGTCACGCTGCGCTGCCTGGACGTCTGCGGGCCTGAGGTGGCTGTGCGGGGGCCGGCGTGGGTCAGGAACCGTCTCCTTCGGCCCCCGTGGCGCACGTGGTCTTCGAGGGGCCGTCGTGCGGGTCGGCCTTCGCGCGGCCTGAGCGGTGTGCCGGGGCCCGCGCGGCGCATCCCGTGCGGGCGCGGTGCGTGGCGTGGGCCCGGAGGGGGTCAGGGGCCTCGCCTTCGGCCCGGTGGCGCTTGCGGTTTTCGAGGGGTCGTTGTGCCCGGCGGCCTTCGTGCCGGGGTCGCCGATGCGGGGCAGGCGTGCCGGTGCGTGGTGCCGGCCGATGTGGCCTGGCCCGCGTTCGGCGCGGGCTGAGCCGTCTGCCGGGGCCCGCGTGGCGCGTTCGGTGTGGGTGGTGCGTGGTGTGGGCTCGGAGGGGGTCAGGGGCCTCGCCTTCGGCCCCCGTGGCGCTTGCGGTTTTCGAGGAGCCGTCGTGCCGGGGTCGCCGATGCGGGGCAGGCGTACCGGTGCGTGGTGCCGGCCGATGTGGCCTGGCCCACGTTCGGCGCGGGCTGAGCCGTCTGCCGGGCCCGCGCGGCGCGTCCCGTGTGGGTGGTGCGTGGCGCGGGCCCGAAGGGGGTCAGGAGCCGTCGTTGTCGGAGCCCGTGTTGCTTGCCGTCTTTGAGAAGCCGTCGTGCCAGGCGGCCTTCGCGCCGGAGTCGCCGATGCGGTACACGTCCAGGACCGCGCCCGAGGCCACGGCCAGGGACAGTACGGCGAACGTGATCCGCAGGGGGAGGGCGTAGCGGCGTGCCGCGGCGGGTGAATCGGCCTGCGCCGTGTCCGGCGTGGACTGGCGGCGGCCCACCCACCAGACCGCCGCCGCCAGGACGAACAGGCCCGCGGCCCAGGGCAGCAGCCCGTCGCCCAGTTCGGCGTGCCGGCGGACCAGGGCGTTGCCGTCGACGTGCTCCTCCAGCCACTCTCCGGCCTGAGTGGTCAGCGGCACGCTCACCAGCGCGACGAAGGCGAGCAGGGGCAGCAGCGGGCCCAGTCGCCGCGCGGCCTTCGGCCACACGGCGCAGACCACCAGGGCCAGCGCGGTCAGCGGAACGAGCACGACGACGAAATGGACGAGCAGGACATGTGCGGGCAGGCCATTGACGAGGCTCATCGGGGTACTCCTGTGAGGGGGTCGGGCGCGCCAGCCTGGCACAGGAACCTCTCAGTTCCCTCTGGGTCCGCGCTCAGGCCGTGGCCGCCCCCGGAGCCGGCGGGGCCAGCTGGCGGGCCAGCCAGGTCGGTACGCCGCCGAGCAGGCGGAACAGCCGGCGGGCCTCCTCCCGCAGCCGGGACGCCTCCGGCTCCGACTCCGCGTCGGCCAGCGAGGCGAGGGCCGGTGCCGTACCCACCAGATAGCCCAACTCCTCCCGGATGCGCAGGGATTCGGCGAAGCCGTGCCTCGCCTCCGCCAACTCGCCCTCGCGCAGCGCCAGCCCGGCGAGGTGGCGCCAGGTGAAGGACAGCAGCAGCGGGTCGGAGTGCGCGGCGGCGGCCGCGTGGGCGCGCCGGTACGCGGCCAGCGCCGCCTGCGGGGAACGGGCCAGGTTCTCGGCGAGCAGACCGCGCCGGAAGTCCAGCAGGGCCCGGCCCGGCACCCCCGGAGGGAGCAGCGCCGCCGCCCGCCCCAGCGCCGCCCGCGCCTCGTCGGCCCGGTCCCGCACCCCGTGGATCGTGGCCGCGTACGCAAGTTGCCCGCGTTCACAAGCGGCCGCGCCCCGCTCCTCGTCGCTGCGGGCCTGCGCCTCGGCCGTACGCAGCGCGTCCTCGGCCTCCGCCCAGCCCCGCTCGGTGTAGAGACACCGCTCGACCAGCAGCCCGGCCCGTTGCAGCGTGGCCGCCGCGCCGTCCGGCGGGAGCAGCGCGGCCGCGTCGGCCCAGCAGGCCCGCGAGCGCAGCCGCCATACCGCGGTCTGGAGAGGATCGTCGCCAGCGGTCGTTCCGTTACCAGACATGGCGGTATGCGCCACGTTGCCCTCCCCGAGCGCGCCATCGAGCTGTTGAGTGGTGGCGGCATTCCAGCACCAATCGACTGGCCTGGCCAAGAGGGTGGGTGAATAATTTCACAAAGTCGTGGGATCACGCCACCAGTTGGCGCATCGCCGTCGCCCGCCCGGGCGACCTCAGCTCATCCGCAACGCCAAAAAGAAATCGAGCTTGTCCTCCAGCCGGGACAGGTCCCGTCCCGTCAACTGCTCGATCCTCCCCACGCGATAGCGCAGCGTGTTGACGTGCAGGTGAAGCCGGGTGGCACAGCGGGTCCAGGAGCCGTCGCAGTCCAGGAACGCCTCCAGCGTCGGGATCAGCTCGGCGCGATGGCGGCGGTCGTAGTCGCGCAGCGGATCCAGGAGGCGGGCGGTGAAGGCCCGGCGGACGTCGTCCGGCACGAACGGCAGCAGCAGCACGTGCGAGGCCAGCTCCTGGTGGCCCGCCGCGCACACGTGTCCGGGGCGCGCCGCGGCCACCCGCCGCGCATGCCGCGCCTCCTCCAGCGCGCCCCGCAGCCCCTCCGCCGAGTGCACGGCCGCGCTGACGCCCAGCGTGACCCGCCCGTCCTCGCCCAGGCCCGCCGACAGCGGGTCCCGTACGGTCTCCAGGAGCTCGTCGGCGAGGATCCCGGCCTCCGAACCGTCGTGCTCGGACGAGACGGCCGGCAGTGGGACCAGCGCCACAGCCTCCTCACCGGTGTGGGCGACGGCGATCCGGTCGGAGGGCTCGGGTCCGGTGGCGAGGGGGTCGACCAGGATCTCCTCCAGCAGCGACTGGGCGACCGGGCCCCCTTCGACCTCGCCCTCGTCCCACTCGACCCGCGCCACGACCACCTGCCAGTGCGGGGCGGTCCCGAGGCCCGGCAGCAGCACCGGCGCGGCCACCCGCAGACGCGCGGCGATCTCGGCGGGCGCGGCGCCCGTCTGCACCAGTTCGAGGACCTCCTGCGCGAGCCGCCGCCGCACCGTGCGCGACGCGTCCCGCCGGTCCCGCTCGACCGCGATCAGCTGGGTGACGCCCTGGAGCAGGTCCAGGCGCTCCTCGGGCCAGTCCCCGGCGTCCGCCTCCACGGCGAGCAGCCAGTCCGACAGCACCGTCTCGCGCACGTCCCGGGCCCCCTGCGGGGAACGGCCGCTGCTGCGGATCGGGAACAGCGAATACGTTGACACGGGCGCGGGCGCGGAGCCCAGCAGCACCCGGTGCGGTCCGCGACGGCCGGTGCGCACGGCGGACAGATGCTCGGCGGCGAGCCTGGCGCAGGTCTCCGGGGGCAGGGCCGGGCCCGCGACCTTGGAGCCCGCGATCAGCCGCCCGGTGGGGGAGAGCACCCAAGCCCGCAGGTCCAGGTCGGAGCCGAGGAGGTCCAGGACCACGTCCGGGCCGCCGCCCGCCGGGCCCGAGGTCATCATCCGGCGGTGCCGGTCGACCACGGCCGCCAGATCACCGGCCCGCTCGCCCGAGACCTGCCGGACCACATGCTCGGTAATCGTTGCGAACGCAACCGACTCATGCACCGCGAACAGCGGCAGCCGGTGCCGTGCGCAGGCCAGCACCAGGTCGTCCGGCACATCCCCGAGCTCGGCCTCACCGGCGGCCAGCGCGGCCACACCCGCCTGCACCAGGATCCGTACGAACGGCTCGGAGTCCTCCGCGTCCCGGCGCCAGGCCAGCCCCGTCAGCACCAGCTCCCCGCCCGAGAGATACCGGCTGGGGTCGCGCAGATCGGTGGTCATCACACCGCGCACGGCGCGGTCGAGTTCGTCCTCGCCGCCGAGCAGCCGCAGGCCCAGCGCATCGGTGTCCAGCAGTGCGCGCAGCCGCATTCTCGTCGCCGCCGTTCTTGTCTCGAAAACTACGATGAATCTTGAAGGGTTCAGTGGGGCGGGGGCCCGGTGGTGTTTCCAGAGGAAAACGAGGAGGTTTCTGATGGCCTCCATTCATACGAATCTACAAGATGCCCGTGCTGGCCAGCCAACTCCTTCATGGTTTCCGTGACTGACCCCCTCGGACCACAGCGCTGTGTACTGAGCCCACTCAGCGTGAACAGCACATGAACGAGCCAGGCCCGCCGCACACGATCTGGCTCATTCCGTACGACCCCGAGACGAAGAAGAGAGCCGGTCATGGACTTCCTTCGCCCCGCCAGCTGGGAGGAGGCGCTCGCCGCGAAGGCCGAGCACCCTTCCGCTGTGCCGATTGCGGGTGGCACCGATGTGATGGTCGAGATCAACTTCGACCACAGGCGGCCCGAGTACCTCCTCGACCTCAACCGCATCGGCGACCTCTACGAGTGGGAGGTGGGCGAGGTGAGCGTGCGGCTGGGCGCCTCCGTGCCGTACACCCGGATCATGGAGAACCTGCGCGCCGAACTGCCGGGCCTGGCCCTCGCCTCGCACACGGTCGCCTCCCCGCAGATCCGCAACCGCGGCGGCGTCGGCGGCAACCTCGGCACCGCCTCCCCGGCCGGCGACGCCCACCCGGCCCTGCTGGCGGCGGGCGCCGAGGTCGAGGCCGAGTCGGTGCGCGGCACGCGGCTGATCCCGATCGACGACTTCTACACCGGCGTGAAGCGCAACGCGCTCGCCCCCGACGAGCTGATCCGCGCCGTCCACATCAAGAAGGCGGACGGCCCACAGCAGTACTCGAAGGTCGGCACCCGCAACGCCATGGTCATCGCCGTGTGCGCCTTCGGTCTCGCCCTGCACCCCGAGACCCGCACGGTCCGCACCGGCATCGGCTCGGCCGCGCCCACCCCGGTCCGGGCGAAGACCGCCGAGGACTTCCTGAACGCGGCACTCGAAGAGGGCGGCTTCTGGGACAACGGAAAGATCATCACCCCGTCGGTCGCCAAGCAGTTCGCGGACCTGTGCTCCGCCGCCTGCAACCCGATCGACGACGTCCGGGGCACCGCGAGCTACCGCCGCCACGCGGTCGGCGTCATGGCCCGCAGGACGCTCACCTGGACCTGGGAGTCGTACCGCGGCGACCGCCGCATCACGGAGGGAGCCGCGTAATGCGCGTCAACTTCACTGTCAACGGACGCCCGCAGGAAGCCGACGACGTCTGGGAGGGCGAGTCCCTGCTCTACGTCCTGCGCGAGCGCCTCGGGCTCCCCGGCTCCAAGAACGCCTGCGAGCAGGGCGAGTGCGGCTCCTGCACGGTCCGCCTGGACGGCGTGCCGGTGTGTTCCTGCCTCGTCGCGGCGGGCCAGGTCGAGGGCCGCGAGGTCGTCACCGTCGAGGGGCTGGCAGAGTTCGCCAAGCAGCGCTCCTGCGGGACCGGTGCCTGCGGTACGTCGCTGCAGGACGCCCAGCTGGGGGTCCCCCCGGGCGAAGCCTGGGGGAGGGAGGCCAAGCCCTCCGACTCCCAGACCGGCGAGGGCACCGAACTCTCCACGATCCAGCAGGCGTTCATCGACGCCGGAGCCGTCCAGTGCGGCTTCTGCACCCCGGGTCTGCTCGTCGCCGCCGACGAGATGCTGGAGAACAACCCCAACCCGACCGACGCGGACATCCGCGAGGCCCTGTCGGGCAACCTGTGCCGCTGCACGGGCTACGAGAAGATCATGGACGCGGTCCGCCTGGCGGCCGCCCGGCAGGGAGAGGCTGTCTGAGCATGCCTACGAACGGCGCTCCCACCAAGATCACCCAGGGTTCGCACACCAAGGGCGGCATCGGCGAGTCGACCCTCCGCCCGGACGGCACCCTCAAGGTCACCGGCGAGTTCGCGTACTCGTCCGACATGTGGCACGACGACATGCTCTGGGGCCAGATCCTGCGCTCCACGGTCGCCCACGCCGAGATCGTCTCGATCGACACGGGCGAGGCCCTCGCGACGCCCGGCGTCTACGCCGTCATGACGTACGACGACCTGCCGACCGACGTGAAGAACTACGGCCTGGAGATCCAGGACACCCCCGTCCTGGCCCACGGCAAGGTACGCCACCACGGCGAGCCGGTCGCGATCGTCGCCGCCGACCACCCGGAGACCGCGCGCCGCGCCGCCGCCAAGATCAAGGTGGAGTACCGCGAACTGCCCGTCATCACCGACGAGGCCTCCGCCACCGCCCCGGACGCGGTCCTAGTCCACGAGAACCGCGACGATCACCACATCGGCCATGTCCCGCACCCCAACATCGTCCACCGCCAGCCGATCGTCCGCGGCGACGTGACGGCGGCCCGCGAGCGGGCGGACGTGATCGTCGAGGGCGAGTACACCTTCGGCATGCAGGACCAGGCCTTCCTCGGCCCCGAGTCGGGTCTCGCCGTGCCGGAGGAGGACGGTGGCGTCCACCTCTACATCGCCACCCAGTGGCTGCACTCCGACCTGCGCCAGATCGCGCCCGTGCTCGGCCTGCCCGAGGACAAGGTGCGCATGACGCTGGCCGGCGTCGGCGGCGCGTTCGGCGGCCGCGAGGACCTGTCGATGCAGATCCACGCCTGCCTGCTGGCCCTGCGCACCGGCAAGCCCGTCAAGATCGTCTACAACCGGTTCGAGTCCTTCTTCGGGCACGTCCACCGGCACCCGGCCAAGCTGTACTACGAGCACGGGGCGACGAACGACGGCAAGCTGACGCATGTGAAGTGCCGCATCGTCCTGGACGGCGGCGCGTACGCCTCCGCCTCCCCGGCCGTCGTCGGCAACGCCGCCTCCCTCGGCATCGGGCCGTACGTCGTCGACGACGTCGAGATCGAGGCCATCGCCCTCTACACCAACAACCCGCCCTGCGGCGCCATGCGCGGCTTCGGCGCGGTCCAGGCGTGCTTCGCCTACGAGGCGCAGATGGACAAGCTGGCGAAGAGGCTCGGCATGGACCCGGTGGAGCTGCGGCAGCTGAACGCGATGGAGCAGGGGACCATCATGCCGACGGGCCAGCCCGTCGACTCCCCGGCCCCGGTCGCCGAACTCCTGCGCCGCGTCAAGGCGATGCCCCTGCCGCCGGAGCGCCAGTGGGAGAGCAGCGAGGGCGCCGACGTACGGCAGCTGCCCGGCGGACTGTCCAACACCACGCACGGCGAAGGCGTCGTACGCGGCATCGGCTACGCGGTCGGCATCAAGAACGTCGGCTTCTCCGAGGGGTTCGACGACTACTCCACCGCCAAGGTCCGCATGGAGGTCATCGCGGGCGAGCCCGTGGCCACCGTGCACACGGCCATGGCGGAGGTCGGCCAGGGCGGTGTCACCGTCCATGCGCAGATCGCCCGCACCGAGCTGGGCGTCGCCCGGGTGACCATCCACCCGGCCGACACCCAGGTGGGCTCGGCGGGTTCGACCTCGGCCTCCCGGCAGACGTATGTCACCGGCGGCGCCGTGAAGAACTCCTGCGAGCTGGTGCGCGAGCGGGTGCTGGAGATCGGGCGCCGCAAGTTCGGTACGTACCATCCCGCTTGGGCGACGGCGGAGCTGCTGCTAGAAGGCGGCAAGGTCGTCACCGACGGCGGTGAGGTGCTCGCCGACCTGGTGGACGTGCTCGAGGACGAGGCCGTCGAGATCGAGGCCGAGTGGCGGCACCGCGCGACCGAGCCCTTCGACCTGCGCACCGGCCAGGGCAACGGCCATGTCCAGTACAGCTTCGCCGCGCACCGGGCCGTCGTCGAGGTCGACACCGAGCTGGGCCTGGTCAAGGTGATCGAGCTGGCCTGCGCCCAGGACGTCGGCAAGGCGCTCAACCCGCTGTCCGTCGTCGGCCAGATCCAGGGCGGCACCACCCAGGGCCTGGGCGTGGCGGTGATGGAGGAGATCATCGTCGACCCGAAGACGGCGAAGGTCAGGAACCCCTCCTTCACGGACTACCTCATCCCCACGATTCTCGACACACCGACCATCCCCGTCGATGTGCTCGAACTCGCCGACGACCACGCCCCGTACGGGCTCCGCGGCATCGGCGAGGCCCCCACCCTGTCCTCGACTCCCGCCGTCCTCGCGGCCATCCGCAACGCGACGGGCCTGGAGCTGAACAGGACGCCGGTCCGGCCGGAACACCTCACCGGAACGGCATGACAGACCCTCCGGGCGGCGCACGGAACGTCACACACTCCGCGCCGCCCGGAGTATTCAGATCGTTCGTCTCGGGCCGTCCCCCGGGTCGTGCGGCCGAAGCACCATCCCAAATCCCGCAGCCGCCGAGGCGGTTGCTGCGGGTGCCCCTATGAACCTTGGGAGTAGGCCCACATGACCCAGCAGTCTCTGGAGCCGACGACCACCGCCGAGGACGCGGGTGCGGGAACCCGCAACCCGGCCGGCAGGTCGTGGCTCGACCGGTACTTCCACATATCCGCGAGAGGATCGTCCGTCGCACGCGAGGTGCGCGGCGGCGTCACCACCTTCATGGCGATGGCGTACATCCTCCTGCTCAACCCCCTCATCCTGTCCGGCAAGGACGCGGCGGGGGACACACTCGGCCAGAAGGCCCTCATCACCGCGACCGCGTTCGCGGCGGCCTTCAGCACACTGCTGATGGGATTCGCCGGCAAGGTGCCGCTCGCCCTCGCCGCCGGCCTCTCCGTCTCCGGTGTCCTTTCCTCGCAGGTTGCCCCGCAGATGACCTGGCCGCAGGCCATGGGCATGTGCGTGATGTACGGCGTGGTCATCATGCTGCTCGTCGTCACCGGCCTGCGTGAGATGATCATGAACGCGATTCCGCTCGCGCTCAAGCACGGCATCACCATGGGCATCGGCCTGTTCATCGCCCTCATCGGCTTCTACAAGTCCGGCTTCGTGCACCAGGGCAAGGCGACCCCCGTCACCCTCGGCCCGGCCGGTGAGCTGGCCGGCTGGCCGGTCCTCCTCTTCGCGGGCACCCTGCTCCTGATCTTCATGCTCCAGGCGCGGGGCATCCCCGGCGCCATCCTCATCGGCATCGTCGGCGGCACGATCGTCGCCGCGATCCTCAACGCGGCCGGTGTCATCGACCCCAAGCAGTGGGCCGGCGGTGCTCCCGAACTGCACGGCAGCGCGGTCTCGATGCCCGACTTCTCGCTCTTCGGGCACGTCGAGTTCGGCGGCTGGGGCAAGGTCGGCGCGATGACCGTGGGGATGATCGTCTTCACCCTCGTGCTCGCCGGGTTCTTCGACGCGATGGCCACCATCATCGGCGTCGGCACCGAGGCCGGACTGGCCGACGACAAGGGCCGGATGCCGGGCCTGTCCAAGGCGCTGTTCATCGACGGCGCGGGCGGTGCGATCGGCGGTGTCGCGGGCGGCTCCGGCCAGACCGTGTTCATCGAGTCGGCCACCGGCGTGGGCGAAGGCGCCCGCACGGGCCTCGCCTCGGTCGTCACCGGACTGTTCTTCGCGGCCTGCCTCTTCTTCACCCCGCTCACCGCGATCGTCCCGCAGGAGGTCGCCTCCGCCGCCCTGGTCGTCATCGGCGCGATGATGCTGATGAACGCACGGCATGTGGACTGGGCCGACCGGGCCATCGCGATCCCGGTGTTCCTGACCGTCGTCGTGATGCCGTTCACCTACTCCATCACCGCGGGCGTGGCCGCCGGCGTCATCTCCTACGTCGCCATCAAGGCCGCTCAGGGCAAGGCCCGGGAGATCGGGGCGTTCATGTGGGGCCTGACAGGGATCTTCCTGGTCTATTTCGCCCTCAATCCCATTGAGAGCTGGCTCGGCGTGCACTAGCCGCTCCCCGAAAGACCCTCCACACAACCGTCGTCAAGGAGACCGAGAGATGCTGGACATCGCCGAGGAGCTCGACCGGTGGGTCGAGCGGGGACGCGACTTCGCCGTGGCCACCGTGGTGGCGGTCGGCGGCAGCGCCCCGCGCCAGCCGGGTGCCGCTCTCGCGGTGGACACCGACGGCACGGCGATCGGCTCGGTCTCCGGCGGCTGTGTGGAGGGAGCCGTCTACGACCTGTGCCAACAGGCGCTGCGGGACGGCGAAACCGTCCTGGAGCGCTTCGGCTACAGCGACGAGGACGCCTTCGCCGTCGGCCTCACCTGCGGCGGCATCATCGACATCCTCGTCACACCGGTACGGGAGGCCGACCCCGCCCGCCCGGTGGTCGCGGCCGCGCTGGCCGCCGCCGCGCGTGGGGAGGCCGCGGCGGTCGCGCGGATCGTGTCGGGCCCGGCACAGCTGCGGGGCCGGGCCCTGCTCGTCCGCCCCGACGGCTCGTACGACGGCGGCTTCGGCGCCCATCCCGAACTGGACCGCACCGTCGCAGCCGAGGCCGGCGCCTTCCTGGACGCGGGCCGCACCGGCACCCTGGAGATCGGCGAGCAGGGCTCCCGCTGCGGCGCCCCGCTCACCGTGCTGGTCGAGTCGTCGGTGCCGCCGCCCCGGGTGATCGTCTTCGGCGCGATCGACTTCGCCTCGGCGCTGGTCCGCATCGGCAAGTTCCTGGGCTACCACGTGACGGTGTGCGACGCCCGGCCGGTGTTCGCCACCCGGACCCGTTTCCCCGACGCCGACGAGATCGTCGTCGAGTGGCCGCACACGTACCTGGAGCGCACGGACGTCGACGGCCGTACCGTCCTGTGCGTGCTCACCCACGACGCCAAGTTCGACGTGCCGCTGCTGCGGCTCGCCCTGCGGCTGCCCGTGGCCTACGTCGGCGCGATGGGCTCCCGCCGCACCCACCTGGACCGCAACGAGCGCCTGCGCGAAGTCGGCGTCACCGAACTGGAGTTGGCACGCCTCAGGTCCCCCATCGGCCTCGACCTGGGAGCCCGCACCCCCGAGGAGACGGCCCTGTCGATCGCCTCGGAAATCGTCGCGGCCCGCCGCGGCGGCACCGGCGCGTCCCTCACGGGCGCACACACTCCGATCCACCACGACACGACGTCCGCACCGGCGGGCCGGATCGGTTCGGTGGCCTGAGGGCCGTCACGGAGACCGGTGCCCTGTCCGTGGCTGAGGGCGGGACCTGCCGCATCGTCGGCCGGGGGCCCGGGGCCGGCGGCGGAATGTCGGGGCCGAGGCCGGTGTGTGAGTCCGTTCACATGGCCAGACCGTGGTTCTTGGGCAGGGTCCGGGTGTTGCCGTGGGGCGGTCGCCGGTCGCCGGTCGCCGGTCGCCGGTCGCCGGTCGCCGGTCGTGCGGAGCGACGGGCCGTGGCCGAGACCGGCGCGCACGGCAACCTGCGCAACCCGGTCGGTGAGCTCTTGGGCAGTGCCCGGACGTCGACGCGTGGGGGTGTGGCCTTCGTCGGCCGCCGCGGCTGTCCGCCGACGCGTGGCCGGCGGTCACGTGTCCGTCCCGGTCCGCCCGTTCGGCAGTCCTGATGCCCTCCGCCGTTCACGCCCTCCTGAGCAGCCTGTTCAGTGCCCTGCCGAACATGGCCCGGGCCGTGCGGTCCAGGAGGGGGTCGAAGAGATTCGGGAGGCCGCGGAGGCGTAGTTCCTCCCGCCACACCACGCGGGTACGGCCGCCCGGTCCCGGGTGTACCTCCAACTCGGCCCAGCCGAGGACCACCCGTCCCTGCTTGACCAGGCGGCACAGGCCGGGCTCGCCGTCGTGCGGCGGGTGCCAGGCGGTGACCTCCATCGGGTCGGCCAAGGAGAGCGGACCGATCCCGGTACGGGCCACGAAGCGCGTGCCTTCCCGGGTCGGCGGATCGGTGACCACGGTGATCCGCGTCAGCGGGACCACGTCGGCGTGCCGGGGCCACTCCGTGAGCCGGCGCCACGCCTCGTCGATCGGCAGCGGTGCCGTGCGTTCGAGCTGGAAGGTGACCACGCAACGATCTTAGGGAAGCGGTTGCCCGAAAGGGGACCCGAGTCACCTCGGGCAGTTGCACCAACGAGGGCTTCGTAAGCGGGCGTACGCTGGTCGGCGCGGCGGGATGCCGCATTGCCCGGGCGAGGTCACCGGCCGGCGCCCCGCACGTCCCCTGTCGTGCCGTACAGCCGTACGGCACCATGAGGCGCGTCCCCGTACCAGCGTTCGGGAGGGCGTCGTGGACCGCGAACAGCACGGCAGGCTCGACGAGTTGATGCGCGACCCCTATCCGTACTACGCGAGGGCCAGGACGGCCGAGGGGCTCACCCATGTCGCCGAGCTCGACGCGTGGCTGGTGGCCAGGGACGCCGACGTACGCGAAGTGCTTCGTCGTACCGAGGACTTCTCGTCGGCGAACGCGCTCAGGCCGGACGTGCTCCCCTCGCCCGCCGCGCTCGTCGCCCTCGGCGGCGGGTTCGGCGGGCGGCCGGTGGTGGTCACCTCGGACGGCGAGCGGCACCAGCGGTTACGGGCACCGCTCGTCCGCGCGCTCTCACCGGCCCGGGTCGCCGCTCGGGTGCCGTACGCCGCCGAGCGTGCCGCCGCCCTCGTCGACGGCTTCGTCAAGGACGGGCACGTGGAACTGATGTCCGGCTATGCCAGGCGGCTGCCCGGTGAGGTCATCGGGCGGATCGTCGGCCTCGACCCGGCCGACGTACCCGTGGTCGTGCACGGCGGACACCGCGCCGAGGAACTGCTGTTCCGGCCTCTTGCGGAGGCGGAGCAACTGGCCGCCGCCCAGGACGTGGTGGCGATGCAACACGTCCTCGACCGCTGTGCCCGCGACCGGTACGCGCGCCCGCGCGAGGACCTCTGCACGGAGATCGTCGCCTCGGTGGCCGGCCCCGGTCAGGACGAACTCACGTTGGACCAGCGGCACGAGACCGTCGCCCATCTGCAGAACCTGCTGATCGCCGGGCACCTCACCACGACCGCGCTGATCGGCACCACCGTCCTGCACCTGATGCGGCACCGGTCCCAGTGGGAGCTGCTGTGCGCGGAGCCCGAAAGGATTCCGGCGGCGGTCGAGGAGGCGCTGCGCCATGACGGCCCGCTCCAGGGCTTCCGCCGGATCACCACCCGACCGGTCACCCTCGCGGGCACCGAACTCCCGTCCGGGGCAGCGGTGTTCGTCGCGTTCGGCGCGGCCAACCGGGACGGCTCGTGCCATTCCCGCCCCGACGACTTCGACATCACCCGCACCCCCGGCCGCCATCTCGCCTTCGGCTTCGGCACGCACGCCTGCCCCGGCGCACAGCTGGCCCGCGAGCAACTGCGCATCACCCTGGAGGAGTTGACGCGCAGGCTGCCCGGACTGCGGCCGGCCGCCGGGCACCCCGTCACCATGCGGCCCACGCTGATCCACCGTTCTCCGCGCAAGCTTCATCTGACCTGGTGAGGGGGCCCGGTGCCGCCCCGGTGCCGTCCCGGTGCTGTCCTAGGGGCGGTACACCTTCCCCGGCTCGGCCTTCCCCGGCGCGAGCAGCTGCGGCACGGTCACGAACACGTACCCGCGCTCCTTCAGGGCGTCGATGATGCCGGGTACGGCGGGCACGGTGCCCTGGTAGATGTCGTGCAGCAGGATGATCCCGTCACGGGACGCCTGCGCGAGGACGCGCTTGGTGATCAGTGCGGAGTCGGTGGTCGTGTAGTCCTTGGCGGTCACGCTCCACAGCACCTCGGCCAGCCCCAGCTCACGGCTGATGCGGTGCACGGTCCCGTTCGTACGGCCCTGGGGCGGGCGCATCAGCGTCGGCCGGTGCCCGGTGAGGCGCTCTATCGCGTCGTTGGGCCGCTCCAGCTCCTCACGTATCTGCTTCTCCGATATCCGGGTCAGGATCTTGTGGTCCCAGGTGTGGCTGGCGACCTCGTGGCCCTCGGCCGCCATGCGCTTGACGAGCTCCGGGTACTTCTCGATGTGCCGCTTGCCGAGCAGGAAGAAGGTCGCCGGGACCCGCTTCTCCTTGAGGATGTCGAGGAGCCGGGCCGAGTTCTCGCTGGGCCCCGCGTCGAAGGTGAGCGCGATGCACTTGGCTTCCCGGCAGTCCACGGTCCCGAACCGGGCGGCCTGGGATCCGGAGGCGGCATGGGCGCGGGCGGCGCTGGGGGCGGTCGTGTCGGTGTCCGCGCAGCCGGTGAGTGCGAGTGTCAGCGAGAGGGCCGCGGCGGTCAGTGCGGTGAGACGCAACCCCGATCCCCGTCTCGGCGTCTTCTCGGTTGGAAGCTTCTTGGTCCACAGAGGCATGCCGGGACTATACATAGCGGGTATAGACGGTGTGTATAGATGTCTGCGGTTGCCCGTATCACCATGGAAGACGAGGACCGACCTCCAGCGAGAGGACGACCCATGCGCTTCCAGGACCGAAAGCAGGCCGGACGCGAACTCGCCGAACGGCTCCGAGACCTGCGGGACAAGGGCGCCCTGCCAGAACCCGTCGTGCTGGCCCTCCCCAGAGGCGGCGTCGCGGTCGCCGCGGAGGTAGCCCGGGTGCTCGAAGCACCGCTCGACGTGCTCCTCGTACGCAAGATCGGCGCCCCGCACCACGCGGAGTTCGGCGTCGGCGCGATCGCCGGCGACGACCCGCCGCTCTACGACGCGGACACCCTGGACGGCCTGGGCCTGACCGAGGAGTCCCTCGCCCCGACGGTCGAGCGGGAGCGGCAGGAACTCCACCGCCGTGAGCGGCGCTACCGCAAGGGCCGCCCGCCGCCGGACCTGCGGGGACACACGGTGATCGTCGTCGACGACGGCCTGGCCACCGGCTCGACCGCGCGCGCGGCGCTGCGCCACGTACGGCGCAGGGGCCCCGCACGGGTCGTCCTGGCCGTCCCCGTCGGCGCGCCGGACTCGCTCGCCCTGCTGGGCGAAGAGGCCGACGACGTGGTCTGTCTGCACCAGCCGTACGGCTTCTCGGCCGTCGGCCAGTGGTACGACGACTTCGGACAACTGACGGACGACGACGTGCTCGACGCGCTGGACGGGTGACGGCCGCGTCGGCGGCGGAGGTGAGACGGTGCCGGACATGACGGCGGACGAGGCGCGGCGGCGGTTCACCGCGGCCCGGGTGGCGCGGCTGGCGACCGTGGACACGGACGGGCGCCCCCATCTGGTGCCGGTCGTGTTCGCCGCGCACGGCACCGACGGGATCGTGACCGCCGTCGACCACAAGCCGAAGACCACGACCCGGCTGAAGCGGCTGCGCAACATCACCGGCCGGCCGTCCGTGTGTCTGCTGGCGGACGTGTACGACGAGAACTGGGACCGCCTGTGGTGGGTCCGCGCCGACGGCGAGGCCCGCGTCATTGCGCCCGACGCACCCGATGTATCCGACGCGCCGGACGTACCTGACGTACCCGACGCACCCGACGCACCCGACCGGGCCGCGTACACCGCCGCTCTCGCGCTGCTCCGCGACAAGTACCCCCAGTACCGCGACCACCCGCCTACCGGCCCGGTGATCGCCGTCATCGTCCTGCACTGGACCGGCTGGCGCGCGACCACGGCCCCTGCGTAGCCGCGCCCCGAGGACGACGTCACCGCGCCCGGCACCGCCCGTCGCCCCGGACAACCCCCGTCTGTCAAGTCCCAGCGCATCCCAGTGGTACCGGACGGGTACGGGGAGTAACCTCGGAAGACATGACGCGCACGGGGGAACGAGCCGTCAAGTCGCGGATGGAGACGCCGCGTTGGGTTGCACGCATTCAGCAGGCCGGAGGGCCGGTCGTCGGCGCCGGTGTGCTGCTCGGGCCCGACCGGGTGCTCACCGGAGCCCATGTGGTCAGCCCGGGCGAGCGGTACGTCGTCCACTTCGTCGGCGTGCCGGGCGTACCGGCGGTCGCCGCCACCGTCAGCCCTGACGAGTACGTGCCGCAGCAGGAGGACTCCTTCGGCGACCGCACCGGAGACCTGGCCCTGCTGCGGCTGGCCGAACCACGCCCCGCCCGGCAGACCACCCGGCTGTGCCGGCTCGCGGCCTCGCGCGAGGGCGTGGGCATGTACGGCTTCCCGGAGGGCGACGACGGGGGCCGCTGGCACAGCGCCACCCTGGTCGGCGGGCGCGGCCGGGACAGCCAGGTGCAGCTTCGCCCCGAGACCCCGGGCGAACTGGCGGGACCCGGGTTCAGCGGCGGGGGAGTGGTCGACTACGCGACCGGCGAGCTCATCGGCATCGTGCTCAGCGTCGACGCGGGACACGGATCCGCGTTCACCTACATGAGCCCCACCGAGACCATCCTGCGCCATCTTCCGCAGGTCGCCGCCTGGACGGTCGGCCCGTCCGCCGTCGACCCGAGGCTGCACCCCAAGGAGAGCACCGGCGAACTCGACGTGCCGTTCGCCACCGAACTGGCCTCCTGGTTCCGCGGCGAGGGCTGGCCGGTGCTCGTCACCGTCGTCCCGGTGCGTGGCCGCCGCGCCTGGACCCTGAGACGCGCGGTCACCCTGGCCGACCGCGAACTGCGCACCCGTGACAACACCAGCCGCTTCGCCGACGATCCGCGCGAGACCGTCCCGCCGCCCGGCGGCCACGATCTCGCCCTTGTGGTCAAGGGATTGACGGTCGCCCAGGTCATGGACCGGATCGCGGAGCGGCTCGGCACCCCCAGGGACACCGCCGTCCCGCTGCCCGAGCAGATCGTGGCGATGGGCATCACGCTCGCCGCCGTCCTCGTCGGCGTCGACGAGGCGGCCGAACCCGACCCGCTGCTCGGGATGCTGGAGCGGCTCGCCGAACAGGGAGCGAGACTGCTCCTGGTGTTCCGCGCCCCGAACGACCGCGCCACGCAGGCCGCGGACACGCTCGTACACCGGCCGCTGGCCGGCCGCTGGGCCCGGCTGCGCGCGGACCTCGACCGGATCGTGGACCGGCTCGGACCCGCCCTCGACGAGCGCCTCGGCCGGGTACTGCCCGGTGGGGATCCCGACACCGCGCACCTGATCGACCGGGCCCGGCGCGGCATCCCGCTCACCCGCCTGCTGCGCGGCCAACTGGCCGAGGCCGCCGACCGGGAGACGGAACCGTCGCGGGCCGACGACCTGTTCGTCTACGAGGCCGCGGCCGCGCGCCGGATCCGGCGGCTGGAGCGGGCGGCCGCACTGCTCGACGCCCGCATCGCGCGCCGTGACGAACTGCGCGGCCGGGTCGCCTCGGTGTGGGAGCTGTCCAAGGGCAAGGCCGGCCCGGCGCAGGCCGAGCGCAACCTCATGGCGTACGAGCTGTATGACACCGCCTCGGCACTGCTGCGCGAGGCCCCGTGCGACGTCAACGCGGCGGAACACGCGGCCGGGCGATTCGTCGCGTACTGCTCCGGGCATCCGCAGGCGTACGAGGAGGGCACAGCGTGACGTCATGTACCCATGCCGGTTGCGCGGGCCGTCTCATGGTCACCGGTTTCTGCGACACGTGCGGGCGCAAGCCTGGGCTCATCGGCGAGTTGCCGCCGCAGCCGGTGCCGAGCGACGCCGGTGAGCCGGGGCAGTCGGGCCCCGAGCCGCCCGGCCAGGCCCCGGTGCATGCCGTCGCCGGGGTCGGCGATCTCGACCGGCGCGGACTCGTCCGCGCGCCGTACTGCTCCGGGCATCCGCAGGCGTACGAGGAGGGCACAGCGTGACGTCATGTACCCATGCCGGTTGCGCGGGCCGTCTCATGGTCACCGGTTTCTGCGACACGTGCGGGCGCAAGCCTGGGCTCATCGGCGAGTTGCCGCCGCAGCCGGTGCCGAGCGACGCCGGTGAGCCGGGGCAGTCGGGCCCCGAGCCGCCCGGCCAGGCCCCGGTGCATGCCGTTGCCGGGGTCGGCGACCTCGATCAGCACGGACTGGTCGTCCTGCCCGACGTACCCGTCCCCGCGCACCCGGTCGTCGAGGAGCCCAGACCCCCCACCGGCGGACGCCGCTGCGGCGCCGACGGGTGCACGATGATGATCGGCGTCGGCTACGGCGGACAGCCCGCCAGGTCCTCCGGCCGGTGCCCGCGCTGCGGCACGCCCTACTCCTTCCTGCCCCAGCTCCACCCCGGCCAGATCGTCGCCGGCCACTACCGGATCCTCGGCTGCCTCGCCCGCGGCGGCCTCGGCTGGATCCACCTCGCCGAGGACACCCGCGCCGAGGGGCACCGCGTGGTGCTCAAGGGACTGATCAACGTCCATGACGCGCTCGCCCGCCGCAACGCCGTCGAGGAACGCCGCTCGCTCACCGCTCTGCACCACCCCGACATCGTCCGCATCATCACCTACGCCGAACACGAGGTGCCCGGCCAGTCGCCCACCGGCTATCTGGTCATGGACTACATCGGCGGCCGCTCCCTGCAGCACCTCTTCGACGACGAGGACGCGGAACGGCTCTTCAAGGGCCGCCCCCGCCTCGACCATGTGCTGACCTACGGCTGCAAGATCCTCGGCGCGCTCCAGTACATGCACGAACGAGGCCTGCTCTACTGCGACATGAAGCCCGCCAACGTCATCCACTTCGGGCGCGGCATCAAGGTCATCGACCTCGGCGCGGTGCGCGCGATCGGCGACCGCACCTCCGCCTATGTGTACACGAGCACCTTCGCCCCGCCGCAGCAGGAGATCGAGAAGCGCGGCTGGCACGTCGACAGCGACCTCTACACCGTCGGTATGACACTGCAGGCCCTGGCCCGCAGCGCGGAACCGGCCCGCGGCCTCGCCCCCGACTCCTTCCGGCGCCTGATCGACCGGGCGACGCACGCCGAACCCCGTGCCCGGTTCCGCTCGGCGGCCGAGATGTCCCGCCAACTGTGGGAAGTGCTGCGCGAGTTCCGCTCGCTGCGGTTCGGTGAACAGCTCCCCGAGAGCTCCACCCGGTTCCGCCCCACCGACGCCTCGCTCGACGCCGGGCTCGGCGCGATCCCCTCCCTGGCCCACTGGACGGCCCGCCCCGACACCTGCCCCGGCGAACTGGACATCAGCCCGCCGCCCGCCCACGAGGTGGCCGCCGCCCTGCCCCAGCCCGTCCCGGACCCCGCCGACGGTGCCGCCCTCCTGCTCGACACCTTCCCGCCGGACGCCCCGGACCGCGTCGCCGAACAGTGGCGCCGCGAGTCACGGCTGGGCACCCCCGAGACCGCGCTGTGGCTGTGCCGCGCCTATCTGAGGAGCGGCAGACAGAGCGACGCCGAGAGCTGGCTGCACGAGGCCGAGGCCCAACTCGGCGCGCAGGACGCCAAGTACGACTGGCGGATCGCCTGGCACCGCGGCGTCCTGCACCTGAGCAAGGACGAGGTGAGCCACGCCGGCAGCTGCTTCGAGGCGGTGTACCGGGCCCTGCCCGGCGAATACGTCCCCAAGCTCGCCCTCGGCTACTGCGCGGAGCGGCTGCGCGAGGCCCAGGCGCAGCGGGGCGCTCAGGGGCAGCGCGATCCCCGGACCGCCAGGGCCATGAAGTTCCACGAGGCCGTCTGGCAGCGGGACTCCGCCCACGCCGCGGCCGCCTTCGGGCTGGCCCGCGGCCATCTGGCCTCCGGCCGGCGGGACGAGGCGGTACGGGTCCTCGACCACGTCCCCTCGACCTCCCGCCACCACGACGCGGCCCGTATCGCCGCGGTGCGCATCCGCACCGGCACCCTGGACGGCAGGGCGCCGTCCGTGGCCGACCTGCGGGACGCGGTCCGGCGACTGCCCGAGCTGCGCCTGGACGGCGGAGCGACCGACGGCGAGTCCCGGGCCCGGCTGGTCGCCGAGGTGCGGGACAACGCCCTCGGCCGCCGGCCGCCGCAAGGGTGGGGGCCGGACTTCCCCACCGGGACCGTGCTCGGGTCCGGTGACGAGGACACGCTGCGCGCGCTCCTCGAACAGTCCTTCCGGCACCTGGCCGGCCAGGCCCGCACCGCCGACGAACACGGCCGCCTGCTCGACCTGGCCAACGCCGTCCGGCCCATGACGACCTTCTGAACAGACGTAATGACAGCCGTCGAAAGGGAACACAGCGATGAGCGAGGCCGGTGGCATCGAGGTGACACTGGCGGTCGGCCAGAACAAGTACCTGTCCGCCGTACCGACGGCCGCCGGACCGCCGGGGGACCAGGAGATGCACGCCATCCTGGAGATCGGGGTCACCCACAGCGGGGTCACCCACAGCGGGGTCACCCACACCGGGGCCGGACCGCTGCCCGGACGGCCCGGCGGCTCGGGGGCCGCACTCGCCGAGGTGCTGATCATCGACACCTCCAGGTCGATGCTCCACCCCGACACGAAACTGCGCGCCGCGAAGGACGCCACGGTGGCGGCCGTACGACTGCTGCCCGACCGCACCGCCTTCGCCGTGCTGTCCGGCCGCTTCGACGCGACCGTGGTCCACCCCGCCCCCGGCGCCGAGGCGATGGCTGTCGCCGACCCGCGGCAGCGCGAGGCCGCCGAGTACGCCGTACGCGTCCTGGACGCCGACGGCGGCACCGCCATCGGCACCTGGCTCGACCTCGCCCGTCGGCTGCTCAACGGACAGGACGCCCCCATCAAGCACGTCCTGCTGCTCACCGACGGCCGCAACGAACACGACGACCGCGCCGCCATGCGGCTGGACACCGCACTCGACGCCTGCGACGGCCGGTTCATCTGCGACGCCTGGGGCATCGGCGACGGCTGGGACGCCGACGTACTGCTGCGCATCGCCCGGCGACTGCACGGACGCGCGGCCGCGGTCCGCCATGAATCGGAACTGCCCGCCGCCTACGAGGAGTTGGTCAACGGTCTGCTCGGCACGGCCGTCCCCGAGCTGCGCATCCGGCTCGTCCCCACCCCGGGCACGGTGATCCGGCAGGTCAAGCAGGTCGTGCCGGCCGAACAGGAACTCCTCACCGTCAGCACCGGATCGGGCGAGCGCGGAGCCGAGTACGTCACCCGGGGCTGGGGCGACGAGGTCCGGCACTACCAGGTCGTCCTCACCGCCGACCCGTCCGGCCGGGACCTCGGCGAGGACCTCCAGCTCGCCGCCGTGGAGCTGCTCGTCCCCGACTTCGGCCGCACCGTAGGGCTGCCCGCGCCGCAGCCGGTCCTGGTGCACTGGACCGACAACCCCGCCGACGCCTCCCGGCAGCACCCGGGAGTCCGGCGCCACCAGCTGTACGAGCAGTCCGGCGCGGCGGTGGCCCGGGCGTACCGAGCGTGGCTGCGCGGCGCGGACGGCCGGACGGAGGCCGACGCCGAACTCGGCCGGGCCCTGGCCCTGGCGCGGGAGCTCGACGATCCCCAACTGCTGCGCGCCCTGCGGCAGATCACGGACGAGGGACGGGAGCCCGGGGGCCGGGTCACCGTGCGCGACGGACTCAAGGACGTCGACTGGCAGCATCTGATCCTCTCCAGCGCCATGACCACCCCACCGGACCCGGCGGCCGCCGCGGAGCAGCCCCCGGCCGGCCCCGACGCCCCCGGCGAGGCCGGTGAGGGCGGCGAGCAGCTCGTGGAGTGCCCGGACTGCAAGTGGCTCGGCCCGGCGGGCTCCCTGTACTGCGGCGGCGACTGCGGCAGACGGCTCGGGGAGTCAGCATGAGCACCGGCACCCCGCCCCGGGACACGAGAGCGTCCGCCGCGCCCGGCCCCCTGCCCCGCTTCCTGGAGCGGGTCCTCGGCGGCCGGCACCGCCCGCCGCACGGCGCCAGCACGACCGCCCACGACCTGTCCCTGCGCCGTCGGCTGCTGCTGGGGCTCACCGCCGTGCTGACCGTCTGCCTCTTCCTCTCCTACGAGGGGGTGCACGGCGACGCGGACCCGCTGCGCACCTCCAGCGTGCCGGGCGTCCTCGCCGTCGACACCGCGCGGTACGCGCTCGCCCAGGCCCAGCAGGAGGCCACGGCCGCCACACCGTCCACCAGCGAGTTCCAGAAGCAGATCTCCGTCGCCGCCCGCAGTCTGGCCGTCGCGGCCGCCGACGACGTGGGCGGGCCGGCGGGCCGGCAGGCCCTGCAGACCGTCGCCGACCTGATCACCGTGTACCACGGCATGGTCCAGAAGGCGCAGCTCGAACCCGCGGGCGTGCTGCGCGACGCATACCTCAGGTATGCCAGCAGTGTCCTGGAGGACAGGCACTCGGGCATAAGGACCCGGCTGGATCAGCTGCAGAAGGACCAGCAGGGCGTGATGAAACGGCAGACGAGCTTCGGCTGGACGCTGTGGCTCGGCTGGAGCGTCGTCGTGCTCCTGGTCCTCGCCCTGGCGGCGGCCCTGCTGGAGACGCAGGTCTATCTGCGCCGCCGGTTCCGGCGCAGGTACAACCGCGAACTGCTGGCGGCAGGCGCCCTGCTGGTCGTCGGGGTCGTGACCCTGACGCTGTTCACCCTGTGGACGCACGACGGCATGTCGGACACCCGCGGGCTGCTCCACGGGCAGCTGTCCGAGCCGTCCGCCATCACCGAAGCGGGGCGGCAGACCGCCGCGAACCTGGCACACACCGGCTTCCGCGCGGCGGCGGCCGTATGGATCGTGATCGGAGGGGGCCTGCTCATGATGCTGGCCGAGACCGGCCTGCGGCAGCACATCAACGACTACCGGTTCAGGCCGCGGTGAGCGCGCCCCGGTCGACCGTCCGCACGGTCACGGTCGTGGCGAGCTGTCTGGCCCTGCTGGCGGCCCTCGTCGTCGTGGGCGTCCGCGTCTACGGCCGGGAGCCGACCGTCACCCTGCTGGCCAACTGGACGGGCGAGGACCAGAAGAACTTCGAGGAGGCGGTGATCGCCCCCTTCGAGAGCAAGTACCACATCCGCGTCGACTACCAGGGCAGCTCCGCCGAGAGCCAGGTGCTCAGCTCCGACGTGGAGGCGGGCACCCCGCCCGACGTGGTGGTGCTCACCGGGCCCGGTGAACTCGCCGCGTACGTCCGGCAGAACCAGCTGAAGGCCCTCGAAGGGCTCATCCCCAAGGGGGACTTCAGCGAGTCCTGGGCCACCCCGATCGACGGCCATGTGTACTGGTTCCCGCTCAAGGCCGACCTGAAGAGCATCGTCTGGCATCCCGGCGGCATGACCGAGCAGCAGATCCGGGACGCAGCCCGGCAGCCGGGCCAGTGGTGCCTGGGGATGGGCTCCGGCGCGACCAGCGGCTGGCCCGGCACCGACTGGATCGAGGACATCCTCCTTCAGCAGTCGGGCTGGCAGACGTACCAGAAATGGGCGCGGGGCGAGATCCCCTGGGACTCCGACGCGGTCCGCAACGCCTGGAAGAAGTGGGGGAGCATGGCCGGAGCGGGCAGGAAGCCGGACGACCTGGTCCGGCGCGCCCTGCTGACCGACTACCAGGACGCCTCCGCGTTCGTCACCAAGGATCCGCGGCAGTGCAGCCTGGAGCACCAGGCCTCGTTCATCCGCAACTCCTCCGACTCGTGGAAGCGGGTCAACGGTCAGTACGTGACCTCCTCCCGGCTCCTCGGCAAGGGCGACTCGGACGCCTGGGAGGTCTCCGGCGACCTGGTCGCCCTCCTGCACGCGACCCCGCAGGCGAAGAAGCTGATCGGCTACCTCGCCTCCGCCGAGGCGCAGCGGGCCTGGAGCGCCAAGGAGTCCGGCTTCTCCGTGGACGCCAAGGTGCCGCTGGAGACGTACGGGCCGGTGACCGCGTACCGCCACTCGCTCGCCACCACGCTCCTCGACCGGCGGGCGGTGCACTGCTTCGACGCCTCCGACGCCATGCCGCCCACGGTGCGCGACGCCTTCGCCCAGGCGACCATCGAGTTCCTGGCCCGCCCCGGCGACCTCGGGTCCCTGCTGAAGTCCCTCGACACCCTCGGCCGCAAGCCGGGCCTGACCTGGCTCCCCTCGGTCTGCGACCGGGTCCCGCCGGCGGACTGAGCGCGGTGGGTGCCGGAGCTACAGCCAGTCCTTGCGCTTGAAGATCAGATACAAGGTGACGCAGACGACCCCCATCAGACCGACGGCGAAAGGGTATCCGAGGGCCCAGTGCAGCTCCGGCATCTCGCGGAAGTTCATCCCGTAGATCGTTCCGACGAGGGTGGGGGCGAAGAGGATCGCGGCCCATGCCGAGACCTTCTTGACCTCCTCGTTCTGCTCGAATCCGGCCTCCGCCAGCGCCCGCATCTCCGCGTTCTGCTGCTGGCTCACCAGGGTCGCGTTCACGGTGAGGATCTCCGTGAGGGCCTGGCGGAAGCCGTCCACGCGCTCGCTGATGTGGGTGACGTGGTCGGCGACGTCGCGGAGGTAGCGCTGGAGCTCCTCGTCGGTCTCGTACTTGGCGAAACCGGCCATGAGACCGTGCAGCATGCCGACCAGCGGGCGGGTGGCGCGCTGGAACTCGACCATCTCGCGGGAGAGTTCGTAGATACGGCGGGAGACCTCGGGGTCGCCGCGGAACACCTCGGTCTCGATCTCGTCGATGTCGTTCTGGACCCCCGAGACGACGGGCGCGTAGCCGTCGACGACCGCGTCGAGGATCGCGTACAGCACCGCCTCCGGGCCGAGTTTGAGCAGGTCGGGGGAGTCCTCCATACGGCCGCGGACCGCCGAGAGGTCGGGAGCGGCCCCGTGCCGGACCGTGATCACGAAGTCCGGGCCCACGAAGACGTGCAGCTCGCCGAAGTCGACCTCCTCCGGCGCGTCGAGATAGCGGGCGGCACGCAGGACGACGAACAGCGTGTCGCCGTACCGTTCCAGCTTGGGGCGCTGGTGCGCCTCCATCGCGTCCTCGACCGCGAGCGGGTGGAGATCGAACTCGGCGGCCAGGGAAAGGAGTTCACCCTCGGTGGGGCGGGCGAGCCCGATCCACGCCATGCTGGAGGGCTGCTTGCGCAGTTCGCGGTAGGTGTCGGTGAGCGTGGCCGGGGAGGCGACGCGCACCCCGTCGCGGTACAGGGCCGCCTGGACGATGCTGACGGGCTCGACCGCATCCCCGCCCGGGGTCCGCGCCGGGGGAGCGGGGGGCACGGCGGCCGGCGGCTGGTTCAGCGCGCGACGCCAGACGGACTTGCGGTGATTCTTCTCGCCGGAGCCGGCGCGTCGCTCATGCATCGCGGCTGCCTCCCGGTCGAGCGTGTGTCGGGGTGATCACGCAGCAGGATATACGGGGGGATCCTTCGGGTGGGTGCCCCAATAGTGATCATGCTGTGACCTCGTTGTACACACCTCGGAAGGCCTGATCAATACGGTCTCACTGTGTCCGGCAACGAGAATCCACTTCTCCAGGAAGACCCGGTTCCTGCCCGGAAGCGTACGTGGCCCCGGAATGCCGCGCTGGCCGATGATCCCGGTGGCCGAGGCGTTTCCGGTCCATGTGGCGGACGGGAAGGGTGGCACCTTCACCAGGGTGGGCTCGGCCGTGCTGAAGTCCTGCACCGAGCAAGGACACCCACGACAACCAGTTCAACCTGGCCGTCTTCACCATGAAGGACCCCCAGGAGACGGTGAAGCTGGTGACCCAACTGTCCATGCACGTCGACGACTACGAGGTGGCCGCGCAAGCCCCACCGCCCGGATCCGGCCTGCCGACCCTGCCGGCCGACAGCGGAATGGTGCAGGCCTTCACCGGGCAGCGCTACGAGACCGCACAGTGACCCGTTCGACGCCCCCATGGCGCCGTCGGCCGCGTCGAGTGGGACCGCGCCGGTGTCATGCGCAGCCGGCACGGCGAGGACTACCCGCCCGCGGCACGCGATGTCCTGGCCGCCGCACGTGAGTTGGACGCCGAGCGGGTGACCACCAGCCCGTACCACCGCGTGGCCCGCGCACGAGGACGGCTCCTGGGCCCGCGCCACGGCCTTCGGGACCGAGCCGTGGCCGCGTTCCCTGACCGGCTCCGCTCGTCCGCTCCCTCCCCCGTGGCGCCGTCTCGCAGAGAGTTGCGGACAGAACGTGTCCGCAAGCGGCACTAGCGTGCGGTGCATGACGAAGCGGAGCATTGCGAGGGTGGCCTCCGCCCCCTCCCTCGACACCCGTGCGCTGAACCGCGCGACCCTCGCCCGGCAGCTGCTGCTGAGCCGTGCGCCGCTGTCCGTCGGGGCCGCCGTGGAGCATCTCCTCGGGCTTCAGGCGCAGAACGTCAAGCCTCCTTACTACGCGCTCGCCGCCCGTATCGAAGGCTTCACCCCCGAGGCGCTGTCCCGGCCCATGGCCGACCGCGAGGTCGTCCGCATCGTCACCATGCGCTCCACGATCCACACCCACACCGCCGACGACTGCCTCACCCTGCGGCCGCTCGTCCAGGTCGCCCGGGACCGGGAGCTGAACGCCTTCCGCAAGGGGCTGGCCGGTGTCGATCTGGACCGTCTCGCCGTGCTCGCCCGTGAGCTGGTCGAGGCCGAGCCGCGGACCATGGCGCAGTTGCGCGAGGCGCTGCTCGCCGAGTGGCCGGGCGCCGACCCCCAGTCCCTGTCCATCGCCGCCCGCTGCAGGCTCCCGCTCGTGCAGGTCACCCCGCGCGGGCTGTGGGGCAGGAGCGGACAGGTCGCCCTGACCACAGCCGAACACTGGCTGGGCCGCTCCGCCGAGCCCGCCGCCGCCCCGGACGCGACGGTTCTGCGCTACCTCGCCGCCTTCGGACCGGCGTCCGTGAAGGACATGCAGACCTGGGCCGGACTCACCCGGCTCCGCGAGGCCTTCGAGCGCCTCCGCCCGCGGCTGGTCACCTTCCGGGACGGCAACGGCGTCGAACTCTTCGACCTGCCCGACGCCCCGCGCCCCGACCCGGACACCCCGGCCCCGCCCCGCTTCCTCCCCGAATTCGACAACCTCCTCCTCTCCCATGCCGACCGCACCCGGGTCGTACCGCCCGAGTACTGGGGCCGCACCTGGCAGGGCAACCAGGCCCACTGCACCCTGCTCGTCGACGGCTTCGTGGCGGGCGTGTGGAAACTGGACGGTGACGCACTCCGCATAGAGCCCTTCGGGACACTCACGAAGGGTCGGCGGGAGGAGGTGGCCGAGGAGGGGGAGCGGATGCTCGCCGTCATGCATCCGGGGGAGTCGTACGACATCCGCTTCGGCAACGTCGTACGAACGTGAAGTCCTCGGTCCGCGTACGACCGTGTGAACGCATGGAAAGGGGGGCGCTGCGGGCCGCTCGTGGTGGCTCGCAACGCCCCCCTGGTATCTACCTGAGGGGTTCTCAGGAGTTCTTCTGGGTTACGAGTTGACCTGCGTGGTCACCAGGTTCGAGAAGGTGGTCAGCCGGGTGTACACACCCGGGTAACCGGCCTCCGCGCACCCCTCTCCCCAGGAAGTGATCCCTGCCAGGACGCCCCCGATGAGCAGGGGACCGCCGCTGTCGCCCTGGCAGGTGTCTACGCCACCGGATGAGTATCCGGCGCAAACCATGTCGGTCTGGACGAAGTCCGAACCGTAGGAGCTGCGGCAGCTCGAGTCGGCCGCGATCGGCACGGTCGCGGTCCGCAGCTGGTTGGAGGAGCTGCCGCTCTCCGAGGTGGTGCCCCAGCCGAGGATGCGGGCCGTGGTGCCGGCCGCGTACACACCCGTCTGGGAGGAGGAGACGTACGACGCCGTCGTGTACGGCATCGAGGTGGACAGGGTCAGCACGGCCACGTCATCGCCGTTGGTGGCGTCCGTGTAGTCCGGGTTGACCCAGATCTTGCTGACCTTGCTGACCGTGCCGTTCGTCCCGTTGAGGTAGGTCCGGCCGCCCACGACGCGGACGTTGCCGGCGCTCTCGCCGACCATGCAGTGCGCGGCGGTGATCACCTTCTTGGCCGCCACCAGGGTGCCGCCGCAGAACTGGTTGCCCGACGCGTCCGTGATCTGCATGACGAACGGGTACGCGGTCGTGGTGGTCGTCGTGCCGCCGACGATGGGCTGTGGAGCCGCTGCAGCGGTGGGGGCGCTGAGCAGTGCGGTCGCCGCGGCCGCGGCGGTCGCCGCGACGACGGCAGCGGTTCTCTTTGCGCGGTTGAGCCCGAACATGAGTCTCCTCAGTGGGGGTGGCCGGTGGGGGGTACGCGCGGGTGGGGGGTGTGAGCACGGGGGCCGCGGGACCGACCCCCGTGTGCCCGGGCGAGCGGCACGCCCTTAAGCTATGGGCCGGTACACCCTCCGCCCAATGAGGGAACCCCCTAGGGGAGTAGGGCAGGGAAAACCCTCGGTCCGGCTCAGTTAACCGGCAGGCTTCTCACTTCGCGCGCCGTCCCGCCGCCAAACGGACTATGTCCACCCGGGAACGGATGCCCAGCTTGCGGTACACCCGGGTCAGGGTCGCCTCGACCGTCTTCACGCTGATGAACAGGCGCGCGGCGATCTCCCGGTTGGTCGCGCCCTCCATGACCAGCGCCGCCACCTGACGCTCCATCGAGGCCAGCCCCTCCAGCCCGTCGAGGCCGCCCAGCGCGGCGGCCGCGGCGGCCGCCGGCTCCGGCTCGGGCGCCGCGAGGGCCGCGTCCACCTGGCGGAGCCAGGGCAGCGCCCGGCAGCGCCGGAACAGCCGGGTGGCCTCGTCGTACGACGACGAGTTGGGGCGGCGCGCCCCTTCGGCAGGGCCGGGCAGCCGGCCGCGCAGCGAGGCCAGGGCGAAGGCGGCCCGCGCCTCCTCCAGGCCGTACCCCAGTTTGGCCAGCCGGTCCTGAGCGGACGTCAGCTGGGACTCGGCCGCCTCGTGGTCGCCGCGGGCCGCGCGCACCAGGGCCTCGGCCCGGTCCAGGACCGCGAGGACACTCTCCCGGCCGAGCCGCAGCGCGTGCTCCCGGGTGACGTCGATGACGTCCTGCGCCTCGGCGGGTTCACCGATCCGGACGAGCGCCTCGGCGAGGTCGCCGTGCCAGCGGCCGCGCGCCGGGTCCGTGATGCCCAGGCCCCGCTCCAGCTCGCGGACCCGGCGCAGCGAACGGACCGTGCCCGCCGGGTCCCCGGCCACCAACTGGGCGTACCCGAGGGCGCCCAGGGCCCGGGACAGATACATCTGGTCACCGTCCTCCTCGGCGTGCTCCACCGCCTCCCGGGCCAGCGCCAGCGCCCGGTCCACGTCCCCGCCGGAGGCCTCGGTGAGCGAGGTGAGCATCGCGGAGGCGGTCTCGCCGATCCCGGAGTCCCGGGCCAGCCGGAGGCTCTCGCCGGCCAGGTCGAGGGCCCGGCCGCAGTGCCCGGCGCGCAGCTCGGTCTCGGCGAGGCCGCGCAGGAAGTGCACCTCGCTCTCCACGGAGCCGCGCCGGCGCACCTCGCGCAGCAGCGCGGTGACCGTCGCCCGGGCCTCGGCCAGCTGGTCGCCCATGACCAGCCAGCGGAACCGGGCGCTGCCCGCGCCGTTGTGATGGCAGGCCACCTTCGGGTCCTGGGGCTCCTTCAGCGCGCGCTTGATGGTCGCCGGGGCGGCCGGGTGGCCCATGAGGGTCTCGGTCTGGGCCTGGAAGGCCAGGGCCAGCAGTTCGGTGCGCCGGTCGGCGCCGCGCTCGGCCAGCTCCGCCGCGTGCGCGGCCGCCTCGCGGGCCTCGGTGAAGTCGCCCTCCACGATGAGGGCCCGCCAGGCCAGCTGGTAGTGGACCAGGGCGAGCAGCCGCGGGTCCTCCCCGGCGTCCGCCAGGGCCTGCGGGAAGACGGCGTCGACCTCCGTCATGGTGTGGCCCGCCGTGTCGATCACGATGATCCAGGCCCGCACCCGGTCCGCGGGCACGGTCGCCCGGGTCAGCACCTCGCGGGCGACGTCCCGGGCGAGGTCGACCTCGCCGGCGGTGATCGCGTCCTCGGCGGCCTGGAGCCGGCGCTCGTCCGGGCCGGGCAGGGTGTCGGCCGGGGTGTGGCGGGCGGCGAGCAGGCCGAGCTGCGCGGCCACGGACGGCGCGCCCCGGTCCCGGGCCTGCGTGGCGGCCTCGGCGAGCCGGGCGGCCACCTCCGGATCGGTGCCGGTGGTGGCCAGGGCCAGATGACGGGCCCGCTCGATCGGGTCGGAGGCCGCGGTGGACAGCGCCGCGTGCGCGGCACGCCGTTCGTGGGCGGGCGCCTCCGCGTAGAGGGCGGCCGATATGAGGGGGTGCGCGAAGCGCACGGTCGGGCCGTCGGGGTCCGTGGCCAGCAGCCCGAGTTCGGCGGCCTGGGCGCACTCGGCCTCCACGTTCTCCCGGCCGGCCGCGAGCAGCAGCGCCGGGGTGGGACGCGCTCCCGCGCTGGCCACCAGCAGGGTGCGGCGCGCCTCGACCGAGAGCATGTCGAGACGGCTCAGCACCAGGGCGCGCAGCGAGGTGGGCACCGGCAGCGGCTCGCCCGGCCTGGGCGGGGTGGGGTTCTCGGCGAGGGCGCGGCCGAGCTCCAGGGCGAAGAGGGGGTTGCCGCCGCTGGTGCGGTGTATCTCGCGGACCGTGGAGCGGGGCAGTCCCGTGTAGCCGCGGTGGTCCAGGAGCGCGGAGACCTGGTTGCGGGAGAGCGGGTCGAGGCGTACGGCGACGGTGTCCGGCGGAGAGGCGCGCAGATGGCGGTCGTACTCCTGGCCCTCGGTCCGGACCGCGCAGAGCAGCTGCACCGGGGTGCCGCCGAGGCGGCGGGCGGCGAAGCCGAGCAGCTCCGCGCTGGCCGGATCCAGCCACTGCAGATCGTCGGCGACGATCAGGACGGTGCCCTCGGCGGCCAGGGCGCGCAGCGCGGACAGCACCGCAAGACGCAGGGCCAGACCGTCGCGTTGCAGGGTGGATTCGCCGCGGCCGGTGAGCGCCGACTCCAGGGCGGTGCGCTGGGCCGCGGGGAGCCGGCCGGAGACCTGGTCGAGGACTAGACCGAAGAGGTCGGCGAGGGCGAGGAAGGGAAGGTGCGATTCGGACTCGGTGGCCGAGCAGCGCAACACGGTGCGGGCCGCGCCGGCGTATTCCGCTGCCAATGCCCGCAGGACGGTCGATTTCCCTATTCCGGCGGGGCCGTGCAGGAGCACACTGCCGCCCGAGGTGAGCTGCTCACGGGCGGCGCCGAACGGCTCCTCCCGGCCGATGACCAGGTCGGGGCGGCATCTCGCAGGCTCCTGGAAGTCCCGTCGCACGGTCACCGCTCCCCTCGTGTGTCGTGTCCGGCCCAAATTCTAGGCAACGAACCTTGAAATTCGGACGGAAGGCGTGGTGAGGGAAATAACAGAGGGTAGCCACAGGGCAATTCAGGTACCGGCGGATGAATAGACAGGCTTCCTAACCGCTACGGCAGCAGACCCGACCGGCGTGCCGTCGCCACCGCCTCCCCTCGCGTGTGGGCGCCCAGTTTGCGCATCGCCGAGCGCAGATAGCCCTTGACCGTCTCCGGGCGCAGCCCCAGCCGCTCCGCCACCGCCGCGTTCGTCGCACCCTCGGCCACGCAGGCCAGGACGTCCAGCTCGCGCGGCGCCAGAACGACACCCCTCGCCGGTGTCGGCGCGGTCAGCAGACCGCAGGCGGCGAGGAGTTCCTCCCGCAGCTGGGGGTCCGTGATCCGGGGCGCCAGGGCACGCAGCGCCGCGTGCGCCTCGCGCACCTGCTCCCAGGCGGCGTTCGCGTCCGTGTCGGCGCCCGGCTCCGGCCGGGCCGCCGTCAGCAGCCCGCGCGCCTCCTCCCGTACGACGAGCGCCTGCTCCACGTCCCGGGCCACCGCCACCGCCGAGTTCAGCGTGCGGTCGCCCAGCGGCTGGGCCGTGCGCAGGGCGCCGTAGATCACGCCCCGCACCCGGCGTCGTACCACCACCGGTACGGCGAACACCGAGCGGATGCCCTCCGCGGCCACCGGCGCGTCGTACTCGTGGCTGATCTGCCGCGACGAGGAGTAGTCCGTCACCGCGCACGGGCGGGCCAGCGCCACCGCCTTGCCGCCCAGGCCGTTGCCCGAGGTCACCGCGAGCGAGCGCAGGGCCGCGGTGTTGGTGCCGCTCAGCTCGCTGATGCGCATCTGCAGCCGGCCGGACTCGACCAGGCCGCCGAAGGCGACCGGGAGACCGGTCGTGCGCCGGAGCCGGGCCAGCGCACTTCGTATCTCGACCGCCCCCGCGGGGTCTGCTGCCACCTGTTTCACCCCTTCGTCGCGGCTTCCGTGCGACCCACACCCCCATTCGGGGGTAGTGAGACCTGCATCACGGATTACACGATGCCAGAGAGCCGCCCGGCAATGGTCCGGCACCTAGGAGGACAGATGACGACGGCCACGGAGCTCTTCCGCACCGCGCGGGACTTCCTGCTGGAACACCGCGAGGATTACGCCACGGCCTACGAGGGCTTCGCCTGGCCGCGCCCGGAGCACTTCAACTGGGCCCTGGACTGGTTCGACGTCATCGCGGACGGGAACGACCGCACCGCCCTGCACATCGTGGAGGAGGACGGCGCGGAGACCCGGCTGTCCTTCGCCGAGCTGGCCGACCGCTCCGACCGGGTCGCCAACTGGCTGCGGGCGCGCGGTGTCCGGGCCGAGGACCGCATCCTCGTCATGCTCGGCAACCAGGCCGAGCTGTGGGAGACCGCGCTGGCCGCGATGAAGCTGCGTGCCGTCGTCATCCCCGCCACCCCGCTGCTCGGCCCCGCCGATCTGCGCGACCGTGTCGAGCGCGGCCGGGTCCGGCACGTACTCGTCCGCACGGCCGACGCCGGCAAGTTCGACGAGGTGCCCGGCGACTACACGCGCATCGCCGTCGGCGGCGCGCCCGAGGGCTGGCAGCCGTACGAGGACGCCTACGCCGCCTCCGCCGACTTCACCCCCGACGGCGAGACCCACGCCGACGACCCGCTGATGCTCTACTTCACCTCGGGCACCACCGCCCGCCCCAAGCTGGTCGAGCACACCCATGCCTCGTACCCGATCGGGCACCTGGCCACCATGTACTGGATCGGCCTCGAACCCGGCGACGTGCACCTCAACATCTCCTCGCCCGGCTGGGCCAAGCACGCCTGGTCCAACCTCTTCGCCCCGTGGAACGCGCAGGCCACCGTCTTCATCCACAACTACACGCGCTTCGACGCGGCCCGGCTGATGTCCGAGATGGACCGGGCCGGGGTCACCACCTTCTGCGCCCCGCCCACCGTCTGGCGCATGCTCATCCAGGCCGACCTCACCCAGCTGCGCACCCCGCCCCGCGAGGCGGTGGCCGCCGGTGAGCCCCTGAACCCGGAGGTCATCGAGCAGGTCCGCCGGGCCTGGGGCGTCACCATCCGGGACGGCTTCGGGCAGACCGAGACCGCCGTACAGGTCAGCAACAGCCCCGGCCAGGAGCTGAAGACCGGCTCGATGGGCCGGCCGAGCCCGGGCTACCGCGTGGAACTGCTCGACCCGGTGTCGGGCGCACCCGGCGTGGACGAGGGCGAGATCGCGCTCGACCTGTCCGTGCAACCGGTGGGCCTGATGGCCGGCTACCACGGCGACGCCGACCGTACGGCGGAGGCGATGGCCGGCGGCTACTACCGCACCGGTGACATCGGCTCCCGCGACGCCGACGGCTACATCACCTACGTGGGCCGCGCGGACGACGTCTTCAAGGCCTCCGACTACAAGATCAGCCCCTTCGAGCTGGAGAGCGCCCTGCTGGAGCACGAGGCGGTGGCCGAGGCGGCCGTCGTGCCCGCGCCGGACGAGCTGCGGCTGGCCGTGCCCAAGGCGTACATCGTCCTCGCCGAGGGCTGGGAGCCCGGGCCCGACACCGCCAAGGTGCTCTTCGAGCACTCCCGCGAGGTCCTCGCCCCCTACAAGCGCATCCGCCGGCTGGAGTTCGCCGAGCTGCCCAAGACCGTCTCCGGCAAGATCCGCCGGATCGAGCTGCGCGAGGCCACGGCCGCGGGTTCGGGCAACGAGTACCGCGAGGAGGACTTCCGGTGAGCGGAACGTCGGAGCTGTCGTACACGCACGGGACGAGCGGGACCGTCCTGCTCGGGGACACCATCGGAGCCAACCTGGACCGGGCCGTCGCCACCTGGCCCGACCGGGAGGCGCTCGTCGACGTGCCGTCGGGGCGGCGCTGGACGTACGCCGAGTTCTCCGCGGACGTGGACGCGCTGGCGTACGCCCTGCTGGCGAGCGGGGTCGCCAAGGGCGACCGGGTGGGCATCTGGGCGGTCAACTGCGCCGAGTGGGTACTGGTCCAGTACGCCACCGCCCGCATCGGCGCGATCATGGTCAACATCAACCCGGCCTATCGCACCCACGAGGTCGAGTACGTCCTCAACCAGGCCGGAATCTCCCTGCTGTTCGCCTCCCTCAGCCACAAGTCCAGCGACTACCGGGCGATGGTCGAGGAAGTGCGCGGCAGCTGCCCGCAGTTGCGGGAGGTCGTGTACATCGGCGACCCGAGCTGGGAGGTGCTGCTGCGGCGCGGGACGCCCGACCGGGCCGAGGAGCTGAGGGCCCGCGGGAGCGAGCTGTCCTGCGACGACCCGATCAACATCCAGTACACCTCGGGCACCACGGGCTTCCCCAAGGGGGCCACCCTCTCCCACCACAACATCCTCAACAACGGCTATTTCGTGGGTGAGTCGATCGCCTACAGCGAGCGGGACCGGATCTGTATCCCGGTGCCCTTCTACCACTGCTTCGGCATGGTGATGGGCAACCTCGCGGCGACCTCGCACGGCGCGTGCATGGTCATCCCGGCGCAGTCCTTCGAGCCGAAGGCGACCCTGGAGGCGGTCCAGCAGGAGCGCTGCACCTCCCTCTACGGCGTCCCGACCATGTTCATCGCGGAGCTGAACCTCCCCGACTTCGCGACGTACGACCTGTCGTCGCTGCGCACCGGGATCATGGCGGGTTCGCCCTGCCCGGTCGAGGTGATGAAGCGGGTGGTGGCCGAGTTGCACATGGAGGAGGTCTCCATCTGCTACGGCATGACGGAGACGTCCCCGGTCTCCCTGCAGACGCGGATCGACGACGACCTGGAGCACCGCACCGGCACCGTCGGCCGTGTCCTGCCGCATCTGGAGGTCAAGGTCGTCGACCCGGTGGACGGCGTCACCCGGCCCCGGGGCGTCGCGGGCGAGTTGTGCACCCGCGGCTACAGCGTGATGCTCGGCTACTGGAACGAGCCCGAGAAGACCGCCGAGGCCGTCGACCCCGGGCGCTGGATGCACACCGGCGATCTGGCGGTGATGCGCGAGGACGGGTACGTCGAGATCGTCGGCCGGATCAAGGACATGATCATCCGGGGTGGCGAGAACATCTACCCGCGTGAGATCGAGGAGTTTCTCTACGGCCACCCGAAGATCAGGGACGTCCAGGTGGTCGGGGTGCCGCACGAGAAGTACGGCGAGGAGGTGCTCGCCTGTGTCATCCCGCACGACGCGGCCGATCCGCTGACGCTGGAGGAACTGCGCGCGTTCTGCCAGGGGCGGCTCGCGCACTACAAGGTCCCCAGCAGGCTGCGGATCCTCGACTCCTTCCCGATGACGGTGTCCGGGAAGGTGCGCAAGGTTGAACTGCGGGAGAAGTACGGCGCGTAGCTCAGGCGCCGGTGGCGTTCAGGTCGTCGGCGAGGCTGTTCGCCGGCTGCGGGGTGCCCGTGAGGTCCAGGACGAACAGGGGGATGCCCAGGGAGTCGGCGCGGGCGCGGGCGTCGTCGGTGTACCCGGCGAGAGAGAAGTAGACGCAGTCGGTCGACTCCACCATCGCCGTCAGCCACAGGCACTCCACGTCCCGCAGGGAGGCCGGGCTGACGGTGGGGTCGACCTGGGCCACGACCCCACGGGCGGCGAGCCCGACACCGGACGGCGGCCGCTGATCGGCCCGCCGGATGTTCCGGTACCCGAGCCACCGCAGATAGAGCGCGGCGACGGTGACGGCGTCCCGTGCGGATCGAATGGCAATGGGCTGAAAGGGACGTCGCCGCTGGGGGGATTTGGGCGCGGGGGGCGACCCGGGACTGCGGCGGCCGGGGGTGGGCGGTGATCCGGGGCCGGCGCGGCCGGCGTCCGCAGCGGGGCGGCCGGGGTTTGCGAGCGGGTCTGTGGCGGGGCGGCCGGGGCCGGTGTGCGGGTCTGTGGCGGGGCGGCCGGGGCCCTGGTGCCGGTCCTTCCCGGAGCGGCCGTGGGGTGCGCGGCGGCCCGTGCCGGAGCGACCGGGGGCGCCCTTCGCACGTGCGTCGGCACCGGCGTCCGTGACCGGCCCTGCCTCCGCGTCCCCGCTCGGGCCGGGGGCTGAACCTGCTCCCGGGCTCGCGTCGGCGTCCGCTTCCTCCGCGCCCGTGTCGAGGTCTGCGTCTGCTCCCGCCGCCGTACCCGAGTCCGTGCTCGCGCCCGCGCTCCGACCTGGGCCGTCGCCTGCCCCCGCACCTGCACCGAAACCCGTGTCCACCCGCGTATCCGTGTCCTCGCCGGGGCGTCCGTCGGTGACCGGGATGCGGAGGACCGTGCCGCAGCCGCAACCCAGTTCCGGGCGGGGCCACTCGTCGTGGCGTCCGCAGGACGGGCAGCGGACGGTGATCCAGTCCTGGTCCCAGACGCGATGGGTGACGGCCGTCGCCGCGGCCCCGTGGTCGAGCGCTGGTGCGATCGCCGCGCCGCACGCGCAGGGATACGACGGCGCGGTGTAGACGTGCTCGCGCCGACAGGCCGGACAGCGCACCGGCACGCTCTCGGGCATGGCCGACTCCAAGGCGTCGCGTCGGGACAGCGGTCCCATCGTGCTCCTGCCGGACCCCGCTTGTCCCACTCTTGACGACCTTCGGACACCCACTTACATTGATTCCAGATAGTAGAAGTTTCATTCCGCAATGCGGAAGCAAGCGGAAGTAATGAAAACTCGGGACACAGTGCTCACCGCGGGGCGCGACGGGAGTACGCATCCGACAGCCGGAGCAGGAGTACTCGATGGCTCGTATGACCGCTGCCCGCGCGGCAGTTGAGATCCTCAAGCGCGAGGGCGTCACCGCCGCGTTCGGTGTGCCGGGCGCGGCGATCAACCCCTTCTACGCGGCGCTCAAGGCCTCGGGCGGCATCAACCACACCCTCGCCCGCCATGTCGAGGGCGCCTCGCACATGGCCGAGGGTTACACCCGCACCCACCCGGGCAACATCGGCGTCTGCATCGGTACCTCCGGCCCCGCCGGCACCGACATGATCACCGGCCTGTACTCGGCCATCGGCGACTCGATCCCGATCCTGTGCGTCACCGGCCAGGCCCCGACCGCGGTGATCCACAAGGAGGACTTCCAGGCCGTCGACATCGCCTCGATCGCCAAGCCGGTCACGAAGATGGCGGTCACCGTGCTGGAGGCGGCCCAGGTCCCCGGCGTCTTCCAGCAGGCCTTCCATCTCATGCGCTCCGGCCGCCCGGGCCCGGTCCTGATCGACCTGCCGATCGACGTCCAGCTCACCGAGATCGAGTTCGACCGGGAGACGTACGAGCCCCTCCCGGTGTACAGGCCTGCCGCGACCCGCCCGCAGATCGAGAAGGCGATCGCGCTGCTCAACGAGTCCGAGCGCCCGCTGATCGTCGCCGGCGGCGGTGTCGTCAACGCCGACGCGGCCGAACTCCTCGTCGAGTTCGCCGAGCTGACGGGCACCCCGGTGGTCCCGACCCTGATGGGCTGGGGCGTCCTCCCCGACGACCACGAGCTGAACGCCGGCATGGTCGGCCTGCAGACCTCGCACCGCTACGGCAACGCGACCTTCCTGGAGTCCGACTTCGTCCTCGGCATCGGCAACCGCTGGGCCAACCGCCACACCGGCAAGCTGGACGTCTACACGGCCGGCCGGACGTTCGTCCACGTCGACATCGAGCCCACCCAGATCGGCAGGATCTTCCCGCCCGACTACGGCATCGCCTCCGACGCCAAGGCGGCGCTGGAGCTCTTCGTCGAGGTGGCGCGGGAGCTGAAGGCCGCGGGCAGGCTGCCCGACCGGTCCTCCTGGGCCGCGGCCGCGCAGGAGAAGAAGGCGACCCTCCAGCGCCGTACGCACTTCGACGACATCCCGATCAAGCCGCAGCGCGTCTACGAGGAGATGAACAAGGCCTTCGGACCGGAGACCCGGTACGTCTCCACCATCGGCCTCTCGCAGATCGCCGGCGCCCAGATGCTGCACGTCTTCAAGCCCCGGCACTGGATCAACTGCGGCCAGGCGGGTCCCCTCGGCTGGACCGTTCCGGCGGCGCTGGGTGTGGCGAAGGCCGACCCGGAGGCGTCCGTCGTCGCCCTGTCCGGCGACTACGACTTCCAGTTCATGATCGAGGAGCTGGCGGTCGGCGCCCAGCACAGGATCCCGTACGTCCACGTCCTCGTGAACAACTCCTACCTGGGCCTGATCCGCCAGGCGCAGCGGGCGTTCGACATCGACTTCCAGGTCAAGCTGGAATTCGAGAACATCAACTCGCCCGAGCTCGGCGTCTACGGCGTCGACCACGTCAAGGTCGCCGAGGGCCTCGGCTGCAAGGCGATCCGCGTGACCGACCCGAACGAACTCGGCGCCGCCTTCGAGCAGGCCAAGAAGCTCGCCGCCGAGTTCCGGGTGCCGGTCGTCGTCGAGGCGATCCTGGAGCGCGTCACCAACATCTCCATGTCGACCACCAACGACATCTCCGACGTGGTCGAGTTCGAGGAACTGGCCACGGACCCGTCCCACGCACCCACGTCGATCAAAACCCTGAAGGTCTGACCTCGGTCAGCAAGGGGGCGGCCCGTCCGAGGGGGACGGACCGCCCCCCTTCTTTTTGCGTGAGGATCCGCGGGCCTTCACACCGAGCCGCAGGTGAAGCCGCCCCCGCCGGACGAGGAGCGCGGTACCTCGTGGTCCGTGGTGCCGCCGCGGCCGGTCAGCCCCGCCTCCTGCGCGAAGCGCGGGGCGAGTGCGGTCAGCGCCCGGTCGCCGTACAGGGCGACCGCGAGCAGGGTGTCCCGTGCCGACAGGCCGGTCCGGACGGCGGGCAGAGGATGCTGTGCGCGCAGGTCCTTCAGTGCGCGGCGGGCGGCGCGGGGGCGGCCGGGCGGGAAGGTGCGCAGCAACCCGGCGGCCGTGAGGTTGCCGCGCGCTTCGGCGAGGGCCGAGCGCACGCCCTGGCGGTCCAGCAACTGCCGCATGCCCGCGCTCCGGTACAGGGCCGCGTGCACGGCCCTGGTCAGGGGCGGCAGCCCCGGCCCGCTGACGGGTCCCGAGGTCCGCATCGTCCCCGCCCGGCCCGCACCGACGGCGCCGCGCAGATGCAGATCCAGCACCGCGACCGTGACGGCGGCGCGAGGACCGCCCCGTATCAACGCGATCTCGTACGGCTCCAGCCGGCCCGTCGGCGTACCGCTCATGACACACCCCCGTGCGGGCGCCGGCCGCCACTGTGCCGGCGGGTCCCGCATGGCGGGAATGTGCCCGCCGGCCGGGGTGGTCGAAGCCTCGGCGGCGGTGTTTCAGAGGTTGATTTGAGGGTGCCGTAGGCAGGGGTACGCCCGGTGCCGTACGCGTGTCGTCATGGCTCCGGCTCCATCAGTCCCGGCCAGTCGTCCGGGCCGCCGCCCTGCCACTCGATCAGGTCGCTCTCCTCGACCTCGATCCGGTCCAGGTCGGCCATGCGCAGGATCTCGACCACGTCGTCCAGATGGGAGGCGATGCCGAGGGTCACGTCGCCCTCGGTCACCCGCCGGGAGCCGTCCAGGGCCGGGGAGTGCACCACGATGTGCGGAAACTCGGTCGGTGGATACGTCATGAGTAAAGGCTCCTGCGGGGCGGACGGATCCGCACCCCCGAGGAGCCTTGGCCTTGGCCGTCCGACGGCGCGAGGCTGGGCGCGACAGGACATTCGCGCCGCCGGACGGTGTCTGTGAGGTGTGGCTGGGACCGCGGCGGCAGCGACGGACCGGCAACGCCCTCCCCTCAGGTCGAGAAGGGGAACCGGATCCTTCACCACCGCACTGGCTCGCCCGCCGCCGCGGTCCTCACCTGCCCGCACCGGGTCCCGACGGCACCCCTCATCCGGGCCGTTCGCTGGGACGCGGTGCGGGAGTTCAGTCCTCGCGCAGGGCGCGGACCGCCTCCTCCACGCGCCTCCCGTAGTCCGGGTCGGCGGCGTGGAAGTGGGCCAGGTTCTTCTCGATCACGTCGTCGCGGGAGACCTGCGAGAGGCCGCCGGCGATGTTCGCGACGAGACGGGACTTCTCCTCCTTCGACATCAGCCGGTACAGCTCGCCCGCCTGGAAGAAGTCGTCGTCCTTGGTGTGCTGCGGCGCCTCGTGCGTGCCGGTGTGACCGGTGACCGCCAGCGGGGCGGACAGCGGGCGGCCGGTCTCCACCGGGCCGTCGTACGAGTTCGGCTCGTAGTTCTTGGCCTTGCGGCCCTGGGAGTTGGCCGCCATGAGGCCGTCGCGGCCGTAGTTCCGCGCGGTCGTCGCCCTCGGGGCGTTCACGGCGAGCTGTGTGTGGTTGACGCCCAGGCGGTAGCGGTGCGCGTCCGCGTAGGCGAACAGGCGGCCCTGGAGCATCTTGTCGGGGGAGGGGCCGATGCCCGGGACGAAGTTGTTCGGGGAGAACGCGGCCTGCTCCACCTCGGCGAAGACGTTGTCCGGGTTGCGGTCCAGGACCAGGCGGCCCACGCGCCGGAGCGGGTGGTCCCGGTGCGGCCAGACCTTGGTGAGATCGAAGGGGTTGAAGCGGTAGTCGGCCGCCTCGGCCGCGGGCATGATCTGGACGTACAGCGTCCAGGACGGGTGGACGCCCCGCTCGATCGCCTGGAGCAGGTCCGTCTGGTGCGAGCCGGGGTCCTTGCCCGCGGTCTCGGCGGCCTGCTCGCCGCTCAGACAGCGGATGCCCTGGTTGGTCTTGAAGTGGTACTTGACGAAGAAGGCCTCGCCCTCGGCGTTCGTCCACTGGTAGGTGTGCGAGCCGTAGCCGTTCATGTGGCGGTACGACGCCGGGATGCCGCGGTCGCCCATCAGCCAGGTCACCTGGTGCGTGGCCTCTGGGGCGTGCGCCCAGAAGTCCCAGACGTTGTCCGGCTCCTGACGGCCCGTGAACGGGTCGCGCTTCTGCGAGTGGATGAAGTCCGGGAACTTGAGGGGGTCCTTGATGAAGAAGACCGGCGTGTTGTTCCCGACGAGGTCGTAATTGCCCTCTTCCGTATAGAACTTGACCGCGAAGCCGCGCGGGTCGCGCACCGCGTCCGCGCCACCCAGGCTGTCCGCCACGGTGGAGAAGCGCGCGAACACCTCGGTGCGCTTGCCGATCGTGTTCAGGAAGTCGGCGTGGGTGTGGCCGGTGACATCGTCGGTCACCTCGAAGTAGCCGTACGCGCCGGAGCCGCGGGCGTGCACCACGCGCTCCGGGATGCGCTCGCGGTTGAAGCGCGCCAGCTTCTCCAGGAGGTGCTGGTCCTGGAGCAGGAGCGGACCGCCGACGCCGGCGGAGGCGGAATTCTGGTTGTCTGCGACCGGGGCGCCGGACTCCGTGGTGAGAGTTCGCGCCGTGAGCACGCGCTTCGACATCGTGGACCTTCCGTGCGAGGGGGCAGCGGAGTTCTGTGGAATTCGACTTCCGCTTTGTGGAGCCTAGGTTTGGGGCAATCGGGCGTCAACAGTTTGTTGAAGTGGATTCCGGGCGGTGCCGACGCCTGGGCGCGACAGGACAGATGTCGGCGGCGGCACCGCCCGGAAGCTGGGGGAGCGGGCTCAGACCTGGGCGCCGGAGAGGCGCTCCACGGCCCGCAGCAGGGCCGAGTGGTCCAGGCCGCCGTCGCCCTGGGCGCGCAGGCTCGCGACCAGCTGGGCGACCACGGCGCCGATCGGCAGGGCGGCGCCGACGTTGCGGGCGGCGTCCGTGACGATTCCCATGTCCTTGTGGTGCAGGTCGATACGGAAGCCCGGCCTGAAGTCGCGGTTCAGGAAGTTGTCCTTCTTCCGCGTCAGCACCGTCGACCCCGCCAGGCCGCCATTGAGGACGTCCAGGGCGGCCGTCAGATCCACGCCCGACTTCTCCAGGAAGACCACGGCCTCGGCGCACGCCTGGATGTTCACGGCGACGATCAGCTGGTTCGCGGCCTTCACGGTCTGGCCGGAGCCGTGCGGGCCGCACAGCACGATGGTCCTGCCGAGCGCCTCGAAGACCGGCTTCGCCTCGTCGAAGTCGGCCTGCTTGCCACCGACCATGATCGACAGCACGGCCTCGACGGCGCCGGCCTCACCACCGGAGACGGGGGCGTCGAGGACGCGGATGCCCTTCTGTGCAGCGGCCGCGGCCAGGTCGACCGAGGTCTGCGGGGTGATCGAGGACATGTCGATCAGCAGGGCGCCGGACCTCGCGTTCTCCAGGATGCCGTCGGGGCCGTACGAGATCGCCTCGACCTGCGGGGACGCGGGCACCATCGTGATGATCACGTCGGCGTCCCGGACGGCCTCGGCGATGGAACCTGCGGAGGTGCCGCCCGCGGCGGCCAGGCGGTCCAGCTTGTCCTGCTCCAGGGTGAAGCCGGTGACGTCGTAACCCGCCTTGATCAGGTTCTCCGACATGGGGGAGCCCATGATGCCGAGGCCTATCCAGGCGATCGACGGGCGGGAGGAATCTGCGTGGTTGCTCATCTTGGGGGTGCCTCTCGGTACGGGGGGTGATTCAGCGGGCGGCGCGTGCCTCGTGGGGCAGCCAGTCGAAGGCGTCGGCGCTCGGGCGCTCGCCCGGCTTGTACTCCAGGCCGACCCAGCCCTCGTAACCGGCCTTGTGCAGCTGGTCGAGGAGCTCCTCCAGCGGGAGCGTCCCCGTGCCGGGGGCGCCGCGGCCCGGGGTGTCGGCGATCTGGACGTGGCCGGTCTTCGCGGCGTACCGCTCGATCACCGACGGCAGGTCCTCGCCGTTCATGGACAGGTGGTAGAGGTCCATCAGGAAGCGCGCGTTGCCGAGGCCCGTCGCCTCGTTGACCTTGTCGACGACCCCGACCGCCGCGGGGGTCGACACCAGCGGGTACAGCGGGGACTCCGGCCGGTTGAGCGCCTCGATCAGCAGGATCGCGCCGACGCGGTCGGCGGCCCGGGCCGCCAGTGCCAGGTTCGCCAGGGCCAGGGCGTCCTGCGCGGCCGGGTCGACGCCGTCGACGCGGTTGCCGTACAGGGCGTTGAGCGCCTTGCAGTCCAGGGAGGCGGCGAAGTCGGCGGCCACGTCGATGTTGGCGCGGAACCTCGCGGACTCCTCGCCCGGGAGCGACAGGGCGCCGCGGTCCGGGCCCGGGAGTTGTCCGGCGTAGAAGTTCAGCCCGGTGAGCTGGACGCCCGCGTCCTCGATCGCCTGCTTCAGGGCGTCGAGCTCGGACCGCTCGGGGGTGGGGGAGTCGACCCAGGGCCACCACAGCTCGACCGCGGAGAAGCCGGCCGCGGCGGCGGCCGCGGGGCGCTCCAGGAGCGGGAGTTCCGTGAAGAGGATCGACAGGTTGACGTTGAAGCGCTGGTCTGCGAATCCCATCGGGGCCGCGCTCCCTTCCGTTAGTGATTCCGTATTGCGGAAGTTGATTTCTGCTTAATGGAAGATTGCCTGCGACCAGGAAGACCTGTCAAGGGGCCCCACGAGTAAGCGCCCGTGTGGGCAGGGGGTGAGGGCGCTTGAGGGGCCTGACGGGAGGGGCTGCCTGCGGGCCACGGGTTCCTCGTCGATGGGGCGGCGCCGAGGGCGACGGCGGAGCGGGCTGGGCGGCGCCCCTCGGCCCAAGGCCGGCCGCCGAGGCCTACGCGCCGGCACGGCGGGCCTGGAGCGGGCAAAGCGGGAGCATCCGCTACGGCGGCCCGGCCGGGAGGTGCGGGCTCAGTCCTCCTTGGGCCCTGCCCCGCGGACTCCCGGTCTGTCGCTGTTGCCCGTTCCCCGGCGTCTTCGTGGGCTCTCTGTATGCGCGTGCTCGCGTCTTGGCTCCCGTCTGCGGGGCTTGCGGTGTGGGTGGGGGTGGAATTCGGGTGTGCTTTCGGGGGCGAGGCGTGTGGGTGGGTCGGTTAAGGTCTCACCCAGCGGGCGGGGTGTTCGCACCCCGGTCGTGGGCCTGGCGGAACGCGCGGGTCGGAGCGGATGCCATGGGGGCACAGTGCGACTGAAAGTTGAGTTCACCACCGAGCCCTTCGATCTGGACGAGGCGCCCGCGCACGCGCTGGCGGCCCGCGAGGTGATCGGGGCGGCGCAGCTGGACGCGGTCGACGTCGGCCCGTTCGGCAACACCGCGGAGGGTGGCGCCGACGAGGTGCTGACCGCCGTGGACGCGCTGCTGCGCAAGTCCCTGGAGGCCGGCGCCACCCGGATCTCGCTGCAGGTCAATGTCATCGAGGAGGGCGAGTGACCGGCAAGGACGAGCCCTTCATCACGGCCGTGAAGCCGCTGGTCGACGCCATGGGCGGGGAGCTGCTCCCGCCGGACGAGGCCGGCCCCGACGACGTCGTGCTCGCCTGGGAGGGCGTCGACGCGGTCGCCGTACGCCTGCCCCAGCTCGCCGACTCCCTCGACCACATCCTGGCGGCCATGGAGCGCAAGAAGGGCAAGCCCCTGGCCGATCTGGACCGCAAGGCCAAGCAGGAGGTCGTACGCATACTGGAGGCGCGCGGCGCCTTCTCGGTACGGCACGGCGTGGAGACCGTGGCGAGCGCGCTCGGGGTGAGCCGCTTCACCGTCTACAACTACCTGAACCGCGAGAAGCAGGGCTGAACGCCCCCGCCGGGCTTGTAACGCGGAATTTTCAACAAAGTGTTGACGTCGTGTTTCTGAGGGCGTTAGCTGTTCGCAGCCCGTTCAGCACGAAGGCCGTTCACGGCCACGGAGGCTCCCGTGACTTCCACTTCAACGCCCACGGGCCTGGCCCGGTTCAACGTCCTGGAGGAGCCCGCGGCCTTCGCCGTCCTCCACGAGGCGTGCGCCTCCACGGCATGGGTCCGGCGGCTGCTCGCCGCCCGCCCGTACGCCACCGCCGACGCCCTCTACGAAGCCGGTGACGCCGCCATGGCCGAGCTGACCCGCGACGACCTCGCGGAGGCGATGGCCGGGCACCCGCCCATCGGCCGCCCCAAGCCCGGCGACCCGACCTCCGCCCGGGAGCAGCGCGGCATGGCCGGCGCCTCCGAGGAGCTCAAGGCGGAGATGCTCGAACTGAACCTCGCCTACCAGGACAGGTTCGGCCATGTCTTCCTCATCTGCGCCACCGGCAGAACCGGCGAGCAGATGCGCGACGCGCTCAAGGAGCGGATCGGCAACTCGCCGGAGCAGGAGCGGGAGATCGTCCGCACCGAGCTGGGCAGGATCAACCGTATCCGGCTCGCCCGCATCGTCGAAGAGGACTGAGAGCAGCATGAGCACCAGCACCACCGCTTCCGTGTCCACGCACATCCTGGACACGAGCGTCGGCCGCCCCGCCGAGGGCGTCGCCGTACAGCTCGCGGCCCGCAGCGGCCCAGGCGCCGCCTGGCAGGCGCTCGGCGGCTCCGCGACCGACGCGGACGGGCGGTGCAAGGACCTTCCGGACCTGCCGGAGGGGACGACCCACGTACGGCTCGACTTCGCGGTCGAACCGTACTTCGGACAATCTGTGAAGAAGCAAGCCGATGCGCAGCAGGACGCCCCCGCGAATCGGGACAGCGGTGCCGTGTTCTTCCCCGAGGTGGCGATCACCTTCGCCGTGAACCCCGGGGAGCACTACCACGTACCGCTGCTGCTCAACCCGTTCGGCTACTCCGTTTACCGAGGGAGCTAGCAGAAACATGACTGACAATTCCCGGCCCGCCCGCCCTGTGATCCTGGGACAGAACCAGTACGGCAAGGCCGAGAACCGAGTCGTAAAGATCACGCGGGACGGCGCAACCCACCACATCAAGGACCTCAACGTCTCCGTGGCGCTCTCCGGCGACATGGACGAGGTCCACTACTCCGGCTCGAACGCCAACGTCCTGCCGACGGACACCACCAAGAACACGGTGTACGCGTTCGCCAAGGAGTACGGCATCGAGTCCGCCGAGCAGTTCGGCATCCATCTCGCCCGCCACTTCGTGACGAGCCAGGAGCCGATCCACCGGGCCCGTATCCGCATCGAGGAGTACGCCTGGGAGCGGATCGAGGCCTCCGACGCCAACTCCAGGTTCATCGGGGCGGACGAGGTCAAGCACTCCTTCGTGCGCCAGGGCCAGGAGACCCGGCTGACCCAGATCACCTACGACGGTGAGCGGTGGGAGGTCATCTCCGGCCTCAAGGACCTGGTCGTGATGAACTCGACCAACTCCGAGTTCTGGGGCTACGTCAAGGACAAGTACACGACGCTCCAGGAGGCGCACGACCGCATCCTGGCCACCCAGGTCTCCGGCCGCTGGCGGTTCAACTGGACCGACGACGAGCAGAAGATGCCCCACTGGGAGAAGTCCTACGAGCAGACGAAGAAGCACATGCTCCAGGCCTTCGCCGAGACGTACTCGCTGTCGCTGCAGCAGACGCTGTACCAGATGGGCGCGCGCATCATCAACAACCGCAGCGAGATCGACGAGGTCCGCTTCTCGCTGCCGAACAAGCACCACTTCCTCGTCGACCTGACGCCCTTCGGGCTGAAGAACGACAATGAGGTCTACTTCGCCGCCGACCGCCCCTACGGCCTCATCGAGGCCACCGTCGTGCGGGACGGCTGCGAGCCGAAGATCCCGGTCGACCTCACCAACCTGTAAGCACCCACTTTCGGCACCCGCGGCCGGAGAGCCCCGCTCCACCCGCTCCCGGCCGCGGCACTCAAACTCCCAGGGTCCTGCCGTGCCCCCTTCGAAACAGCGCAAAGGACGAACCATGGCAGCAGCCCAGCGCATCGTCATCGAGAACTGTTCGATCGCCACGGTCGACGCGCACGACACCGAGTACACCACCGGTCATGTCGTCATCGCCGGCCGTCGCATCGAGTCGCTCGGCGCGGGCAAGGCCCCCGAGGGCCTGGAGAACGTCGTACGGCGCATCGACGCCTCCGGCCACCTCGTGACCCCCGGTCTGATCAACACCCACCACCACTTCTACCAGTGGATCACCCGGGGCCTGGCCACCGACCACAACCTCTTCGACTGGCTGGTCGCGCTCTACCCGACCTGGGCGCGCATCGACGAGCCGATGGTCTACGCGGCCGCCCAGGGGTCCCTGGCGATGATGGCCCGCGGCGGCGTGACCACCGCCATGGACCACCACTACGTCTACCCGAAGGACTCCGGCGACCTGTCCGGCGCCATCATCCGCGCCGCCCGTGAGACGGGCGTCCGCTTCACCCTCGCCCGCGGCTCCATGGACCGCAGCGAGAAGGACGGCGGCCTGCCCCCGGACTTCGCCGTCGAGACGCTGGAGGGAGCTCTCGCCGCGACCGAGCAGACCGTCAAGGAGCACCACGACGCCTCCTTCGAGGCGATGACCCAGGTCGCCGTCGCCCCCTGCTCGCCGTTCTCCGTCTCCACCGAACTCCTGCGTGAAGGTGCCGAGCTGGCCCGCCGCCTCGGCGTGCGCCTGCACACCCACGGCTCGGAGACGGTCGAGGAGGAGAAGTTCTGCCACGAGCTGTTCGGCATGGGCCCCACCGACTACTTCGAGTCCACCGGCTGGCTCGGCGAGGACGTGTGGATGGCCCACTGCGTCCATATGAACGACTCCGACATCGCCGCCTTCGCCCGTACGAAGACGGGCGTCGCCCACTGCCCTTCCTCCAACGCGCGCCTGGCGGCGGGCATCGCCCGCGTCCCGGACATGCTGGCGGCCGGCGTCCCGGTCGGCCTCGGCGTCGACGGCACCGCCTCCAACGAGTCCGGCGAACTCCACACCGAGCTGCGCAACGCGCTGCTCATCAACCGCCTCGGCACCCACCGCGAGGCCGCCCTGAACGCCCGGCAGGCGCTGCGCCTCGGCACCTACGGCGGCGCCCAAGTCCTCGGCCGGGCCGCCGAGACCGGCTCCCTGGAGCCGGGCAAGCTCGCCGACCTGGTGCTCTGGAAGCTGGACACCCTCGCCCACGCCTCCATCGCCGACCCGGTGACCGCGCTGGTCTTCGGCGCGGCGGCACCGGTCACCGCCTCGTTCGTGAACGGCCGGCAGATCGTCGAGCACGGCCGTCTGCTGCACGTCGACGAGGACGCCATCGCCCGCTCCACGCGGGACGAGGCCCAGCGCCTGGCACGGATCGCCGCCCAGGGCTGAACAACCGAAGGACTCCGGCCAGGAGGGACGGCTCCCGGCCGGAAGCCGTGGACCCGAGCGGGGTCCATGGCGGCCGCGTCCGGGGCGTGCGTGAACGCGCACGCCCCGGGACGGTCCCCGTCCCGACCCGTGAACCCGGGTCTTCGGTCCCTCCCCCAAGCTCTCGGCTGCGCTCGAGCAGGGAGGTGCCCCCATGCCCGCGCACCACCTCCCTGAAACCCGCGTCGAAGCCGACGTGTCAACCGACCGGAGGAGCCGCCGTGTCCGCTCACCCCGATGTCCAGCGCCACCCCGTCGACGAGAAACTCCCCGCCCTCAAGATGGCGACCACCGGGCTGCAGCACGTGGCCGCCATGTACGCGGGAGTCGTCGCCCCGCCCCTGATCGTCGGCGCCGCCGTAGGCCTGAACGGCACCGAACTCACCTTCCTCACCGGCGCCTGTCTGTTCACCGCCGGCCTCGCCACCTTTCTGCAGACCCTCGGCATCTGGAAGATCGGCGCCCGGCTGCCCTTCGTCAACGGGGTCACCTTCGCCGGTGTCGCCCCCATGACCGCGATCGTCGCCTCGACCAAGGACAAGTCCGACGCCCTGCCGGTCATCTTCGGCGCGGTGATCGTCGCCGGACTTCTCGGCTTCCTGGTGGCCCCCTTCTTCAGCAAGGCGGTCCGCTTCTTCCCGCCGGTGGTCACCGGCACGGTCATCACGCTGATCGGCGTCTCGCTGCTCCCGGTGGCCTTCGGCTGGGCGCAGGGTCCCGACCCGGCCGCGGACGACTACGGTTCGACGACCTATCTCACCCTCGCGGGCATCACCCTGCTGATCGTCCTCGCGCTGCGCCGCTTCACCCGCGGCTTCGTCAAGCAGATCGCCGTCCTGCTCGGCCTCGTCGTCGGGACGCTCGTCGCGATCCCCTTCGGCGTCACGGACTTCGGCCCGGTCACGCACGCGGACGTCGTCGGCTTCCCGACCCCGTTCCACTTCGGGGCGCCGCAGTTCCAGCTCGCCGCGATCCTGTCCATGTGCGTGGTGATGGTGGTCTCGATGACCGAATCGACCGCCGACATGCTGGCGTTGGGCGAGATCGTGGAACGCCCCGCGGACGAGCGGACCATCGCCGCGGGCCTGCGCGCCGACACCCTCGGCTCGGCCCTCAGCCCGCTCTTCAACGGCTTCATGTGCAGCGCCTTCGCGCAGAACATCGGCCTGGTCGCGATGACCCGCGTCCGCAGCCGCTTCGTCGTCGCCACCGGCGGCGGCTTCCTGGTTCTGATGGGACTGTGCCCCATGGCGGCCTCGCTCATCGCCGCCGTACCGCGACCCGTGCTGGGCGGAGCGGGCGTGGTGCTGTTCGGCTCGGTCGCCGCGAGCGGCATCCAGACCCTGGTGCGGGCCGGCCTGGAGAAGGACAACAACGTCCTGATCGTCGCGGTCTCGCTCGCCGTCGGCCTCATCCCCATCACCGAGCCGGAGTTCTACCACGCGTTCCCCCAGACTGCGAAGATCGTCCTCGACTCGGGCATCTCCACGGGCTGTGTGGCCGCCGTCCTCCTCAACCTCGTCTTCAACCACCTGGGCAAGGACCAGGAGGCACGGGACGTGACGCATCCGATGGAAGCGGGTGAGGAACTGGTGGCCGATGGGGCACCCTGTGTGCCATGACGAGTGAGTCCGGCCGGGTCGAGGCCTTCAGCGACGGTGTCTTCGCCATCGCCATCACCCTGCTCATCCTTGAGATCAAGGTGCCCGAGGTCGGCGAACACGGCGGCCTGTGGCATGCGTTGGGCGCGCAGTGGCCGTCGTACGCCGCCTATGTGGTGAGCTTCCTGGTCATCGGCATCATGTGGGTCAACCACCACCAGGTGTTCAGCTACGTGGCCCGTGTCGACCGGACGCTGATGTTCCTGAACCTGCTGGTGCTGATGGTGGTGGCCGCCGTGCCCTGGCCGACGGCGATGCTCGCGGAGTACCTGCGCGAGGACAGGGCCTCGCATGTGGCGGCGGCGGTCTACAGCTTGGTGATGGTGCTGATGGCCGCCACCTTCCAGGCGCTGTGGTGGCATCTGACCCGCACGGGCCATCTCTTCGACGCCCGGGTCGACGCCGATGCGGCCCGGGCGACCCGCGCCCGCTTCGCACTGGGCTCCCTGGCCTACCCGGTCACGGTCGGCCTGGCCTTCGTCTCGGCCCCTCTCACCCTCGCCGCACACGGGCTCATCGCCCTGTACTACGGCTTCAATCAGGTACCGGTCCCGACCCGGGACCCGGCCACAGCATGAGATTGGCGAGCAACTCGGCCTGCTCGACGGCGTCGTCCAGCGCGTGATGCGTGTGGCGGCGCCGCGACAGGAGGTGCCGGGGCATCGTCCCCTTGGCGACGGCCCGCAGCGGAAGGCGGGCCTTCGTCGCGTACAGCGTCTTCATGTCCAGGCAGCCCGAGTGACCGAAGGGGCTCGCCCCGGTGAAGCGGATCAGATACCAGTACAGGAACGTCCAGTCGTACGAGGCCGGGTAGCCGCACATCACCGGCTGGGCACCCGCGCTCACCTCCCGGACCCACTCGGAGAACTCGGCCAGCGCGAGGGCGGGTTCCGCTCCCTCGGACCTCAGCCGATCCCGGTCGAGTCCGCTCACCGCGAGGGCCTCGGGCACGAACTCATCGCTGATCGGCCGCAGTTCGCGATAGAAGGTCAGCCGCTCGGGGTCGGCGGCGGTGAATCCGTCGGCGTCCTGCGCACCGGCGACGGCGGCGCCCAGGCTCAGCATGGAGTAGGGGCCGGGGATCGGGCCGTCCGCCTCGATGTCGACGGAGATGTACAGACTCGGCTTGATGCGTCGTGCGGGCATGGGACCGGAGCATCGCAGGCGGGAGCGGTTCCCCGCATCCGAATTCAGGGGCGGGGGCCTGCCTGGCAGGGGGTGGCCGCAGGCAGCCGTGCTTGCCTCGGTCCTCGGCCGCCCGGTCACCACGTGGGACCTGTCGCCGGACGAGACACGCGAGCACCTGCTCACCGCCTGGGGCTTCGACGACGCGCAGGCGGCAGGCATCCTGGCCGGCACCGCCTTCGTCCGCAAGGGCGGCAACGCGGTCGTCACCGACGACGTACCGGAGCTGCTGGGAAGGCCGGCCCGGGCGTACCGGGAGTGGGCCCAGGACCACAGGGAGGCGTTCGCCGGGACGTGAGGCAGAGCGGCGGGGCCACCGGTCCCGCCGCCCCGTCTCCGGTCACGCCCGCGGTCGTGGCACCCCCGCGGCCAGGACCCGGCGGTCAGAGGCCGAAGAGGCCGAGATCCGTCGCCAGTTCCTTGAATACCTCGCGCGGGTCGGCGACCAGCTTTCTCGCCTTCAGGTCCATGATTCCGCCGACCGCGGTGAGCTCGGCCGCCACCGTGCCGTCGGCCTTGCGTATCTCCTGACGGATCCGGAAGGTCTTGCCCGTGCCCCACTCGAACTCGCAGGTCACATCGACCTCGTCGCCCGTGAGCAGCTCGCGCCGATAACGGATCGTCGTCTCCAGCGCCACCGGGCCCACGCCCCGGCCGGCGAGCTGGGCCTGGGACACCCCGGCGTCCTTGAGCAGAGACCAGCGGGCGTGCTCCGCGTAGTTGACGTACACCGCCTGGTTGAGGTGACCCTGCACGTCGGTCTCGTACCCGCGGACGGTCACGCGGACGGAATACGGTTCACTCACGACTTCCTCTTCTCGTGTACGACGCACTGATCCCCCGATCCTGGCACGCCGCTCACACCCGGCGCGGGGACGCCAGCAGATAACGCACCCTCGTCCGCGGCTCCGTGTACTCGCCGGCCTGCCAGCCCACGCCCTCAAGCGTGGCCGCGCACGCGCGCAGCGCCTCGCCGTCCGGCGCGTACACGGCGACCGCCTCTGGCTGCGGGGTGGCGCGCACCCGGTACCCGTCGGCGTCCTGCCCCGCCGGACGGTGCCCGGCCGCCTCCAGGGCGAGCGCGGCGGCCCGCACCAGATGCGTACGCTCCCACCCGCACGGCCGGTCCGTGGCACCGTCCGGATTGGTCATCCGCCGCAGCTCCAGCAGGCCCTGCCAGGCGCTGTGCACCTCACGCACCCGCTCCGGGCCGGAGCCGGACGCCGACTCCTGCGGATCGCCGACGCGGGCCGCGAACACCCCGTCGGCGGGTGACGGCTCGACCGGTTCGGCGGCGGCCGCCGGCACCGCCTCCCGTATGCGATGCCCCGCCGGTGTCAGGAAGTGATCGTGCGGCGGACGCGGGTGCCGGAAGGCGAGACCGTGCCTCACCAGCGCCGCGAGCTGCGCCTCCGTACCCCGCAGCAGACCGGTGACCGGATCGGCGGCATCGATGACACGCCGCTGCGCGGCGCTCGGCGGTCGTGCCACGGCGTGCTCCTCTCCGGCGGACGGCCCATCCGGTGGACGGCTCATTCGAAGAGTACGACCGGGGTCTGACAACCGGCTGGTGTCTGACAACCTGCCGGGGCCACCGGCTGCCGCAGCCGTCCGGGTCAGGTGCGCGGCCGGACGTTCCACCCCGCCACCACCGGCCGCCCGTGCTCCGTGCCGAGCCGGCACAGCGTGCCCGTCGCCAGCTGGAACAGGGCCCCGTGCTGCGGGCGCAGGCCGAGGCGGCGGGCGGTGAGGACGCGCAGGAAGTGGCCGTGGGCGACGAGGAGGACGACACCCTCGGTGTTGGCGAGGGCGGCGTCCACCTTGCCGAGCATCCGGTCGGCACGCTCCCCGACCTGCTCCGGAGTCTCCCCGGGGTGCTCGGGCGGGCCCGGCGCGACCCCGTCCGTGAACAGGAACCAGTCGGGCCGGGTGCGCTGGATCTCGACCGTGGTGACGCCCTCGTAGCCGCCGTAGTCCCATTCGCGCAGGTCGCTGTCGACCCGGGCGTCGGGGATCCCGATGAGTTCGGCGGTCTCCCGGGCCCGTTGCAGGGGGCTGACGAAGGTGGCGCCGATGTGGTGCGAGCGGATCAGCGGCACCAGTCGGCGCGCCTCCTCCCGCCCGTGCTCGGTGAGGGGTACGTCCGTCCAGCCGGTGTGCCGTCCGGACCGCGACCACTCGGTCTCACCGTGCCGGACGAGAAAGAGGTCACCCACGGCCCTGCCCTTCCTGTTCCACTACTCAGCACCGTGTCACACGGTCGCGGCGCCGCGCAGGACGGACTGGGCCGGACGGTCGTTCTCGGGGGCGCGTCGGTGAAGGGCGGGCGATGCTCACAGGTGCCGAGTGGCAGATCTGGGCCACCGGCGGCCCCAGCGTCGCTCGGCGCATGCTCTCAGGCCTGGCCCGAATCCGCCGATGGCCCACCGGGCACGGGGAGACGGGCCCGGTGCCGGGCGAGTCGGGCGTTACTGCCGGTATCCGCTCAGGAACCGTCCGATCCGGCCGATCGCGGCCTCCAGGTCCTCCGCGTGCGGGAGGGTGAGGATGCGGAAGTGGTCCGGAGCGGGCCAGTTGAAGCCGGTGCCCTGGACGACCTGGATCTTCTCACGGAGCAGCAGGTCGAGGACGAACTTCTCGTCGTCGTGGATCTTGTGCACCTTGGGGTCGAGGCGCGGGAAGGCGTACAGCGCGCCCTTGGGTCTGACGCAGGACACGCCCGGGATCTCGTTCAGCTTCTCCCAGGCCACGTTCCGCTGCTCGTACAACCGGCCGCCCGGAGCGGCGAGTTCGCGGATGGACTGGCGCCCGCCGAGCGCGGCCTGGATGGCGTACTGCGCGGGCGCGTTGGCGCACAGGCGCATGGAGGCCAGCATGGTCAGGCCCTCCAGATAGTCCTTCGCGTGCTGCTTGGGACCGGTGACGCACAGCCAGCCCGAGCGGAAGCCCGCCACCCGGTACGTCTTCGAGAGCCCGCAGAAGGTGAGGACGACCAGGTCGGGAGCGAGCGCGGCGGCCGAGTGGTGGACGGCGTCGTCGTACAGGATCTGGTCGTAGATCTCGTCGGCGAAGACCATCAGGCCGTGGCGGCGGGCGAGGTCGAGGATGCCCTCGACGACCTCCTTCGGGTAGACCGCCCCGGTGGGGTTGTTCGGGTTGATGATGACGACGGCCTTGGTGCGATCGGTGATCTTCGAGGCGATGTCGTCCAGGTCCGGGTTCCAGTCGGCCTGTTCGTCGCACACATAGTGGACCGCCTTGCCGCCCGCGAGGGTCGTCACGGCCGTCCACAGTGGGAAGTCCGGTGCGGGGATGAGGATTTCGTCGCCGTCCTCCACCAGCGCCTGGACGGCCATCGACACCAGTTCGGAGACGCCGTTGCCGAGGAACACGTCGTCGACGCCGACCTGCAGGCCCAGGCTCTGGTAGCGCTGGGCCACGGCGCGGCGCGCGGAGAGGATGCCGCGCGAGTCCGTGTAGCCGTGCGCCTGCGGGAGCATCCGGATCATGTCCTGGAGGATCTCCTCCGGCGCCTCGAAGCCGAAGAGCGCCGGGTTGCCGGTGTTCAGGCGCAGCACGCTGTGGCCCGCCTCCTCCAGCGCGTTGGCGTGCTCGATCACCGGGCCGCGGATCTCGTAACAGACCTCGCTGAGCTTGTTCGACTGCCGGAACTCCATGCGCCCCTCCAGGAACTCGTGATGCTTGGTTTTACCAAGTTCGAGCTTGGAAAGTCCAACAACACGTCTAGACTGCGCCGCATGTCACCTCGCCGAAGCTACGACCAGTACTGTTCCGCAGCCCGCGCGCTCGACCTGGTCGGCGACCGCTGGACCCTGCTGATCGTCCGGGAGCTGCTCGCCGGTCCCCGCCGCTACACGGACCTGCACGCGGATCTGCCGGGGGTCAGCACGGACGTACTCGCCTCACGGCTGAAGGACATGGAGCGCGACGGCCTCGCGACCCGGCGCCGGCTGCCTCCGCCCGGCGCGGCCTACGTCTACGAACTCACCGAGCGCGGACGCGAGCTGCTGCCCGTGCTGCAGGCGCTGGGCACATGGGGCGAGGCCGAGCTGGGGGAGCGGCGGCCCACCGACGCCGTACGGGCGCACTGGTTCGCGCTGCCGCTGACCCGCGGGCTGGAGGGCGAGGGGATCGTCGAAGTCCATGTGGAGGAAGGGGACTTCCATCTGTACCTGGGAGCGGAGGAAGGCGCCGTGTACGGCGACGGGCCGGCCCCCGCCGAGCCCGACGCCCGGCTCGTCCTCGACTCCGCCACCTGCACGGCCGTCACCCGCGGTGAGCTGAGCGTGCTGCGCGCGGTGCGGGACGGCCGGATCGCGGTGACCGGTGACAGCACTCTGGCCAAGGCGCTGCGGGAGGCCTGAGGCGCTACGGGGCCTGAAAGGGACAGGGCCCGCCACGCGGACGCGGCGGGCCCCGGGGCGGCTCAGGCGCCCGGCGGCACCCGTGAGGGCCGTCCCGTACCGCTCGTCAGCGCGTACCCGCCGATGCCCGCGAGGGCGGCCAGCACACCGCCGATCGCGGTCCACACCCAGCGGTCGGTCCACCAGCCGGAGGACCAGCCGTCGTCGGGCTCGATGGCGGACAGCACGGCCGACTTCGACGAGTCCGAACCGCTGTCGTCCGCCGCCGACTTGACCGCGATCCCGGGGACCAGCGGCTTGGCCAGCGAGCCGTCCACCGCGGCCGAGCCGCCGATGTCCTTGGAGTCGACGCGGACCTCGGCGCTCACCGGCTGGCCGAGGTCGGCGGAGCCGAGGTTCACCACCGTCAGCCGGATGTAGTACGTGCCGGGCAGCGGGTCGTTGGCCCACGGCTCCGACCAGGCGCGCACGGTACGCAGGACGCAGGCCAGCTCGACCGAGGCGGCGCCCTGGGCGGCGGTGCGGCTCTGGGCGCCGTACTGGCAGGACTGGCGGCGGCGCAGACCGTCGTACACGTCCATCTGCCAGGTCTGCCCGGAGTGCGACTCGGGCAGCTTCACCGTCGCCTTGACGGTGGGCCGCTGACCGGCGTCGGCCGGGAACGACCAGTACAGATAGTCGCCGGTGGAGGCGCCCGCCGTGGCCTGCTGCCCCTGGTCGATCTCCGCCGCCGTACGGAAGGACGTACCCGCCTGAGTGGGCGCCTTGCCGTCCTCCGAGGCGCTCGGGGACGGAGAGGAGTCGGCGACGGCCGGACCCGCGGCCAGCCCGACGGCCAGCAGTGCGGCACTCAGCACACGTGTGATTCGCATCAGTTGGTCCTCCAGACCGCGACCCGCCAGCGCGACACCCAGCCCCACAGCAGACCCGCGACGAAGCCGGTCAGCACCAGCGCGCCGAGCAGCCACCAGCCGCGCCCGAGGCCGAAGGAGGCCACGTCGCCCGCCTTGTCCGGGCCGTCCACGACGTCGACGGTCAGCTCCAGCGGCAGACCCGGCGTGGTCTTCACGCCGGCCGCCGCCGAGAAGGAGTTGGTGACCTGGAGACACACCGTCTCGGCACTCGCCGTGTCGTCGTCGCTCTCGGGCTTCGGGTAGCGCAGACCCGTCGAGATCATGTCCGTACGGCCGTTGCCCGCGGCCTCGCCGCGCACGATCTCGCGGCCGTGCGCCGTGACCGCCCGCAGCAGCACCCCGTAGTCGGGGCCGACGGCCCGGTCGTCCGCCACGCTCACCGAGGCGCGCAGCTCCTGGCCGGGGTTGACGTCCACCTTGTACCAGCGCTGCTGCCCGAACTCCTCACGGTCCGTGTACAGGCCGGACTTCAGCGCGGGCGCGCTGGAGCACTGCGTCGTGCCCTCCGTGGCCACCGGCGTCACCACCGGATCGGCCGCCCGGTCGACCAACTGGCCGACCTTGTCGCTGAGTTCCTCCTTGTGACGCACATCGGTGTAGGTGCCGCCCGTCGCGTCCGCGATACAGCTGAGCTGGTCACGGGTCTTCGCGTCCGGCACCAGACCGAGCGTGTCGATGGTCAGCCCGATGCCCTTGGCGGCGATCTCGCGGGCCACCTCGCACGGATCGAGCGGCTGGCAGGTGTCCTCGCCGTCGCTGATCAGGACGATACGGCGGGTGCCGTCACCGCCGTCGAGATCGGTGGCCGCCTTCTGCAGCGCGGGGCCGATCGGCGTCCAGCCGGTCGGCGCCAGGGTTGCCACCGCGGTCTTCGCCTCGGTCCGGTTCAGCGGGCCGACCGGATAGAGCTGCGCGGTGTCCGTGCAGCCCGTCTTCCGGTCGTTGCCACGGTAGTTGGCGCCCAGCGTCCGTATGCCGAGCTGGACCTCCTCGGGCGTCGCGTCCAGCACCTCGTTGAACGCCTGCTTCGCCGCGGCCATCCGCGACCCGCCGTCGATGTCCCGCGCCCGCATGGAACCGCTGACGTCGAGGACCAGTTCCACCTTCGGGGCGGCGGCCTGGTCCGTCTCGTCGGCAACCGCTCCGGCGGGGAACGCGATCCCGGCCGTCAGGGTGGCGAGCAGGGCGCAGACGCCCGCCGCCAGCCGTTGTCTTCTGATCATCGGCGGATCCTATTGACCGGAGGTGTCGGGCTCCAAAACGAGCGGGTTCGGCAGACCGAACCACTGGTCGCCGGGAGTCCGAGGCGACAGCCGCATCAGCGTCAACGCCTTGGCGGGCAGCGGCTCTTCGCGCAGAGCCGTCAGATCGGGGGTGCGCGGCAGATCCCGTACAGCGGTCTCCAGGGCCGTGGCGAGAGCGGCGCCGGAACCCGCCGCGCCCGCCAGCGCGCCCGCCACCAGGGAGCCGAACAACTTGCGGCGCAGGGCCGTTTCGTCGTCCGTGACCACGCGGCCCGTCAGAGCGGGCGGGGCGATGCCGTGGCGGGTCAGCCGGGCGGGGCTGACCCGGATGTCGGCCAGATCGCGGTAGACCAGGCGCAGCGGGGCGCCCGTCGCGGACAGCACCACGAGGAGGTTCTGACCGTGCGCCTCCAGGGCCACGCCCAGTTCGAGCAGCCGCAGACCCACCGTCAGCGCGAGACGGGTGAAACCGGCCAGCCAGGCGGGGGAGTCCGGCAGGTCCGTGGTGGCCAGGGCGCCGACCGGCAGCACGTACTCGCCCGGCGCCGCGAACCGCTGCGGCGACTCGCGCAGCACGGCCGCCAGATCCGGCGAGTGGGCCGTCACCGCGCCCAGCGTCCGGGTGATGTGCAGCAGCCCGTCCGTGCGCGCCGCCAGGTCCTCCGCGAAGGACGACAGAGTCGCGGAGATGCCGATCGAGTACTCCGAGATGTCCCGCACCGAGGACGTCAGCCGGGTGCTCAGCGCGGTCTTGACGTGCGGCCCGTCGGGGAGGGCCAGGGTCCGCAGGGACATCAGGGGGTGGGCGGGCAGCGTGCCGTCGACGGGCCGCTCGAGGACGTGCTCCACCTGCCAGGGGTGCACCGGGATCAGCAGCTGCCCGCCCTCGCGCATGTCCTCGGGCCAGGCTCCCGTCAGCAGGCACTCCTCCGGGCGGACCGGGACCGTCCCCAGCTCCACCACGGGCCCGTGCTCCGGGCCGTACGCGAGCTGCTCGGCCACCGAGAAACCGGGCCGGGAACGGCAGTTGGGGTGGAACGGATGCCCGTCGACCACCCGCTGCTCCCACTCCCAGTCCCGCGTCGGCCACTCTTTCGGGCGATCCGGGTGTCCGGCCCGGGACAGCGCCAACGAGGCCGCGCTGTGCCCGAGTTCGGCCGCGAAACCCGCCGCGTTCGGCACCGCGAGGTCCATCATCAGACGGGCGGGATCGTCGTACGGCACACCGCCGAGGTGCACGGCGGTGACGTACGCGGTGGTCGCGTACGGATCAGCGAGCGGCCCGTGCAGCGCGCGACCGTCGCAGAGCCACAGGGCGAGCCCCCGCGGGCCGCGGACACGGCGGGTGATCCAAGGCAGCGGTTCGTGCGCGAGCGCCCGCCACAGACGGGTCAGCACGGCCGCCCGGGCACCGGGCAGTTCGGCCGCGTACCGGGGCACGAGAGAGGGCCGGATCTCGGCCAGCTCGGCGGCGACCCGCGCCTCGGCGGTGGGGGGACGGTGCACGGACGGGCTCCTCGGGGTACGGGACAGGAAGGTCAACGACTGCCGGCGACGACAGACATACTGATCGCGGCCGGACCGTGTGGACTGCAGCCGTGTGGACTGCAGGAGAACGCGTGTGGACTGCGAGAGAACGAATGGAACGCGTGGACTCCATGCCCCCCAGCGACGACGTCGGACAGCGTGCCGACGCGTACGCGGTCGCGTCCCTGCTCAACTGTCTGCTGCGGGAGGTGGCCCAGCCGCTCCCGGAGCCCGGGGAGCGGCGGGTGTACCGGCTGCCGGGCGGCGGCCGGCTGCTGCGTGTGCGCGGCGAGCGGCGGCCCACGGAGCCCGAGGTGTACGCGGACGGCGGCTGGCAGCCCCTCGGCCACGCCGATCTGGTCAAGCTGGTCGCGGACGAGCTGCGCCGGCACACCGGGGTGTCGAACGACGAACTGCCGATCGAGATGGCCGACAGCCGCGACGCGGTCGCCGCCCTGCTCACCGCGCGCGCCGGGGCGACGGCGCCCGACGACCCGTATCTGCGCTCCGAGCAGTCCCTCATCACCGGCCATCCCTACCATCCCGCGCCCAAGGCCCGCGGTGGCGGCCCCGTCGCGGGCTGGCTGCCGTACGCCCCCGAGGCGCACGCCCGCTTCCCGCTGGTGCTGCTCGGTGTGCGCGAGGACACCGTCGTGGAGGAGGGCGACACCTCCGCGCTGGACGCCCTCGGCACCGCCCCGCCCGGCTACCGGCTGCTGCCCGCCCACCCCTGGCAGCTCGACCTGGTCGGCCCGGACCTCGCCCCCGCCTTCGCGGACGGCCGACTGGTGCGGCTGGGCACGACCGCGTTCGAGACCTGGCCGACGGCCGCGATCCGCACCCTGTACGAGCCGCGCCGCGACCTCCACCTGAAATTCAGCCTCGATGTGCGCATCACCAACGACATCCGCCGGCTGTGGCGCCACGACCTGCTGAAACTGCGCCGCACCGACACGGCCGTGACCCGTGCCTTCGCCCGGATCGGCCCGCCCGCCGCCTGGCTGGGCGACCGCGGCTACCGCACCGCGGGCTTCGCCTTCGAGGAACTGGCCGTCCTCGTCCGCGACGGCCTGCGCGACCGCCTCCTGCCCGGCGCGACACCGCTGCTCGCCGCCGGCCTCGCGGAGGGCTTCGACGGCAACCCGCTCGCCGCGGCCGCCGACCCCGAGGCCTGGTGGGAGGCCTATCTCAGCCAGGTGGTGCCACCGGCCCTGGCGGCCTTCGCGGACCACGGCGTCGTCCTGGAGGCGCATCTGCAGAACTCCCTGATCGCCGTGGACGCCTCCGGCACCCCCGTGCAGGCGCTGTTCCGGGACGCCGAGGGCGTCAAGCTGCTGCCGGACGTCTCCCGGGCCGCCGGGTGGGAACGGCTGGTGTACACCCTGGTCGTCAACCATCTGACCGAGATCGCCGCGGCCCTGACCGAGCACCACCGGGGCCTCGACCCCTGGCCCGCCGCCCGCCGCGAACTCGCCCGCCACCGCCTCCCCGAGATCGCCGCCCTGCTCACCTCGCCCACCCTGCCCGGCAAGACCAACCTGCTGCTGCGCTGGACCGGCGCGGACGGCGCCGACGCCCGCTACCTGCCGCTGCCCAACCCGCTCCTCGGCGCCTGACAGGGGCGCTGCTTACGCTGTGCTCGGGGCGATTGCGACATGAGTTCCCCGTCCGTCCTCGGCGCGCCCAGCCATGCTGAGTGACAGACGCGGCGGCAGATCGACGTCTGGTGTGGATTCAGTGGAGAGCAGCGCCTGCTCCTGGGAGGGACCCGCCGAGCACGGTGCGCGACCCCGCGGCCGACGTGAACATCCAGCTCCGGCTCGTGGGCAAGTCCCTCTACACCGTGGGCATGCCGCGCGACGTCCGCAGGAAGAGCGGCCTGTTCGGGATCGGCCGCTTCCTGACGGTCCAGGCGGGTCGCCCGGACCACCTGCAGAAGGAGTACGGCGAGATCGCCGACGTCGCACGGACACCGAGGGCCGACGCCGGCTGACCGAACGCGGGGAAGGCCCCGTCTCCGGCCCGCTGCCCCTCTCGGAACCGGCCGGATGTGCAGATGCACAATCGGGCGGGCCGATCCGGCTTCACCGCTCCATCGACCCCGCCATGACGGCTCGCGCACACTGCCCCGGAAACATCCGGCCGGCAGTTGGCAAGGGAGCACAGCCATGAAGGCATACAGCGGGCACTTCATCGACGGGCAGTGGACGCAGGCGCCGGACCCCGAGGTGATCGAGGTCGTCAACCCGGCGGACGAACGCGTCATCGGCTCGGTTCCGGCCGGTACGCCCGAGGACGTCGACCGGGCGGTGCGCGCGGCGGCCCGGGCGTTCGAGACGTGGTCGCAGGCCGCCCCCGAGGTCCGCGCGGACTACCTGCGGCGGATCCACCTGGCGCTGGAGGAGCGTGCGGAGGACATCGCGCGCCTGGTGGCGAGCGAGGTCGGCACCCCCGTCCAGGAGAGCCGGGTCCTGCAGTCGGGACTGCCCGTGTTCACCTTCGGACACGCCGCCGACCTGGCGGCCGGCTTCGACTTCGGGCCCGAGGAGATCGGTAACTCCCACGTCGTCCGCGAGCCCGTCGGGGTCGTGGGCTGCATCACGCCGTGGAACTTTCCGCTCCACCAGGTCTCGCTGAAGGTGGCGCTCGCCCTGGCCGCGGGCTGCACCGTCGTGCTCAAGCCGTCCGAGGTCGCCCCCCTGTCCGCCATGCTGCTGGCGGAGATCACCGAGTCGGTGGGGCTGCCCGCCGGCGTGTTCAACGTGGTCACCGGATACGGTCCGGTGGTGGGCGAGGCACTGGTGGACCACCCCGACGTGGCGATGGTCTCCTTCACGGGATCGACCCGGGCCGGCCGCCGGGTGGCGGCGCTCGCGGCGGGGACCGTCAAGAAGGTGGCGCTCGAACTCGGCGGCAAGTCACCCAACATCATCCTGGACGACGCCGACCTCCAGGCCGCGGTCGCCGACGGAGTGGCCAAGTGCTACCTCAATTCCGGCCAGACCTGCATCGCCCTCACCCGCATGCTCGTTCCCCGTGACAAGCTCGAGGAGGCCGGGCGGATCGCCGCCGAGGTGGCGCGCGGCTACCGCGTCGGAGACCCGCAGGAGGAGGAGACACGGATCGGTCCCATGGTCTCCGACGTCCAGCTCAAGCGGGTACGCGACTACATCGCGACCGGGATCGCCGAGGGCGCCACCCTCCTTACCGGCGGCCCGGACGCACCGCACGACGGGCCCGGCTACTTCGTCGCCCCGACCGTCTTCAGCGACGTCACCAACGATATGACCATCGCCCGAGAGGAGATCTTCGGGCCGGTGCTGTCGATCCTTCCCTACGACACCGAGGAGGAGGCGGTCGCCATCGCCAACGACACGCCCTACGGTCTCGCCGGCGCCGTGTGGTCGGGCGACCTCGAGCGGGCGCGGGCCGTTGCCCGGCGGATCCGGGCCGGAATGGTCGACGTGAACGGCGGCGCCTTCAACCCCCTTGCCCCGTTCGGTGGTTACAAGCAGTCGGGCGTGGGTCGCGAGGCCGGACGCCTGGGCTTCGAGGAGTTCCTGGAGACCAAGGCCATCCAGCACTGACTGCCTGTCGGCCGCCGGCCGCCGGCGCCCGGGAGAGGACACACCATGTACGACTACATCATCGTCGGCGCTGGATCCGCGGGCTGTGTGCTCGCCGCCCGGCTCAGCGAGGACCCGGAGGTACGCGTCCTGCTCGTGGAGGCCGGCCCGGCCGACGACGCGCAGGAGATCCACGTTCCGGCCGCGTTCGCCAAGCTCTTCCGTAGCAAGTACGACTGGGACTACCTCACCGAACCCGAGCCGGGCCTGGGAGACCGTCGGCGCTATCTGCCGCGCGGCCGGATGCTCGGCGGGTCCTCCTCGATGAACGCCATGATCTACATCCGCGGCAACCGCCGGGACTACGACTCCTGGGCCGCCGCCGGAGCCAAGGGCTGGGGCTGGGACGACGTCCTGCCGTACTTCCTGCGCTCCGAGGACCACCACGGCGGGGCCTCCGAGTGGCACGGCGCCGGCGGTCCGCTCCCGGTCAGCCCCGGACGCTCCCGCAGTCCCCTCGTCGACGCCTTCATGACGGCGGCGCGGCAGGCGGGCCACGTGTTCAACCCCGACTTCAACGGCCCCGAGCAGGACGGCGTCGGCTACTACGAGCTGACCCAGCGCGGGGGCCTGCGGTGCAGTACGGCCGCCGCGTATCTGAAGCCGGCGAGGGAACGCCCCAATCTGTCCGTGCTCACCGGGGCGCAGTGCACCCGGATCCTCTTCGACGCGGAACGGGCCGTCGGTGTCGAGGTGGACCGGGACGGGGCGACGCAGGAGCTCCGGTGCGAACGGGAGGTCGTCCTCTCGGCGGGCGCGTACAACTCACCGCAGCTGCTCATGCTCTCCGGGATCGGCGTCGCCGACGAACTCGCGGCTCTCGGCATCACGCCCAAGGTGGACCTGCCCGTGGGCGAGAACCTCCAGGACCATCCGCACCTGGCCGTCGTCCACCTCACCGACACCGAGTCCCTGCTCACCGCCGAGACTCCCGAAAACCTGCGGCTGCTGGAGACCGAGGGCCGCGGGCCCCTCACCTCCAACGTTGGTGAGGGCGGCGGGTTCTTCCGGACCACCGACGGTCTCGATGCCCCGGACGTGCAGATCCACGCCGTACCGGCGATGTTCCACCAGGAGGGGCTGGGAGCGGCCACCGACCACGCCTTCCACATCGGTGCGGTGCTGCTCGCTCCCACCAGCAGGGGAAAGGTCCTGCTGCGTTCGGCGCTGCCCAGCGCGAAGCCGCGCATCCTGCACAACTACCTGACCACCGAGGAGGACCGGGCCACGGCGGTCAGCGCGCTGCGGCTGGTGCTGGACATCGTCGGACGGCCCGCCCTGCGGGCGCACCGCAGAGCGGACTTCCTGACGCCGGCGTCCGACAGCGACGCCGACCTCCTGACGTACGCGCGGCGCGAGCTGCAGACCCTCTACCATCCCACGAGCACCTGCGCGATCGGCCCGGTGGTCGACCACGAGCTGCGCGTGCACGGTGTGGCGGGGCTGCGGGTGGTCGACGCGTCCGTCATGCCGACCGTTGTCCGGGGCAACACCAACGCGCCGACGATCATGATCGCGGAGCGGGCGGCCGACCTCATCCGCGGCACTGCGGTCGCCGGCGTCTGACGTCGGCGGCCTCTCGCCACCGCCACGTCGCGTGGTTACTCTGCCAGTGGCCCGGCCGTACCGGGCCACTGGCCCGACGTGGTGGGACCGCCCGCGCGGCGGTCCCGCTCACTTCGCTGCGGGAGCCCCCATGACTGTCATCTCCCAGGACAAAGGTGTACGCGAGGACGACGGCGCGCGAACGGACGACGGCATGCGCAGGCTGGTCGATGTGCTGCTGCCCGGGATCGACCGGTTCGCCGACCTCCTCACCTGCCGGATCACCCAGGAGGAGGACGCCTACCGCGACCACGGCCACGTGAAGCACGACCAGTTGCGCACCTCCTGCGCGGACAACCTGCACTCCATGGTCACCCAGCTGGGCCGGGACGCCCTCGACCTGCGCGTGCCGCACGACACCGGCCGTTTCAAGGCCGAGCACGGGGTGCCGCTGTCGGCGGTGACGCACGCCTACCGGCTCGCCGGACGGTTCCTGTGGGAGTGCGTCCTGAGCGAGGCGGGAGACACCGTCACCCGGGAGATGCCGTACGTCGCCACGGCCGTCTGGTCGGTCAGTGACGCCTTCACCGACGCGGTGGCGACGGCCTACCGCGAGACCATGACCGAAAGGGCTCACCACGACCGGCAGGTAAGAAGCCTGCTGCTCGCCGCGCTGCTCGACGGCAGACTGGACGAGGGCACGCACCTGTGGGAGTGCGCCGACGCGCTGCGGCTGCCGCAGCGCGGAGTCTTCGCCGTGGTGAGTGCCGAGTGCGGGGCCGGGGGACGTCCGGCGGACGAGGATTCGCTGTACGACCTGGAGGGCGCGCTGCGGGTCCTCGGCATTTGGTCGGTCTGGCGACAGGAAGAGGACGCGCAGGTGGGGCTGCTCTCGCTGCGGTCTCCCCGGGGCCTTGCCCCGGCCATGGGACTCATTCGCCGGCGAGGCGCCGGACGGGTGGGGGTGAGCACCCTCTTCCACGGCCTGGAGCAGGTGCCGAGCGCCTTCCGCCAGGCGCGGCTCGCCTGCGCCTGCGTCGAGCCAGGCACCAGCGAGGTGGTCTCGTACGGCGACTCACCGGTCCGCCTGATGGTGGTGAGCGCCCCGGACTCGGCCCGGCACGCGGTGCGCGAGGTGCTCAGCCCCGTTCTCGAACTCCCGTCGCACGAAAGGGACGTGCTGCTGGAAACACTAAGCCGGTGGTTCGCCTCGGGCGGGTCCGCCACCGAGACGGCCGCCCGGATGTACTGCCACCGCAACACCGTGACCTACCGTCTGCGGCGCGTACTGGAACTCACGGGGCGCTCACCCACCGACCCGGTGGGGGCGAGCGAGATCCACCTCGCTCTGGAGGCGCACCGCCTGTTGACGGGGCTCCCGTCCGCCGGAACGCCCGGCACTTGACGCATGTGCCGTCCCCCGCCCGAGGCGGGCCGGGGGACGGCGGATCGGTTGCGGCGGCTCAGCGACTCGGTGGTCTCCCTGTCACGGGCCGGTTCCGCGGGACGGGCTCGCTCCGGCTCCCAGCAGGACCCGCGCCTCCAGTTCGGCGTACTCCGCCCCGCCCCGTTCCCTCCGGTCGAGGACCGATCCCAGCCAGCCGAACAGGAAGCCGAGCGGGATGGACACCAGCGCCGGGTTGCTGAGCGGGAAGACAGCGAAGTCCATGTCCGGCAGCAGCGCGGCCGGGCCTCCGGACAGGGCGGGGGAGAACAGCACCAGCAGTACCGAGGAGAGCAGTCCGCCGTAGATGCTCCAGAGCGCTCCCCTGGTGGTGAAGCCCTTCCAGTACAGGTGGTACAGCAGCGCCGGCAGGATCGCGGACGCCGCGACGGCGAAGGCCAGGCCCACCAGGAACGAGATGTTCTGGCCTTGGGCGTACATGGACAGTCCCGTGGCGGTGATCCCGATCAGCAGGACCCCGCCCCTGGCGACCAGGAGTTCGCTCTTCTCCGATGCCCCGCCGGCCCGCAGCCCGACCTGGTAGAGGTCGTGTGCCAGCGCGGTCGACGCGGCCAGCACGATTCCGGCGACCACCGCGAGGATCGTGGTGAAGGCGACGCAGGAGATCATGGTGAGCAGGAACGCCCCGCCGAGACGCTCGGCCAGGAGCAGGACGGCGGAGTTGCCCGTGGCGCTGTCGGCGGTGATGGCGCCGCGTCCGAGCACGGCCATCGCGCCGAATCCCAGCACACCGCCCGCCAGGCAGAACACCACCGTCAGATAGGTCGCCAACGTGACCGATCCGCGTGCCGCACGTGCGGTGGGTACCGCCCCGAGCCGCATGAGCAGGTGCGGCAGCCCCGCGGCCCCCAGCAGCACGGCCAACTGCAGGCTGAGCGAGTCGAGCCTGCCCACGGTGTCGTCGCCGTAGCGCACGCCCGGCCGCAGGAAGGCGTCCCGCAGCCCGCTGTGGTCCGCCGCCCGGGTCAGCAGGACTGAGGGGTTCCAGCCGCAGCGCGACATGACGAGGACGGCCAGGCATCCGCCGCCGCCGAGCAGCAGGACGGCCTTGACCAGCTGTACGGTCGTCGTCGCCCGCATGCCGCCGATCAGCACGTAGATCACCATGAGAATGCCGAGCGCACCGACCATGATCTGCCGCGCACCGGTGCCGTCCAGACCGAGGATCGGCGCGGCGAGCGCCCCGGCGCCGACCAGTTGGGCGATCAGGTACACCAGGGAGATGACGACGGCGGAGATGCCCGAGGCCAGGTGCACGGACCGAGGACGCAGACGCCGCCCCAGGCTGTCGCCGATCGTGTAGCGCCCGGTGCTGTGGAACGGCTCGGCGATCAGCAGGAGCATCACCACCCAGGCGACGATCGGGCCCAGCAGATAGGAGATGCCGTCGTACCCCGCCAGCGCGACCACTCCGGGGGAGCCGAGCAGGGTCGCGGCCGACATGTAGTCACCGAAGAGTGCGACACCGTTGCGTGTCGGCGTGAGCCGGCCGTCGCTCACGTAGAAGTCGCCCGGGGTGACCCGGTCCGTCGTGACCCACAGGGCCAGGAACAGCGCGCTGGCCACGAAGGCGGCGAAGACCACGAACACCGGGAACGAGCCGGCGGCGGCCGGGAACGCGGCAGTGGTCATCGCGCATCCTCCCGTGAGCCGGACTGGTCACCCGGATGCGGGCCGCCGGGGGCGAAGCGGGTCCTGGCATGGCGGTTGTACCACCGGACCGCCCAGACGGTGGTGACGCACTGCAGGAGGCTCATGGCCAGGCCGGCGTTCAGCGGCCCGGCGATCCGTACCGCCATCACGCCGCGCGCCTCACTCGCCAGCAGGGCGTTGATCAGGTAGAGCGCGATGACTGCGCCTGCCACGGTGAAGACCGGGCGCCGGCGTGCCGCGCGCAGACGCAGCAGGGCCGGATCGTCCTTGGGCCGCTCGGGGACGTACGGTGCCGGTGCCGCGTACATGGCGGGGTGCGCACGGGGCGGGGGCATCGGCCGCCCGGAAGCGGCGGGACGTTGCCAGGGGCCGGGATCTGTCCATGGCTGCTGTCCCTGCCAGGAACCGGAGCCCTGCCCCGGATCGGGCCCCCGCGACGGTGGCGGGGGGAACGCCGGGCTCATGACGTCCCTCTCGGTGGCTCGGTGCCCCGGCCGCCGACCGCCCGGTGCACGAGCCGGTGGTCGACACCGGCCGGGTCGCGGGCGAGCTCCCGCGCCATGCGACGGGCCCACCTGTGTCTTTCGCCGTGCCGGTGGCCGCCCGCCGCGGCCTCCTCGCGCAGCGTGTCGGCGTACCGGCCGGGGAGCTCCTGCCTTCCGCCGACTCGTTCAACGGTCTCGGCGATGGCCCGGAGCAGCTCCGCGTCGGAATACAGGGATTCATGGTCGAGCGGGCTCAGATACAGGGCCGACACCGACTGAGGATCCCCTTCGGGGGGCAGGGTCATGCGGCTCATGACAGTTCCTCGGGGAGATGGGTGGATGGTCCTGGACGGGTGCGGCTCACGAGACGATGTCGACGGCCAGCTCCCCGTCCGCGTACTGCTTGCGCAGCGTCTTCTTGTCGAACTTGCCGACGGATGTCTTGGGCACCGCCTCGAGAAGTGCCCAGCGCTCCGGCAGCTGCCAGGCGGCCACCTTGCCGGCGAGGAACCGCCGCAGTTCGTCGTGCGTGGTGCCGCTCCCGTCCCGGAGCACGACCGTGGCCAGGGGACGCTCCCCCCATTTGTCGTCCGGGACCGCGACGACGCATGCTTCGGCCACCGCCGGGTGCGCCATGAGGTGGTTCTCCAGCTCGACGGACGAGATCCACTCCCCGCCCGACTTGATCACGTCCTTGACCCGGTCGGTGAGGGTGAGGAAGCCGTCGGCACTGATCGTTCCGACGTCACCGGTGCGCAGCCAATCGTCGTGGAACTTCTCCGGGTCGTCGTCGAGGTGGTAGGAGCCGGTGATCCAGGGACCGCGCACCTCCAACTCCCCGATGCTCAGCCCGTCCCAGGGCAGAACGGCTCCGTCCTGGCCGATGAGCCTGGCCTCCACCGGTGCCGGGAAGCGGCCCTGGCTGAGGCGGTGGCGCCAGGCGTCCTCTCCTTCGGTGCCCTCGGGGGCGCGGGCCAGGGCGCCCAGCGGCGAGACCTCGGTCATCCCCCAGGCGTGCAGCAGCCGGATGCCCAGCTCGTCCTCGTAGGTCCGCATCAGCGACGGCGGGCAGGAGGAGCCGCCCACGACGGCCTCCTCGAGGCTGGAGATGTCGGCGCCGGGGTGCTGCCGGACGTGGTCGGCCAGGCCCTGCCACACCGTCGGCACGCCTGCGCCCTTGTTGGGGCGGGAGGCGGCGATGAACCGCGCGAGCGGCGCGGGAGCCAGGAACCTGTCCGGCATGACGAGCGAGGCGCCGGTGAGGAAGGCCGCATACGGCAGGCCCCAGGCCTGGGCGTGGAACTGCGGGACGATGGCGAGCAGGCGGTCCCGGGCGGAGATGTTCATCAGGTCCGGCAGGCTGATGCCCAGCGAGTGCAGGTACAGCGAGCGGTGGCTGTAGACGACGCCCTTGGGGTTGCCCGTGGTCCCGGAGGTGTAACACATGGCCGCCGCCTGGTTCTCGTCCAGGTCCGGCCAGTCGTACGACCCTGGCCGCCCCTCCAGCAGCCGCCTGTAGTCATGGACGGTCACCGGGGCGTCGGGCATGAGCGCGGACTCCGCCTCCCCGTTGACGATGACGTGCCGCACCGTGCGCATGTCGGGCAGCAGCGCGGAGAAGACCGGCAGCAGGGAGCCGTCGACGATGACGACCGTGTCCTCGGCGTGATTGGCGATGTAGGTGAGCTGATCGGGGAAGAGACGGATGTTCAGGGGGTGGATCACGGCGCCCATGGCGGGCACGGCGAGGTACGCCTCCAGGTGCTCCTGGTTGTTCCACATGAAGGTGGCCACCCGGTCGCCGTGTCCTACGCCCAGGCCGGCCAGCGCGTGGGCGAGCGCGGCGGCGTTGCGGCCGACGCGGGCGTAGTCGGCGCTACGGGTGCCGGTGCCGGTGCCGGTGCCGGTGGCGGTGACGACCTCACTGCCACCGTGCAGTCTCATACCGTTCTCCAGCAGTCTTCTCACGAGCAGGGGCACGGCCTGCATGGTGCTGGGAATCGGGTGGTGGCTGGGCATGTGCGTGTGTGTTCCTTAGATCTCGATGCCGGTGGGTGCGGCTGCGCCACCTCACCGGCCGCTGCGGCTCGTGCCGCGATTCTGGGCGCCGCACCGGGGCGCGAGTAGCTCCAGGCGGAGATATGAGTCCGGAGGTCTCCATTCGGAGATGGTCAGGGCACTTGCGGCGGGGCAGGATGTGGGACCGGAGTGCGCGCGTTCACTCCTGGTCCGCCGGCGGGAGACGACCTACCATGACGAACGTGTCAGACGGGAGCCGGGACCGGCCACTGCCGAGCGCCCTGTTCGAGCTCACCGAGGGATATAGCCAGGTCCTCGCGCTGCTCGACCAGTCCGTAGCCATGCGCCGGATCGTGGACGACGTTCCCGAGCTGAGCGGGGTGGACGTCGCGTGGGTGGGCGAACCGGACGGGGCCGACCGGCTGGTGCTCGGGCACGTCGTCCACGCCCGCACGCCCGCCGTGGACGGCCTGGTCGTCTCCGCCGGGTGCGGGCTGGGCGGACAGGTGATGCTCCGGCGCCGGCCCCTGTGGGTCAGTGACTATCGCCGCTCCGACACCATCACCCACCACTTCAACGCACAGGCGGAGACCGAGGGGCTCGGTGCGATGATCGCCGTGCCCGTCATCCACGACGACCGGCTGCTGGGCGTCCTCTACGGCGCGAACCGCGAGCCCTCCCTGTACGGCGACCGGACGACCCAGGCCCTGGAACAGGCGGCGAGCCGGGCCGCGGCGGCTGCTGTAGTGGCAGAGCGTGCCCGTCACGCGGCGGAGGTCGCCGTGCACGAGGAACGGCGCCGGCTCGCGCTGGACCTGCACGACACCGTGGGGGCCATGCTTTTCACCTTGGGCACGGGCATCCGCACGCTGGCCGCGGAGCTGCCGACCGGGGACGCCGTGTCGGCACGTCTGGGAGACCTGGAGGAGCAGGCGATCCAGGCGGCCGCCGCGCTGCGCGTGTCCCTGCACGCGCTGCACGCGCCCCCGGAGGAGGTCGCTCTCGGCGTCGCGCTGCGCGGTGACTGCAGGGCCTTCCAGCAGCGTACCGGCGTGATCGCCCGGCTGATCATGGTGACCGAGGTGCCGGGCCTCGCGCCGGGCCGGATCAGGGCACTGACCGATGCGGCGCGGGAGGCGCTGCTGAACGTCGAGAAGCACGCGCGGGCCCGTTCCGTCGTGATGAGCGTGTTCACCCGGTCCGGGGGCGTCTGCGTGACCATCGCCGACGACGGCGTCGGTCTGCCCCCGGAGGGCGGCTCCTCCGGGGGCATCGGCCTGTCCACCATGTCGGAGCGCCTGGAACGGGTGGGCGGCCGGGTCAACGTCGGCAGCAACGAGGACGGCGGCGTGACTGTCCAGATGTGGGTGCCGGCGTGAACGAGCCGACGGTGCGCGTACTGGTCGTGGACGACCACCCCATCGTCCGCGACGGTGTCGCCCTGGCGCTCGGCAACGCCTCCTGGATCACCGTCACCGGGTACGCGAGCTCGGGGCGGGAGGCGATCAGCGAGGCCGAGCGGCTGGTGCCCGACGTAGTCCTGCTGGACCTGCGCCTGCCCGACATGCTCGCCCCCGAGGTCGTCCGGGAGCTGCGGACCCACGTCCCCGGCGTCAAAGTGGTGATCTTCACCGCCTTTCCGGAGCACGCCGCTCTGGAGGAGGCACTCGGCGCCGGAGCGCACGCCGTGGTCGTCAAGGACGCGCAGCGTTCGGATCTGATGGACATCGTCCGCCGGGTCAACGCCGGGGAACGGGTGGTCCGCACCAGTCCGGACCACCTGCTCAGCGTGCTGCTGAACCGAAGGCTCAAGGAGAGCGGCCTGACCCGCCGCGAGTACGAGATTCTGCGCAGGGTGGCGATGGGCGAGACCAACCCGGAGATCGCCGACGTGCTCGGCCTGAGCCGGAACACGGTCAAGACCTATCTCCAGCGGACGCTGGAGAAGCTGGGCGCCCGCAACCGCGTGGAGGTCCTGGCGCGCGCGAGCGAGCGCGGGATCCTCTAGCCCCGGCCCCGGCCCCGGCCCCGGCGCCGCAGGCCCGGCCGCGCGGCATCGCCGCACAGCCCAAGAGCGGAAGTGAAAGGCCCACTTGAGGTGCCCTGCAACCGGCGCCGAAGCAGGCAGTTCTGGCTTCGGCGAGCATGACGGCCGCTTCGCGGGCCTTCGCGATCAGGCTCGCCAGGACGTCACGCCCGTCGGCCAGCAGAACATCGCTCGCCGCCTTCTGCGGCAGGCCGCATGCAGACCGACAGCAGCACACGCGGCGGTCTGGGACGCCGGTACCGGCCGGTCGTACTCGGGTGCGGACTTCGGCAGGGTGAAGTCTTCGGTTGAGCCCGGAGGACGTCGACTGTGCCCGAGGCGTCCTTCGCGTCCGTCGCCAAGTTCAGGCGATCAACGGGAGGTTGTAATGCGCCCTGCCGAAGGGGCCGAGCTCAACCCCGTCGAAGGGGTGTGGTCGCACCTGAAAAGGTCACCTCACCATACACAGCCTCGACCAGCTCACCGCGTTGGTGAAGACGCGGTGGGAGGCGCCGCCGAAGGACGGCTTCCACGTGCTGCGGCACACCTGGGCCTCGATCATGCTGCAAGCAGGGGAGTCGGTGGTGACGCCGGCAGATGGCTCGGGCGCTTCTCCCCGGCTGTCACGCTTGGTTACTATGCTCGCTTCGTGCCGGAGGCCGGAAGCAAGGGACGTACTGCCATTGACGGACTGCTGGGGAGGCAGGGAGACGAGCATGCCAGTCGAAACTCCCCAGATTCTTTCAGGGCTGATCAGGGAGGTTGCCCGGGTGCACCGCGGTGGAGTCGGCCATGGAATGTAAGGCAAGCGCGCTTTGAGGCCTTGGAAGATGCTGAGGCAGATTACTGTAACCCGCTACATCGAACCCCTGCGGTCCGGCGGCTCCGTCCCCGGAGTCGTCGAGGCCGACGACCTCGGCACATACGTCGTCAAGTTCACCGGTTCCGCGCAGGGCCGCAAGGCGCTGGTCGCCGAGGTGATCGTGGGCGAGCTCGCGCGGGCGCTCGGGCTGCGGTTCCCCGAGCTGGTCCTGGTGCACTTCGACCCGGCGATCGCCGACGACGAGCCGCACCAGGAGGTACGGGACCTGCACACCGCGAGCCGGGGCCTCAACCTCGGCATGGACTATCTGCCGGGCGCGAAGGACTTCACCCCGGAGGTCGCGAAGACCTTCGGGGTCGATCCCCTGGAGGCGGGCCGGATCGTCTGGCTCGACGCCCTCACCGTGAACGTCGACCGCACGGTCCACAGCTCCAACCTGATGGTCTGGCCCACCCTCGGCACCGTGCCCCCGCGCCTGTGGCTGATCGACCACGGCGCCGCCCTCGTCTTCCACCACCGCTGGGACGCGTCCGATCCCGCCAAGGCGTACGACTTCCGCCATCACGCCCTCGGGCACTACACGCCCGACACCCGGGCGGCCGACGTGGAGCTGGCGCCCAAGGTGACGGAGGAGCTGCTGCGGGAGATCGTCGCCGAGGTCCCCGACGCCTGGCTGACGGGCGAAGAGGGGTTCACGACGCCGGACGAGGTGCGCAGGGCGTATGTGGACTACCTCCACGCGCGCGTGCGGGCGTCGGCCGCCTGGCTCCCGACCGACTTCCCCACCCGGGAGGAGCTCGCCGCCGAGGAGGCCCGCCGGGCGGCGAGGACCCAGCAGGGCCGTCCGAACTGGCTCAAGCGGGTTCCCGACCTGCACGGCAAGCCGGCGGCGGAACAGGACTGGTCGGCGCACCTCAGGTGAAGTGGGCCGTACGCGACCGAGTGGCCCAGGGGGAGTCCCCGCACCACTCGGAAGGATGAGGTCTCAGCCGGTGAGCTGCTGGTACGCGGGCAGGGTGAGGAAGTCCGCGTAGTCCTCGTCGAGGGCGACCTGGAGCAGCAGATCGTGGGCCTGCTGCCAGTGGCCGGCCGCGAAGGCCTCCTCGCCGATCTCCTCCCGGACGGCGGCCAGTTCCTCGGCGGCGACCTTGCGGGCCAGCTCGGGGGTCGCCGTCTCGCCGTTCTCGAACTCGACGCCCGCGTTGATCCACTGCCAGATCTGCGAGCGGGAGATCTCGGCGGTGGCCGCGTCCTCCATGAGGTTGAAGATGGCGACCGCGCCGAGGCCGCGCAGCCACGCCTCGATGTAACGGATGCCCACCTGCACGGCGTTGACCAGGCCCGCGTACGTCGGCCTGGCCTCCAGCGAGTCGATCGCGATCAGGTCGGCCGCCTCGACGTGCACGTCCTCGCGCAGCCGGTCCTTCTGGTTCGGCCGGTCACCGAGGACCTTGTCGAAGGACTCCATGGCGAGCGGGACCAGGTCCGGGTGGGCGACCCAGGAGCCGTCGAAACCGTCGTTCGCCTCGCGGTCCTTGTCCGCCTTGACCTTCTCGAAGGCGACCTTGTTGACCTCCTCGTCGCGGCGGGACGGGATGAACGCCGCCATGCCGCCGATCGCGTGCGCACCGCGCTTGTGGCAGGTGCGGACGAGGAGTTCGGTGTAGGCCCGCATGAACGGGGCTGTCATCGTCACGGCGTTGCGGTCCGGCAGGACGAACCGGGGCCCGCCGTCACGGAAGTTCTTGACGATGGAGAAGAGGTAGTCCCAGCGTCCGGCGTTCAACCCGGAGGCGTGGTCGCGGAGTTCGTAGAGGATCTCCTCCATCTCGTACGCGGCCGTGATCGTCTCGATGAGCACGGTGGCACGGACGGTGCCCTGCGGGAGGCCGAGGTAGTCCTGCGCGAAGACGAACACGTCGTTCCAGAGGCGGGCCTCCAGGTGCGACTCCGTCTTGGGGAGGTAGAAGTACGGCCCCTTGCCGAGGTCGAGCAGACGCCGGGCGTTGTGGAAGAAGTACAGCCCGAAGTCGACGAAGGCGCCGGGGACCTGGGCACCGTCCGCGTCCACGAGGTGGCGCTCGTTCAGGTGCCAGCCGCGGGGACGCATGACGACGGTGGCCAGTTCCTCGTTCGCCTTCAGGGCGTACGACTTCCCGGACCCGGGGTCGGTGAAGTCGATGTTCCGGGTGTACGCGTCGATCAGATTGAGCTGGCCGACGACCACGTTCTCCCAGGTGGGCGCGGAGGCGTCCTCGAAGTCGGCGAGCCAGACGCGCGCGCCCGAGTTCAGGGCGTTGATGGTCATCTTGCGGTCGGTGGGGCCGGTGATCTCGACGCGCCGGTCGTCGAGTGCCTCGGGCGAGGGGGCGACCCGCCAGGAGTCGTCGGCGCGGATCGCGGCGGTCTCCGGGAGGAAGTCGAGCGTGGAGGTGCGGGCGATCTCGGCGCGGCGCTCCGCGCGGCGGGCGAGGAGTTCGTCACGGCGTGGCGTGAACCGCCGGTGCAGCTCGGCCACGAAGGCGAGCGCCGCGTCGGTGAGGACCTCCTCCTGCCGGGGCAGGGGCTCGGCGTCGACGATGGCCAGCGGAGACGGCGCTGGTGCGGACATGAGCTGTCACTTCCTTCAGCGGTGGCACCGGGTGCCAGTCGTACCGGGTAGGGCTGAGGACGCCCGGGGAGCGGCAGGGCGCTTCTGAACAGTGGATACTAGTTTCCTCATCGTGGAACTTCAATGGTTTGTTGACGTCGAGATTCTCCGGGTCGAGGCAAGGTGGCTCTCGGTGCCATCCTGCTCACTCAAGGTGGATCAGATCCTCGGTGGTGTCGATGTCGTACGGTTCGGCCACGTCGCCGCACTCGACGAGCCGGATCTCCCGCTCGTGCTCCTTCAGATAGGCGCGGGCGCCCCGGTCGCCGGTCGCGGTGCGGGCGATACCGGCCCAGTGGGCGGAGCCGAAGAGGACCGGGTGTCCGCGTACGCCGTCGTAGGCGGCGGAGACCAGGGACCTCTCGTCCTCGTGGGCGGCGAGCACCCGGGCGACCGCCTCGGGGCCGATGCCGGGCTGGTCGACCAGCGAGACCAGGGTCGCGCGGGCGCCCGTACCGGCGAGCGAGTCGAGGCCGGCCCGCAGCGAGGACCCCATTCCCTCGGCCCAGCCGGGGTTGTCCACGAGTACGCAGCCGCTCAGGTCCGCCCGTTCTCGGACCTCGTCGGCCCGGGCGCCCAGCACCACATGGATGCGATCACATCCGGCCGTGCGCAGCACCCCGACCGCGTGCTCCACCAGGGGCCGTCCCCGGTGTTCGAGCAGTGCCTTGGGCCGTCCGCCGAGCCGCCTTCCGCCGCCCGCGGCAAGGAGCAGACCGGCGATCCGGCCTTGGTTGTCCGTCATGTGTCCTGCATACCTGACGCGGGGCGGAGTGCCCGGTTTCGATGGACTGAATTTCGGTCCGCGCAGTGGCGCTCCCCGTACCGGGTGGCGTTTACTGACCCGCGTCGCCCGGCGCCGGACCTACGCCACGGGGCACCAGTGCGCACACGACGGCGTGCGAGGGGGAGGGCTGTGTTGCGGAGCTTGGGGCAGAGGCCAGTGACCGGCAGCGACGAGGACCCGAGAGTGGCGGAACTGCGGACCGCGGTGTCCCGGTTGCGCCGCGAACTCGCCGCGCACCCGGCCGAGTTCCCCGACCGCTGCATAGCCGAGGACGAACTGGCAGCCCTGGCCGCGATGACCTCCGGCGGCATCCCCGAGATACCCCGCCTGCGCCGTTCCCTGCTCCTGATCGCGGGCGCGATCGGCTCGGTCAGCGCACTGGCACGGGGTTTGTCGGAGGTCCGGAACGCGGTGGACTTGTTCGGGGAACCGCCGCGCCGCTGAGGGGTACGCGCCGGCTCCGACCCTGGCGGCAGGGGCGGGGACCCGGCCTCGGGCGGCATTGCCGGGGTACCTCGTCTGTGTCGTTCGCTGCGGGTGATCGCGGGCGCGATCGGTTCGGTGAGGGTGCCGGGGAACCGTCGCGGGCGTTGAGGGGGTCTCGTCCTTGTCGGTTCTGGCCCTGCTGGGGCAGGGCTGAGGGCGAGCCGTCGGCCCCGGCGCGGTCGGGATCGGGTGGTGCACTGGCGCGGGGGTTGTCGGAGGTCCGGGACGCGGTGGGCTTCATCGGGGAGTCGCCGCGGCGCTGAGGGGTGCGCGTCGGCTCTGGCGCTGGTGGGCGGTGCTGGGGACGAGTTGCCGGCCCCGGCGCGGGGTTGTCGGTGGACCTGTTCGGGGGTCACACCGAGAACATCCTCGGCGGCAGCCCCGAGCCCGGCGCGGAGCTCGCCACGCCTCTGAAGGCATTGGCGCACGACTGGTTGCCCGACAGGGTGACCGGGGCGCGGTGATTGCGGCCCCGGCGCCTGCGGAGAACGCTCACGGCGTCCGCCGCCCTCCTTGTGTGGGTGCCGACGCCGACAGGCGATTGGGCGCGCCGGCTGCCGACCGTAGTCCCGCCCCCCGGCCAGGCACCACGAACGGGGACCGGTGGCGGTCGTGCCGCCGACCCCGGCCGGACCGTCGGGCACCGGGGCGGGCCGCTGCTCCTCAGCGGTTGCCGGGGCCGCTTCGAGGCCTTGGCGCCAGTGCGCCCGCAGGAAGGGGGCGGCCCACTGCGGTGCCCCGGCGTCCGGCCCGGTCGGGACGCCGGCGGCTCAGGGTGCGATCTCGCCGACGCCGGTCGCCGCGCTCGTCGGAGGCGCCGGGGAATCGAGGAACCGGACCTTGGCTGCGAAGGGGCCGAACCCCCGGCGGGCTCAGCTTGCCAGGGTCTGGGACAGTTCCGTGGCGATCTGCTGGAGTACCGGCACGATCTTGTCCGTTGCCGATTCCGTGACGCGGCCCGCCGGGCCGGAGATGGAGATGGCGGCGGCCGTGGGGGAGTCCGGCACGGGGACCGCGAGGCAGCGGACGCCGATCTCCTGCTCGTTGTCGTCCACGGCGTACCCGAGGCGGCGCACCTCCTCCAGGGCGGCCAGGAATGCGTCCGGCGTGGTGATCGTCATCTCCGTCGCGGCCGGCATGCCGGTGCGGGACAGGAGGGCGCGCACCTCGTGGTCGGGGACATGGGCGAGCAGCGCCTTGCCGACGCCCGTGGAGTGCGGCAGAACCCGCCGGCCGACCTCGGTGAACATGCGCATCGAGTGCTTCGACGGCACCTGGGCGACATAGACGACCTCGTCGCCGTCCAGCAGCGCCATGTTCGCCGTCTCTCCGGTCTCCTCGACGAGGCGCGCGAGGTAGGGCCGGGCCCACGTGCCGAGCAGCCGGGACGCCGACTCGCCGAGGCGGATCAGGCGCGGGCCGAGGGCGTACCGCCGGTTGGGCTGCTGACGTACATAGCCGCAGACGACCAGCGTGCGCATCAGCCGATGGATCGTGGGCAACGGCAGCCCGCTGCTCGCGGACAGCTCGCTCAGGCCGACCTCGCCGCCCGCGTCGGCCATCCGCTCCAGCAGATCGAAGGCGCGCTCCAGGGACTGGACCCCGCCACCGGCGGACTTGGCGGAGTCGTTGGTGCTGGCGCTGGACGTCGGCACGGCGCGTTCCTTTCGGGACTGGCAGGAAGGGCAGAAGCCTACCCGGCAGTCGGTTGACTCCCTGATCGTGCGTAGCTACGTTCTGCTTGCTGGAATTCTAATTCCGCTTAGTGGAAACGTCCAGAGCAGTGGCGCCGGGTGCGCTGGGTAGAAGTGTGCCTCTTGACGGCGCAGGAGCGGGAGTGAAGACTCCTTCAACAGAACGTTGAATTCCCTTACGTGGCAGTACATCCCGTTTCCGGGAAGCGAGACGGCGGCAGAGAGAGGGGTCCGGGTGTCCGACGCTGAACTGGTGCTGCGCTCGACACGCGTCATCACCCCGGAAGGGACGCGGGCCGCCTCGGTCAGGGTCTCCGCCGGGAAGATCACGGCCGTACTGCCGTACGACGCCGACGTACCGTCCGCGGCCCGCCTGGAGGACCTCGGCGACGACGTCCTGCTGCCCGGCCTGGTCGACACCCACGTGCACGTCAACGACCCCGGCCGCACCGAGTGGGAGGGCTTCTGGACCGCCACCCGCGCCGCGGCGGCCGGCGGCATCACCACCCTCGTCGACATGCCCCTCAACTCCCTCCCGCCGACCACGACGGTCGACCACCTGCGTACCAAGCGGCGGGTGGCCGAGGACAAGGCCCATATCGACGTCGGCTTCTGGGGCGGTGCCCTGCCCGACAACGTCAAGGACCTGCGTCCGCTGCACGACGCCGGCGTCTTCGGTTTCAAGGCGTTCCTGTCGCCGTCCGGCGTCGACGAGTTCCCGCACCTCGACCAGGAGCAACTGGCCAGGTCGATGGCCGAGATCGCCGGTTTCGACGGCCTGCTGATCGTGCACGCCGAGGACCCGCACCACCTGGACGCGGCCCCGCAGCACGGCGGCCCCAAGTACGCCGACTTCCTCGCCTCCCGCCCGCGCGACGCCGAGGACACCGCCATCGCGAGCCTGCTGGCCCAGGCGAAGCGCCTCCACGCGCGCGTGCACGTGCTGCACCTGTCCTCCAGCGACGCACTGCCCCTGATCGCCGCCGCCCGCGCCGAGGGCGTCCGCGTCACGGTGGAGACCTGCCCGCACTATCTGACCCTGACCGCCGAGGAAGTCCCGGACGGCGCCAGCGAGTTCAAGTGCTGCCCGCCCATCCGCGAGGCGGCGAACCAGGACCTGCTCTGGCAGGCGCTGGCGGACGGCACCATCGACTGCGTGGTCACCGACCACTCGCCGTCGACGGCCGACCTCAAGACCGACGACTTCGCCACCGCCTGGGGAGGCGTCTCCGGCCTTCAGCTCAGCCTGGCGGCCGTGTGGACCGAGGCACGCCGGCGTGGCCACGGCCTGGAGGACGTCGTCCGCTGGATGTCGACGCGTACGGCGGCCCTGGTGGGCCTGGCCGAGAAGGGCGCCATCGAGGCCGGCCGCGACGCGGACTTCGCCGTCCTCGCCCCCGACGAGACGTTCACGGTCGACCCGGCGGCCCTCCAGCACCGCAACCGCGTGACGGCGTACGCGGGCAAGACCCTGTACGGGGTCGTGAGGTCCACCTGGCTGCGCGGCGAACGCATCGTCGCGGACGGCGAGTTCACCGAGCCGAAGGGCCGACTGCTGACCCGTACCCCCTGATCCCCCGCATCCGCGGCGGCCGACTCCCGAAAGGAACACCTGATCACCGTGACGGCACAGCGTCCATCTGATCCGGCCGGCTTCACCGGCGACGCGAACCCCTACGGAGGCGGTGACCCGTACGCGGACTACCGCACCGCCGACTTCCCCTTCACCCACCACGCCAACCTCGCCGACCGGCAGCTCGGCGCCGGTGTCATCGCCGCCAACGACGAGTTCTTCGCCCAGCGGGAGAACCTGCTGGTGCCCGAGCGGGCCGAGTTCGACCCCGAGCACTTCGGGCACAAGGGCAAGATCATGGACGGCTGGGAGACGCGTCGCCGCCGCGGGGACTCCGCCGAGCACCCCTGGCCCACCGCCGAGGACCACGACTGGGCGCTGGTCCGCCTCGGCGCGCCCGGTGTCGTACGGGGCATCGTCGTCGACACGGCCCACTTCCGCGGCAACTATCCGCAGGCGGTGTCGGTCGAGGGCACGTCCGTACCCGGTGCCCCGTCCCCGGCGGAACTGCTCGGCGACGACGTGAAGTGGACGACCCTCGTCCCCCGCACGCCCGTCGGCGGCCACGCGGCGAACGGCTTCGCCGTCTCGGTCGAACAGCGTTTCACGCATCTGCGCGTCAACCAGCACCCCGACGGAGGCATCGCGCGCCTGCGCGTGTACGGCGAGGTCGTGCCCGACCCCGGGTGGCTGGCGGCGCTCGGCACCTTCGACGTGGTCGCCCTGGAGCACGGCGGCCGGGTCGAGAACGCCTCCGACCTCTTCTACTCCCCGGCGACGAACACCATCCAGCCGGGCCGCTCGCGCAAGATGGACGACGGCTGGGAGACGCGAAGGCGCCGCGACCGGGGCAACGACTGGATCAGCTACCGGCTGGCCGCCCGGTCCCGGATCCGCGCGATCGAGATCGACACGGCCTACCTGAAGGGCAACAGCGCCGGCTGGGCATCGGTGTCCGTGCGCGACGGCGAGAGCGGCGACTGGCGCGAGATCCTCCCGCGCACCCGCCTCCAGCCCGACACCAACCACAGGTTCGTCCTGCCGGACCCCGCCGTCGGCACGCACGCGCGCGTGGACATCTTCCCCGACGGCGGCATCTCCCGCCTGCGCCTGTTCGGCTCTCTGACGGAGGAAGGAACCGCCGCCCTGGCCGCCCGCCACCAGGAACTGGGCGGCTGATCCCGCCCTCGGGCGGGCGGACCGATGAGTTGCGGGTGCGCCCGGGGTCTGCACTGATGACAAAAGACCCCACCCCAGGAAGAAGGCACCCGACATGGGCAAGCTCGTCTCCACCATGTTCGTCACCCTCGACGGCGTCTACCAGGCGCCGGGCGGCCCCCAGGAAGACACCAGCGGCGGCTTCGAGCAGGGCGGCTGGAGCTTTCCGTACGGCGACGACGACTTCGGCCGGTTCGTCACCGAGGTCTTCGACCGCGTCGGCGCCTTTCTGCTCGGGCGCCGTACGTACGACATCTTCGCCTCGTACTGGCCGAAGATGACCGACCCCGCCGACCCGATCGCGTCCAGGCTCAACGCACTCCCCAAGTACGTCGCCTCCTCGACCCTGACCGCGCCCGGCTGGTCCGGCACCACCGTCATCGGCGGTGACCTCGCCAAGGAGGTCACCGCCCTCAAGGAACAGACGGACGGCGAGCTCCAGGTCCACGGCAGCGGAGCCCTCGTCCGCTCCCTGCTGGCCCTCGACCTCGTCGACACGCTCCACCTGCTGACCTTCCCGGTCGTCCTCGGCGCCGGCCGCCGCCTCTTCGAGGAGGGCGCACCACCCACCAAGTTCCGGCATGCGGGCGGGCGGGTCACCGCTGCGGGCGTCTCCATCCAGACGTACGACTTCGCGGGCCGCCCCGACTACGGCTCGTACGAGCTCCCGGACAACGCCTAGCGCGCTTGTGGGGAGCGCGTGGGGACCGTGGGCCGCAGGTTAACTCCCTGAAAACTCATCTGACTTGAAGGGAAAATCTTCAACTTTGTCATTGACATGCCACTGTCTACGCGCGTCATCATTGCGCCATGAGATTCCCCCCACGAATCACTCGCATCGGCGCCGCGGGCGTCCTCCTGTCCGCCCTCCTCGTCGGCGGTACGGTCACCGCCACCACGGCGGACGCGGCTGCCTCGTCCGTCGGCAGCATCTGCTACAGCGACCTGCCCTCGCAGGCGTACACCACCCTGCGGCTCATCGACCAAGGTGGCCCGTTCCCGTACTCGCAGGACGGGGTGGTCTTCCAGAACCGCGAAGGCGTCCTGCCCAAGCAGACGACCGGCTACTACCACGAGTACACGGTGAAGACCCCCGGCTCCTCCACCCGCGGTGCGCGGCGCGTCGTCACCGGTGAGGAGTACCAGGAGGACTACTACACCGCGGACCACTACGCCACGTTCGACCTGATCGACTTCGGCTGTTGAGCCGGTAGCCGGTTCCGGGAGAACGGTGCGACAGCCGGAGGCCGGGCGGGCGCTCAGTCCGGCCTCCGGCTCTCCGCGGCGGCGAACAGCGCGCACGCCAGCACCACCAGGGCGGCGCTCGCGTACACCTCGTAGCCGTCGAGGAAGCCGAGCCGCTGCACGAGACCCACGTGCCAGTGGGTGAACTCGTGCACCAGGCCCAGCACGCCCTGCACCAGGGCGAGGAATCCGATCAGCTCCAGCAGCTTCTTCATGGCACGACTCTCGCCCCGCGGTCTCCCCCCACGCATCGGCCGCGGGGCGAGTCCCGTCCCGCCGGAGGACGGTCCTCGCGCCGGGGCGGATCACCGAAAGTCCATGGCGTCGCGACTTTGGTCGGCGATCCCGTGCGCGGGGAGACCGCGCGGGCTCGCGCTGCGTAGATTTGTCGACCGTGAGTGGTCACGAGCAGGCGCAGGCGCCGCAGGAGTTCGCGGGACGCCGATGGCTGTTCCCGTCCGCCGTGGTGCACGAACTCGACCCGGACGCCGGGGCCTTGGGGCGGCCGCCGCGGCGCACCGCGCGCGACTGGGTCGTCGACTTCTCCTGCTTCCTGCTGGCCGTCGCCCTCGGCCTGGCCGCCGCGGACACCCTGCGGCACGACCCCCACACCCCGCATGCGCTGGCCGTCGTGGACCAGCTGCTCGGCGTGCTCGCCTGTGCCGCGGTCTGGCTGCGCCGCCGGTGGCCGTTCGGGCTCGCCGTCGCCATGATCCCCGTCGGCTTCCTCTCGAACACCTCGGGCGGTGCCGCTCTGGTCACCCTGTTCACGCTCGCCGTGCACCGCCCCTTCCGGTACGTGGCCTGGGTCGGCGGGATCGGCCTCGCGCTGATGCCCGGCTTCTACTGGCTGCGCCCCGACCCCGACCTGCCGTACGCGGCCGTCGTCACGCTCACCACGCTGATGACCGTCTCGGTCATCAGCTGGGGCCTGTTCGTCCGCTCCAAGAGGCAGCTCATGCTGAGCCTGCGCGACCGCGCCCGGCGCGCCGAGACGGAGGCGCGGCTGCGCGCCGAGCAGGCCCAGCGTCTCGCCCGCGAGGCCATCGCCCGGGAGATGCACGATGTGCTCGCCCACCGGCTCACCCTGCTGAGCGTGCACGCGGGAGCCCTGGAGTTCCGGCCGGACGCGCCCCGCGAGGAGATCGCCAGGGCCGCCGGTGTGATCCGGGAGAGCGCGCACGAGGCACTGCAGGACCTGCGGGAGATCATCGGCGTGCTGCGGACGGGCGACTCCGACGACACCGGCCGCCCCCAGCCGACGCTCGCCGCGCTGGACGCCCTGGTCGCCGAGTCCCGCGAGGCCGGCATGAAGGTCAGCCTCGACAACCGCGTCACCGACCCCGCCGGTGTCCCCGCCTCCGTGGGCCGCACCGCCTACCGCATCGCTCAGGAGGCCCTGACCAACGCCCGCAAGCACGCCCCCGGCGCCGAGGTCACGGTGACCGTCACGGGCGCCCCCGGCGACGGCCTGGCCGTCTCGGTCCACAACCCCGCCCCCGCGTCCGTGCCCCGCCCGGTCCCCGGCTCCGGCCAGGGCCTCATCGGCCTGACCGAGCGCGCGACGCTGGCCGGGGGCCGGCTGGAGCACGGGCCCACGGCGGACGGCGGCTTCGAGGTGCGGGGGCGGCTGCCGTGGGGCGCGGCGTGACGCCGTGGAGCGTGCTCCGCGCGCGGGCCGGCACGAACGCCGCCGTGCGGTGCCGTACGACCGTGATGTGCTGCCCCGCAACCGTGATTCGCCGTCCTGCAACCGTGATTACGTATGGCCCATGACTGCGATCAGACTGCTCCTCGTCGACGACGATCCCCTGGTGCGGGCGGGCCTGTCCTTCATGCTGGGCGGGGCCGACGGCATCGAGATCGTCGGGGAGGCCGCGGACGGCAGCGAGGTCGAGGCGGTCGTCGACCGCACCCGGCCGGACGTCGTCCTGATGGACATCCGTATGCCGTCGGTGGACGGGCTCACGGCCACCGAGCGGCTGCGCGGCCGAAAGGACGCCCCTCAGGTCGTCGTCCTCACCACCTTCCATGCCGACGAGCAGGTGCTGCGCGCCCTGCGCGCGGGTGCGGCCGGATTCGTCCTGAAGGACACCCCGCCCGCCGAGATCGTCGCGGCGGTGCGGAGGGTCGCGGCCGGTGATCCCGTCCTGTCGCCCACCGTCACCCGCCAGTTGATGGAGCACGCGGCCGGCACCCCGGCCGACACCCGGCGCTCCCGCGCGCGGGAGCGGCTCGCCGGCCTCAACGACCGCGAACGGGAGGTCGCCGTCGCGGTCGGCCGCGGGCTCGCCAACGCCCAGATCGCCGCCGGACTCTTCATGAGCGTCGCCACCGTCAAGACCCACGTGTCCCGCATCCTGGCCAAACTCGGCCTCAACAACCGCGTGCAGATCGCCCTGTTGGCCTATGACGCGGGGCTGCTGGAAGAGGGAGAGGAAGGAAACGAGGGGCACGCCGGCGAGCACGCCGGGCACTAGGCGAGCACGCCGGGCACTGGTTGGGCACGCCGGGCACTGGTCGGGCCGGTCGCGCGTTGTCAGTGCACCGGGACCCGCCCGGAGGACTTCGGGGGATGTCCGAGATGGGGGAGACCATGGGCCAAGTGATCGACCTGGGTGACTTCGGGGACGGGTTCCACAGGGACCCGCATCCGGTCTACGCGCGCCTGCGGGAGCGGGGTCCCGTGCACCGCGTCCGGCTCCCGGCACCCGACCAGCACCAAGAGACCTGGCTCGTCGTGGGGTACGAGGAGGCGCGTGCGGCCCTCGCCGACCCCCGGCTGTCCAAGGACGGCAGCAGGATCGGGGTGACCTTCCTCGACGAGGAGCTGATCGGCAAGTATCTGCTGGTCGCCGACCCGCCGCAGCACACGCGGCTGCGCGGGCTCATCACGCGCGCGTTCACCATGCGCCGGGTGGAGGAACTGCGGCCGAGGATCCAGGAGATCACCGACCGGCTGCTGGACGAGATGCTGCCGCACGGCCGCGCCGACCTGGTGGACGCCCTCGCCTACCCGCTGCCGATCACCGTCATCTGCGAGCTGCTCGGCGTCCCCGAGATGGACCGCACACAGTTCCGGAAGCTGTCCACGGAGGCGGTGGCGCCGACCAGCGCACAGAGCGAGTACGACGCCTTCGTCCGGCTCGCCGAGTACCTGACCGAGCTGATCGACGACAAACGGCGTGCCGGACCGAGCGGCGATCTGCTCGGTGACCTGATCCGCGCCACCGCCGAGGACGGCGACCGGCTCTCCCCCCGGGAGCTGCGCGGCATGGCCTTCGTGCTGCTGATCGCGGGCCACGAGACCACGGTCAACCTGATCGCCAACACCGTCCTCGCCCTGCTGGAGCACCCCGGTCAACTCGCCGCCCTGCGCGCCGACATGACACTCCTCGACGGCGCGATCGAGGAGACGCTGCGGTACGAGGGACCGGTGGAGAACGCGACGTACCGATTCGCCGCGGAGCCCCTGGAGATCGCCGGGACGCCCATCGCGCGGGGCGACACCGTGCTGATCGGTCTCAGCGCCGCCGACCGGGACGCGGCCCGCTGTCCCGACCCCGACCGCTTCGACATCCGCCGCGACAACCGCGGCCACCTCGCCTTCGGCCACGGCATTCACTACTGCCTGGGTGCACCCCTGGCTCGTCTGGAGGCCCGCACGGCCGTCCGTTCGCTGCTGGGCCGTGCCCCCGCGCTCACCTTGGACGGACCGCCCGGTGACTGGCTGCCGGGGATGCTGATGCGCGGGGTGCGGAGTCTGCCGGTGCGCTGGTAGCGGCCGCGGCCGCGGCCCGGCGGGGTGGCCGTTCCCTGTGTACGGCTCTCATCCGAGCGCGGACGCGGCGCCGCCGGGGACTTCCATCAGGCGCACGGGTCTGCGCTCCCGGCGGGACCGCTCGCAGGCCTCGGCGACCCGCAGGGCCTGCAGGGCCTCCCGTCCGTCGCAGGGGTTGGCCCGAGCGCCGTGCAGCACGTCCACGAAGGCGCACAGTTCGGCCTCGTACGCGGGGCCGAAGCGCTCCAGGAACCCCGTCCACGGCTTGTCCGCGGCGGGCGGCCCGGTCGGCTCGGTCGAGGCGACCGGCGTACGGTCGTCCAGGCCCACCACGACCGTGTCCCGTTCGCCGGCGAGCTCCATCCTGACGTCGTAGCCCGCCCCGTTCAGCCGGGTCGCCGTCGCCGTGGCCAGGGTGCCGTCGTCCAGGGTGAGGACGGCCGCGCCCGTGTCGACGTCCCCCGCCTCGCGGAACATCGCGGGCCCGGCGTCCGACCCGGTCGCGTACACGTCGACGATCTCGCGCCCCGTCACCCAGCGCACCACGTCGAAGTCATGGATCAGGGTGTCCCGGAACAGCCCGCCGGACAGCGGCAGCCACTCGACCGGGGGAGGGGACTGGTCGCAGGTCATCGCCCGGATCGTGTGCAGCCGTCCGAGCCGCCCCGCGCGCACCGCCTCCCGCGCGCCCATGTAGCCCGCGTCGAAGCGCCGCTGGAACCCCATCTGCAGAACCGTCCCGGCCGCGTCGACCTCGCCGAGCGCCTGCAGCGTGCCCGGCAGGTCGAGGGCGATGGGCTTCTCGCAGAAGACCGGGAGGCCGGAACGTGCTGCCCGACCGATCAGTTCGGCGTGCGCCGAGGTCGCCGTGGTGATCACCACCGCGTCCACGCCCCACTTGAAGATCTCGTCCACACCCGGCGCGGCCGTCTCTCCCAGACGGTGCGCCAAGGCCTGGGCCCGCGCCGGATCCCGGTCCGTGAGGATCAGCGATCCGACATCGCGATGGCGGCTGAGCGTGTTCGCATGAATGGCTCCGATGCGGCCCGTGCCGATGACCCCGATGCGCATGGAAACAAAGTGAGGGGCGACCCCGCATGCTGTCAATGCGCATGTCCGGACAATCAAACTACACAACTTCCCGTCAACCATTCACAGAGCTACGCTCGGCCCGTGCCCAAACCAGAAGTGGACCCGACCGTGTCGCTCGCCCTCACCGTGGACCGGAGCTCGCCGGTGCCCTTGTACTTCCAGCTGTCCCAGCAGCTGGAGGCCGCGATCGAGCACGGAGACCTCACTCCCGGCAGCCTCCTGGGCAACGAGATCGAGCTCGCCGCACGGCTCGGCCTGTCCCGGCCCACGGTCCGCCAGGCCATCCAGTCCCTCGTCGACAAGGGCCTCCTCGTGCGCCGCCGAGGCGTCGGCACGCAGGTCGTGCACAGCCAGGTCAAGCGACCGCTGGAGCTCAGCAGCCTCTACGACGACCTGGAGGCGGCCGGTCAGCGCCCCGCGACCAAGGTCCTGGTCAACACCGTCGTCCCGGCCTCCGCCGAGGTCGCGGCCGCGCTCGGGGTCGCCGAGGGCAGCGACGTGCACCGCATCGAGCGGCTGCGGCTGGCGCACGGGGAGCCGATGGCGTACCTGATCAACCATCTGCCGCCCGGGCTGCTCGACCTGGACACCGCGCAGCTGGAGGCCACCGGCCTGTACCGGCTGATGCGCTCCGCCGGCATCACCCTGCACAGCGCCCGGCAGTCCATCGGCGCCCGCGGCGCCACGGCCCCCGAGGCCGAGCGGCTCGCCGAGGAGGAGGGCGCCCCGCTGCTCACCATGCAGCGCACCACCTTCGACGACACCGGCCGCGCGGTCGAGTTCGGCGACCACACCTACCGCCCCTCGCGCTACTCCTTCGAGTTCCAGCTGCTCGTACGGTCCTGACGGCCTTCCGGCCGATGACGGCATTCGTCGCAATGTCCGGACAATGCGACGCACACGGCCTCGCGGGCCGTCGCTCCCCCGTACGGCACTCGGGGCGACGGTGAGGCAGAATCGGCCCCGATGAGCACCTACCGCGACCTCACCGCCCCCATCGGCTCCCGCCGGGCCCCGGTGCTGCGCACCGTGGGCACCCGGGAACGCCGCTCTCACCTGACCGCGCCCCGGGTCCCCACCGTAGGGATCGACATCGGCGGCACCAAGGTCATGGCGGGCGTAGTGGACGCCGACGGCAACATCCTGGAGAAGGTCCGCACCGAGACGCCGGACAAGTCGAAGAGTCCCAGGGTCGTCGAGGACACCATCGTCGAACTGGTCCTGGACCTCTCCGACCGGCACGACGTGCACGCCGTCGGCATCGGCGCGGCCGGCTGGGTCGACGCCGACCGCAACCGGGTGCTCTTCGCGCCCCACCTGTCATGGCGCAACGAACCGCTGCGCGACCGCATCTCCGGGCGCCTGTCGGTGCCCGTCCTCGTGGACAACGACGCCAACACGGCCGCCTGGGCGGAGTGGCGGTTCGGCGCGGGACGCGGCGAGGACCACCTCGTCATGATCACGCTGGGCACCGGCATCGGCGGCGCGATCCTGGAGGACGGCCAGGTCAAGCGCGGCAAGTACGGCGTCGCGGGTGAATTCGGCCATATGCAGGTCGTGCCCGGCGGCCACCGCTGCCCGTGCGGCAACCGCGGCTGCTGGGAGCAGTACAGCTCCGGCAACGCCCTGGTCCGCGAGGCCAAGGAGCTGGCCGCCGCCGACTCGCCGGTGGCCTACGGGATCATCGAGCACGTCAAGGGCAACATCAACGACATCACCGGCCCGATGATCACCGAGCTGGCCCGCGAGGGCGACGCCATGTGCATCGAGCTGCTCCAGGACATCGGCCAGTGGCTCGGCGTCGGCATCGCCAACCTCGCGGCCGCCCTCGACCCGTCCTGCTTCGTCATCGGCGGCGGCGTCAGCGCGGCCGACGACCTGCTGATCGGCCCCGCGCGGGACGCCTTCAAGCGCCACCTCACCGGCCGCGGCTACCGCCCCGAGGCCCGGATCACCCGCGCCCAGCTCGGCCCCGAGGCCGGCATGGTCGGCGCCGCCGACCTCGCCCGCCTGGTCGCCCGCCGCTTCCGGCGCGCCAAGCGGCGCAGGGTGGAGCGCTACGAACGCTACGAGCGGTACGCGGCGGCCCGCCGTACCCAGGACACCGCATGACCGCCTCCCTGCCCCGCCAGGCCACGCCGCCGGACGAACCGCACCGCCCGCCCGAGGACCCGCGCCACAAGGCCCGGCGCCGGGCCCTCACCCTGCTGATCATCGTGCTGCTCATCGGGGTCCCGGCGGGCTACCTGGTGATCTCCGCCAACCAGAGCCGCAACAGCGGCAAGGACAAGGAACAGAAGTACTCGGCGACGGGCCTCACCGCGGGCTGGCCCTCGAAGGTGCAGCGCCGGCTGTACCAGGTGCCGATCCCGCACCCCGCCGACGAGATCGCCTACTACGAGACGAACAACTGGAAGACCAGCCGTCTCTACGTCCAGTTCCGCACCAACAGCGCCGGACTGGACAGTTTCCTGCAGGGCATGCGCGTCGACCGGAACGACCTGAAGAAGGACGACATCGCCATCGGCGCCCGAGACCAGAAGATCACCGGCTGGAACTTCACCGGCCCCGGCCCGTGGTGGGGCATGTCCCACAAGCAGAAAAACCCGGCGCCGACCCAGGACGTGGTCGTGAACCTGGCCGATCCGAACTTCCCGATGGTGTACGTCGTCTCGCGCACGGTGCCCTGACCGGTGGGCTCCGACGGCCGCCGGCGCCGATTGTCAGACCCCGCCCGTACAGTCGAAGACGTCTGATCCGACACAGGGGCGGGAGGTGGCAGGACGTATGAGCGGCACGGCCGCGGTGACAGGGAGCGCGCGGGGGACCGGGACACCGCGTCAGCCGGTCCCGGTGCGTCTCGCGGCCGTCTATCTGCCCGCCCCCCTGCCCCGCGAGGGCCGCGTCGCCTTCTGGGACCCCGACGGGGAACCACTGGCCGCCGACGCGAAGATGCCCGCCGCCGACGGCGAGGAACTGACCGTCGTACGACGGCACGGAGCCGGGGTGCGCCGCAGGAAGGTGCTCGCGCTGTCCCTGCCGCTCGACGAGGCCCTCCCGGTGCTCGTGCGGGCCCGCCGCGACCCCGCCGCCCACCCGGCCACGGCCTGCTGGGGCGCGGCCGCCCTGCACGCGCTGCGCCTCGCCGCCCGCGGCAGACTGCTCCCCGGTCTGACCCCGACCGGGCACGACGCCTGGCGCGCCGGCCCCCTGGAGCCCGACGACATCGCCCATCTGCGCGCGGTGGCGGCGGCCCTGCCCGCCGAGGGACACGCCGTGCCCCTGCCCGGCCCCGGCCCGCTGCGGCTGCCCGAGCCGGAAGCGCTGCTGCGCTCCTTCCTGGACGCGGTCGCGGACACCCTGCCTCGTACCCCGGCCGCGCCGTACACCTCCGGCAAGCCCTTCGCCGCCCGCGACGCCCAGCATCTGCCCCATGCGCAGGAGTGGGCCGCGGAGGTCGCCGCCGGGATGGACGCGGGCGTGCGGATCTCGCTCCGCCTGGACCTCTCCGCGTACCACCTGTTCGACGCCACCCCCGGCGGCGACGGGGCGCGCGGCGCGGGCGCGGCGATCGTCCAGGTGCACAGCCTCGCCGACCCCACCCTCGTGGCCGACGCGGCGGCCCTGTGGGCGGGGGACGCCGACGCGGCGTTCGGGCCACGCGCGCGCGTGGACGCGGCCCTGGCCGTGCGCCGCGCCGCCCGCGTGTGGGCGCCGCTGGACCGGCTCGCCGAGCAGGACGTGCCCGACGTACTGGCCCTGTCCGAGGACGAGCTCGGCGAACTGCTGGGCGCGGCGGCCCCCCGGCTCGCCGCGGCCGGGGTCGCCGTGCACTGGCCCAGGGACCTGGCACACGACCTGAGCGCGGCCGCGGTGGTACGGGCCGCACCGGGCTCGGCGACCGACGGCACCGGCTTCTTCGAGAGCGAGGAACTGCTCCAGTTCCGCTGGCAGCTGGCCCTCGGCGGCGACCCGCTCACCGAGGCCGAGATGGACGAGCTCGCCGAGGCCCACCGCCCGGTCGTCCGGCTCCGGGACCGCTGGGTGCTCGTCGACCCGGCCCTCGTCCGCAAGGCCCGCAAACGCGAACTGGGCCTGCTCGACCCGGTCGACGCGCTCTCCGTCGCGCTCACCGGCAGCGCGGAGGTCGACGGCGAGACCGTGCCGGCGGTGCCGGTCGGTGCGCTGGCCGACCTGCGCGACCGCCTGACGGCCGGACTCCGGCCCGCCGAACCGCCCGCCGGCCTGCACGCCACCCTGCGCGACTACCAGCTGCGGGGTCTGGCCTGGCTCGACCTCATGACCTCCCTCGGCCTGGGCGGCTGCCTCGCCGACGACATGGGCCTCGGCAAGACGATCACGGTCATCGCCCTGCACCTGAAGCGGGCCCGCACCGAGCCGACGCTGGTGGTCTGCCCGGCATCCCTGCTCGGCAACTGGCAGCGGGAGATCGCTCGCTTCGCCCCCGGCGTCCCCGTGCGCCGCTTCCACGGCCCGGACCGCACCCTGGACGGCCTGGACGGCGGCTTCGTCCTCACGACGTACGGGACGATGCGGTCGACCGCCGCACAACTGGCCGGGCAGCCCTGGGGCATGGTGGTCGCGGACGAGGCACAGCACGTCAAGAACCCGTACTCGGCGACGGCCAAGGCGCTGCGCACGATCCCGTCCCCCGCGCGGGTGGCCCTCACCGGCACCCCGGTGGAGAACAACCTCTCCGAACTGTGGGCCCTGCTCGACTGGACGACCCCCGGACTCCTCGGCCCCCTGAAGTCCTTCCGCGCGCGGCACGCGCGCGCCGTGGAGAACGGCGCGGCCGACGAGAACAGCGAGGCGGTCGCCCGTCTCGCCCGCCTGGTGCGCCCCTTCCTGCTGCGCCGCAAGAAGTCCGACCCTGGCATCGTCCCGGAGCTGCCGCCCAAGACGGAGACCGACCACCCGGTCCCCCTCACCCGCGAACAGGCCGCGCTGTACGAGGCGGTGGTGCGCGAGTCGCTGCTGGCCATCGAGACCGCGGAGGGCATGGGCCGCCGGGGCCTGGTGCTGAAGCTGCTCGGGGCGCTCAAGCAGATCTGCGACCACCCCGCCCTGTATCTGAAGGAGGAGGCGCGCGGCGACGGCCTGTCCGCCCGCTCCGGCAAACTCGCCCTGCTCGACGAGCTGTTGGACACCCTGCTCGCCGAGGACGGCTCGGCACTCGTCTTCACCCAGTACGTCGGGATGGCCCGCCTCATCGCCTCCCACCTCTCCGCCCGCGCCGTCCCCGTCGACCTCCTGCACGGCGGCACGCCGGTCCCGGAGCGCGAACACATGGTGGACCGCTTCCAGAGCGGGCGGACCCCGGTGCTCATCCTGTCCCTGAAAGCCGCGGGCACCGGACTGAACCTCACCCGCGCGGGCCATGTCATCCACTTCGACCGCTGGTGGAACCCGGCCGTCGAGGAGCAGGCCACCGACCGCGCCTACCGCATCGGCCAGACCCAGCCGGTCCAGGTCCACCGACTCGTCACCGAGGGCACCGTCGAGGACCGCATCGCCCAGATGCTGGAGTCCAAGCGCGCCCTGGCCGACGCGATCCTCGGCTCCGGCGAGTCCGCCCTCACGGAACTGACGGACCGGGAGCTGACCGACCTGGTGTCGCTGCGGAGGTCGTCGTGACGTCGGCGAGCGGGCAGCCGCGTCCCGGTGACGCGGCACGCCGGGCACTGCGAGAGGCCCGGGACCGAGCGAGCGCGCTCCAGGAGGGCCCCGCCGCCGATACGGCACAGACACCCGAGAACGCGACCGCGCCCGCGAGCGGGGCGCAGCCGACGGGGGCCGAGACCGACGGCACGGCCGGTACGCAGCAAGCGCCTGCCGTCGCCGACGAGACGCGGCCCGGTGACGTCGCGCGGTCGGCGCTTCGGCAGGCGATCTCCGCCCGGCGTGACTCGGGGACGGACGCCGATGACGGCGACGGCACTGCGTACGCCGGCGCGGAAGAAGCCGGCGGCGACCGGCCCACTGCTCACCCCGGGCGCCCCGGCGACGTCGCCCGGGAGGCGCTGCGCGCCGCCCGCAAGGAGGCGGCACAGACCGCGGCGCAGACCGAGGCACCGGCAACCGATGCGCCACGCCGAGCACCCTCCCCGCCCCGAAGCGGTGGGACCGGCCATGTCGACCGTGCGCGGGTGGCGCGTGACGTACGGCAGTTGCTCGTGAACGGGTTCCGGATGCCGTCGGCGGCGGCCGACCCGGAGCCCTCCACCGGGGCCTCCCGGCGGGCTGCCGCCGAAGACTCGCTCCCCGAGAAGCCGACCCCGCCCCCCGCCACCGCCCCCACGCCCCCGCCCGTCCCCCGGACGATGGCCACCCCCCACCGCGACGGCGAACTCCGCCGGACGTTCCCCGCCTTCCCTCCCCGCACGTCGCCGGAGGGCGCCGGGTTCGCCGAGACCTGGTGGGGCAACGCCTGGGTGGACGCGCTGGAGCGGGGCGCGCTCGATGTGAAGCGGCTGGCGCGCGGACGCGGTTACTCGGCGCAGGGACACGTGGACGCCATCACCGTGACGCCCGGCCTCCTCCTCGCCTATGTGCAGGGCAGCCGCCCGCGGCCGTACCGCGTGCAGGTGCGGCTGCGCACGCTCGCCGAGGCCGACTGGGAGCGGTTCCTGGACGCGGCCGCCGACCGGCCCGGCCATATCGCCGCCCTGCTCGACAAGGAGCTGCCGCAGTCCCTCGCCGACTGCGGAGTCCCGCTCCTGCCCGGCCCCGGCGATCTCGAACCGCACTGCAGCTGCCCCGACTCGGGCCACCCCTGCAAGCACGCCGCCGCGCTCTGCTACCAGACCGCACGCCTGCTCGACGCCGACCCCTTCGTGCTGCTTCTGCTGCGCGGCCGCGGCGAGCGCGAGCTCCTGGACGCGCTGTCCCGCCGCAACGCCGCCCGGGCGGCCCGCGCCGCGCAGGAACAGGGACCCGCGCCCCTGCCCGGCGTACGCGCGACCGATGCCCTGGCCGCACGCGAACTCCCGCCTCTCCCGCCCCCGTTGCCGGTGCCCCCGCACCCGGAGCAGCCCCCGGTGTATCCGGCGTCCCCGGGCGGCCCCGACCCCTTCGCCCTGGACCAGCTGGCGACGGACGCCGCCGCCCGCGCGCACGCGCTGCTCGGCACCGGACGTGACCCGGTCGGCGAGCTGACGCTGTGGCAGGACGCGGTGCGTCTCGCGGCGGCCCGCCCCGGTTCCGGTCTGACCGCGGGCACCCGCGCCCTCTACTCCTCACTCGCCTCCGCCGCCGGCCGCACCCCGGCCGAGCTGGCGCGCGCGGTCGCCGCCTGGCGGCAGGGCGGCCTCGACGGGCTCGCCGCCCTGGAGGAGCCCTGGGACCCGCCGGCGGGCCGCTTCGACCGCGCCCGGCCCCTGCTCCTGGCCGCCGACCTCCCGGCGTTCCGCCCCTGGCGCAACCACCTCACCCACCCCCACGGCCATGTCCAACTCCGCCTGGGCCGCGACGGCTTGTGGTACGCCTACGAGTCGGAACCGGGCCGGGACGACTGGTGGCCCCGGGGCACCCCGGACCTGGACCCGGTGGGCGCGCTGACCGGGCTGGGAACACCGGGCGACGTCTGAGGCGCACGGCCGCCACGACATGGGACGGCTTGCACGCATTCGGACCCCGGCATGTGAGAGATCGTGAGATGTGAGAGCGTGCAGGGCGTGAGTGAGACACCGACGAACACCCTGCGATACTGCTTCGACGGCCCGGAAGACGCCCCGGTCCTCATTCTCGGCCCCTGCCTCGGGACGACATGGCACATGTCGTAGAAACCGTCCACGGGCGTCCAGTTGATCCAGGGTGAGCGCGTAAGTCCAGGTCAGAGCCTTGTGACGTGAGTGCGTCCGCGGGGTTGGTGACCCGCCTGTGATCGCTCGTGACACGTGAGGACCCCCCGTCGGCTGAAACGAGATGGGCTGCACCAGGGCTGGTTCAGCCACAGCTCCCACCCTCGCGGATACACCGTTTCCTGAGTCAGGGTGCGGGCTCGGGGCCGAGGGTGATGAGTACGACGATGGTGGTGATCCAGACGAGCAGGGCCGTGCCTACCAGGTAGGGGCCGTACTTCTTCATGGCGGGACTCCCTTGCGGGGTGGTGATCAGGCGAGGCCGAACCAGCCGAGGACGGTCTGGACGAGCAGGATGGTGGACATGCTCGCGACGCCGACGACCACGGCGGTGGCGGCGATGCGGTAGCGCGGGCTGTTGGCAGCCGGGCCGAGGACGGAGCGGCGGTTGGTCAGGACCAGCAGATAGACGAGGACGATCGGGCTGATGAGGCCCTGCAGGACCTGGGTGCCGATGAGGAGCTGGATGACGTCGACCGGGGTCATCGCCACTGTGGCGCCCAGCACGATCTGGGCGGTGAACAGGCCCAGGAACAGCGGGGCGTCGCGGAAGCTGCGGGAGACGGAGCGTTCCACCCCGGCCGCCTCCCCTATGGCGTAGCTGGCCGAGAGCGGGATGACCGCGCCCGCGAGAGCCGAGGCGCCGATCAGGCCCAGGGCGAAGAGGAGTTCGGCGTTCTGGCCGGCCACCGGTTTCAACGCCTCCGCTGCCTGGGCGGCGGAGTTGAGCGGGCCGGTGCCGCCGATCGCGGCGGCGGTGGCGATGATGATGGTCAGGCTGATGACGCAGGCGAAGACCGCGCCGAGCATGGCGTCCAGTTTGATCAGCCGGTAGTCCTCGGGCTTGGCTCCGCGGTCTACGACGCCTGCGGCGGCGTAGAACTGCATGTAGGGGCTGACCGTCGTACCGATGAGGGCGACGGCGAGCAGGATGAAGTCCTTGCTCGGTTCGATGTGGGGGACGACGAGGTGTTTGCCCACGTCGGCCCATTGCGGGTGGCCGAGGATCATCGCGATCGGGTACGCGAAGAACGCCAGTGACATGATCAGGAAGATGCGCTCGGCCCATCGGTAGGAGCCGAACAGGACGAGTGACCACAGCAGGATCGCGGCCGGCGGGATGACCGCCCACTTGGGGACGCCGAGGAGTTCGAAGGCGGCGCCGATGCCGGCGAACTCCGACACGACCAGCCCGGTGTTGGCCAGCAGCAGGCAGAACACCGCCAGTCCGGTCAGGCGGAGGCTGAACTGCTCGCGGATCAGCGCGCCGAGGCCCTTGCCGGTGTGCGCGCCGAGCCGTACGGCCATCTCCTGGACCATGACCAGGGCGATGGTGACCAGCATCATGAAGAACAAGGTGCCGTAGGTGAACTGGGAGCCGGCGGAGGCGTAGGTGGCGATGCCTGCGGCGTCGTTGCCGGCGTTCGCGGCGACCAGGCCGGGGCCGGCGATCGCCGCGACCATGGTGATGCGCCGCCAGCCGGTGCGGCGGACGGGGCCCGTCGCGACCGCCGGTGCTGCGGTGGCGGTGTCGAGGTCGCGGGTCACTGCAGGAACCTCCGGAAGTGCAGGCGCCCACGCTCGGGCAGCAGGGCGTCGAGCAGGTCGTCGGCCAGGATCCGGCCGAGCGGGCGGTCGGTGTCGTCGACCACCAGCAGTGAGGAGGCGCGGGCGGCGACCAGTTCGTCGGCGGCCTCGGCCACAGCGGTGTCCGGCCGGACCGTGACGGGCGGACCGAACTGCGCCCGCCAGGCGACCAGGTCGGCCACCGGGGTCGTGTCCTCGGCCACGGCGAGGTCGAACAGCGCGATGTCGGTGACCAGACGCCCCTCCTCGTCCACGACCACGACGGCGTCGATCTCGGTGCGGTGCTCGGCCTGCTCGGCCAGCTGCGCCCGCACCTGGGCGACGGTCTGATCCCGGTGGGCGGTGATCAGCAGGGTGGTCATGGCGCCGCCCGCGGTGCCCTCCCGGTGCGTCAGCAGCCGACGAAGCTCCGCCGCTTCCCCGGACGGCATGCGGGTCAGCAGCGCCTCGCGCTCCTCGGGGGTCAGGTCGCGCAGGGCGTCGGTGGCCTCGTCCGGCTCCATCTCGTCCACCAGCCGGGCGGCATGTTCCGGCTGAGCCTCGCGCAGGAGGTTCTCCAGCTCGTGCGGTTCCATCTCCTCCAGCGCGTCGGCGGCCTGCTCCGGCTCCAGCCAGCCCAGCAACTGCTGTCGCTCGGCGCGGCCGAGGTCTTCGAGGATGTCGGCGAGGTCGGCCGGGCGCAGCCGGTGCAGCGCGGCCCGGGAGGCCCGCAGCCGTACCTCGGGCGGTCCTTCGGTGGCCTGTTCGGCGAACGGGGCGACCGCCTGCCAGTCCAGCACCCGTTCCGGGGTCGGCCTGGCCTGCCACCGGCGGGGGCCGAGCCGGCGCAGCAGAGTCGGCAGACTCACATCCACGCCGACCAGCACCACGCGGTCGACCAGCGGAGCCAGGTACAGGTCGGCGGCCCGGGTGACCTGGACCCCGTCCACGTCGACGAGCTGATGGTCGAGTACGTCCTTGGCCAGCAGGACCTCGCCGGGGCGGCGGGCGAAGTCGCGCAGGTCGACGCGGGCGGTGGACAGGCGTACGTGCCCGGCGTGCACTTTGCCGATGGCGTCCGACGCCAGGAAGGTGCGCCGTCGTCCGATGCGCAGGATCAGGCCGGTGACCGGCGGGTATGCGTCCGCGCCGTAGAGCCGGGCGACCACGTCGACGACGCGGCCGACCTCCTCGCCGGCCTGGTTGGTGACGGGTCCGCCGATCAGGCCGGCGAGCGAGACCAGCGAGGTGCGGACCGCCTTGGTGGCGGTGGCCCGGCGTTCCAGGTGGACCCGGCGGTCGCGCAGGCGGGCGGTGGTGGACGTGAGCAGAGTGTGGGCAGCCAAGGTGAACACCCTCTTGCCCCGGTATGGCGGGGCATCGGGCGGCCCACGGCAGCGCGCTTCCCCTGAACCGGCGGCAGCAGGCACGCCGGGCACACCCCGGTAGACGGCCTGACAAGGCCGGTGAGCAGGGCTAACCGCCCACTGAGGAGCCGGGCGGATCAGGGATCAGGGAAGAGCGGGCTGCTTCGGGCCGCGGAAGGACGGCGCGGACAACACGAAGAGGGGCCGACTATGGCCCGGACTACTGTCCATGTCGCCTCCTCCCGGTCGTGGCCGCGCACAGGGCGTCGCGGTCAAGCGGCAAGGGGAAGCCGGGCAGCGCACGGCCCGGCACACCCCATCTCGTCAGAGCTTTGGCACTCCACGTCGTAATCCCCTACGGGGAAGCCACTTGGGGTCACCCCTTGGGCCGGGGAGACCTGTCCTGATCCGGAGCGTCTCTCGACGGGTGGGATCAGTGGCCTGTGTCCGTGAAGACGCCTCACCGAACGAGGTGTCTGGTCAAACCGTGCAAAGCCTACGCCCGCGCCGACCCGGCCTCCTAATCCATGACCAGCCCTTGACCCCGGACGGAACCGGAATTGGCCGTCACCGTCCCTCACTGTCGGAACGCCCTGGTGAGAACGCTGCCTCGATCCACCCGTGCACGACGGTCACGGGTACACGTCCGTCGGCCGCGACGACATGTTCCGGCACGCCGGAGATTCAGGCGGCCAGCGCGGCCCTTCGCAGGTCGGCGGTGCGCGAGGCGAGACCGACCTGGTAGGCGCCCGCGGAGCCGGCGGCCAGTTTCGAGGCGTCCTCGGCCGGCTGACGGGCGGCCCAGCGGGCGCGCAGTACGGCGATGTCGCTCATGCGACCGCCGCCTCCCGTTCCGTGTCGAGGGACGTGTCGTCGAGGTGCCAGTGCAGATTCCGCACACCCGGCTCCAGCGACAGCCGAGCGATGAGCTGTTCCAGGCTGCGGGCGGGGTCGCAGCTGAGGGCGACGGCGGCCCGCAGGTTGGTGGTCTCGTCGCCGGCGCGGCGTACCCGCAGCCCGGTGGGCCGAGCGCCGCGTCCCCGGCGTCGACAGGGAACTGGCCGCCTACTTCCGCGACGTCGCCGACCACCGCACCCCGGCCGCCGACCGTGTCACCGCCCTGACCGAACTCGTCGACAACGCCCTGTCCTTGGCCCTCGCCCAGACCGGCATCCAGCAGAACCACGACATGCGCCGCATCAGCGCCGCCGCCGCGCTGATCGCCGTACCCGTCGCCATCGCGGGCGTCTACGGCATGAACTTCGACCACATGCCCGAGCTGCACTGGCTCTGACCTTCGCTTTACGACCGTCTGGCACACTGTCCGGACCCTACGGCCCGGTGAAGGAGAACCCCGCAATGTCGATGGTCGGCAACCTGCGCAAAGTGGCCCGACTGACACGGCGGAACCGCCGCCGAGTGGACCTCAGCCACCCGGCCCGCTCCCCGCTCGGCTCCTCGGTGGTCAACTGCGTCATCTACCGCGACGGCGTCCGCCAGCCTGGCACGGACACGGTCGAGGAGGCGGTCCGGCAGGTACGCGAGCGCGGCCACGGCTTCGTCTGGCTGGGCTTGCACGAGCCGACCGAGACGGAGTTCACGCGCGTCGCCGAACTCTTCGATCTGCACCCGCTGGCCGTCGAGGACGCCGTGGTGGCCCACCAGCGGCCCAAGCTGGAGAGCTACGGCGACGTCCTGTTCGCCGTCTTCAAGACCGTCACCTACGTCGAGCACGAGCAGCTGACCGCCACCAGCGAGGTCGTCGACACCGGCGAGATCATGGTCTTCACCGGCCCCGACTTCGTCGTCACCGTTCGTCACGGCCGGCACGGCTCCCTCGGCCCGCTGCGCGAGGACCTGGAAGCCGAGCCGGAGCAGCTGGGCAAGGGCCCCTCCGCCGTCCTGCACGCCATCGCCGACCACGTCGTAGACGACTACGTGAGCGTCACCGACGCCGTCCAGAGCGACATCGACGCCGTCGAGTCCGCCGTCTTCTCCCCGCAGGGCGTGAAGACGGCGGACGCCGGCCGCATCTACCAGCTCAAGCGTGAACTCCTGGAGCTCAAGCGGGCCGTGGTCCCTCTCGCCCGCCCGCTGGAGACGCTCTGGACCAAGCCGCCGCGCACCGTCGACCCCGGCATACGACCCTATTTCCGCGACGTCGCCGACCACCTCGCCCGCGTCACCGAGCAGATCACCTCCTTCGACGCCCTGCTCGACTCGATCCTCCAGGCCCACCTCGCCCAGGTCGCCGTCGCCCAGAACGAGGACGCCCGCAAGATCACCGCCTGGGCCGCGATCATCGCCGTACCCACCATGGTCTGCGGCCTGTACGGCATGAACTTCGACCACATGCCCGAACTCCACTGGACCTTCGGCTACCCCCTGGCCCTCGGCGTCATCGCCACCGCCTGCTTCCTTCTCCACCGCAACTTCAAGCGCAACGGCTGGCTCTGACCGCATGCCCGGAGGCCGGTGGCATCCTCGGCGTGGGTTCCGTTCGGGGCGGGCGGTGTTGACGGTGAGGAGGCCCGTCGGCTGGGCCGACGCGGGCACCCCGTGCGTGGACCGATCCGGGGCTCGGGCAGCCCACGTTCAGTGCAGGCTCGCGGACGTGCTGTCGGGGCGGCATGGTGAGCCGCCCACCGCGCAGAGGGCTGCTGCGGCGGAGGCCGACGCGAGCACGATGAACAGGCCGGGATAGCCGCCGAGCGGTCCCGCCAGCGCTGCTCCCGCGAACGGCGCCAAGGCGGACGCGACGGTGGCGGGCGCGGCCAGCAGTCCGGACAGACGCCCGTAGTGGGTGGTTCCCCAGCGGTCGGTGACGGCGGTGGCCTGGAGCAGGGTGAGGTTGCCGCGCACCATGCCGGCCGCGATCGCGATACCAACGAGCAGGAGGAAGGGGCCGGAGACCATCGCGAACGCAGCGGTGGTGGTCCCACCCAGGGCGATCAGGATGGTGGTCCGGGTCGTGACGCCGGTCTGGCGGGTGAGGGCGGCGTAGAGGGTACGGCCGATGGTCTGGCCTGCGCCGCCCAGGCCGAGGGTCCAAGCGGCAGCGGTGGGGCCGGCGCCGCGCGCGATCAGCAGGGGCACGAGGGCGATGACGACCGCGTACATGGCGAAGCTGTTCAGCGTGAGCGCGGCGGCGAGCATCAGGAACGGTCGGCTGTGGGCCACCGACCTGCTGTGGGCGTCCCGTTGGGAAGGTGACGCCGGTGCGGGCGGCCAGGGGGCTCGTAGCGCGAAGGCGTGGGCGGGGATGGTCACGAGCGCCAGGAGCAGGGCGAGTACGGCGTATGTGGTGCGCCAGCTCAGGTGCTCGGCGAGCGCGGCGGTCAGCGGGGCGAAGGCGGTGGAGGCGAGGCCGCCGGCCAGGGTGACGATGGTGAGGGCACGGACGCGGTCGCTTCCCCACCATCGAGTCAGGGCGGCGAAGGCGGGCTGGTAGAAGGTGGCGGCCATGGCCACGCCGGCCAACAACCAGGCGGCGGTGAAGACCACGAGGTTGGCTGCACAGGCGATGACCAGCACGGCGACGACGCCCAGGACGGAGCCGGTGGTCATCACTGCACGCGGGCCTCGGCGGTCGAGGGTGCGCCCGACCGGGATGCCGGTGAGGGCGGAGACCAGGAGCGCGCCCGAGAAGGCAGCGGTGGTGGCGGTGGCCGACCAGCCCGTGGCCGCGGTGATATGGGGGTTCAGTACGGGGAAGGCGTAGTAGACGATCCCCCAGCTGGTGATCTGGGTGGCGCACAGGGCGGGCAGGGCGGCACGAAGCCGTGACCGGTCTCCCGTACCGGTCACGGCCTCGCTGGTGTGGAGGTCGGTCATCGGCGGATCAGCAGCAGCCGCCCGCGACGGCCGGTTCCTTCGTGTCGGTATCCGTAGAGCTGGTACAGCAGGTGCTGCCCTGCTGCTTGGCCAGGGAGTCGGCGTCGGCCTTGACGACGTGGACCTCCCAGGGCTCCTCGCCGGGGCCGTGGACCCAGACCTTGTCCTGGAGGGCGTAGCAGCAGGTGGTGTCGCTCTCCACGTCGGTGGCCAGGCCGGCCTCGCTCAGGCGGGTGGTGGCGGCGTGGACGGTCTCGGTGCTGTCGACCTCGACGCCGAGGTGGTCCATGCGGGTCGCCTCGCCTGCGGTGCCTTCGATGAGGACGAGCTTGAGCGGAGGCTCGGTGATGGCGAAGTTGGCGTAACCGTCGCGGAGTTTGGCGGGTTCGGTGCCGAACAGCTTGCTGTAGAAGGCGATGGACGCGTCGAGATCCGGAACGCGGAGAGCGAGCTGAACGCGGGACGTCATGGCGAACCTCCTTGGGTGGGTGGGGTGTTCAGCAGCCGCCGGAGGAAGCGGTCGGGGCGCTGATGCCGATCTGGAGGGTGGCGGGGGCCGCGCAGCATCCCCCGCCGGACTGCTCGGCGTTCTCCGGCTCGTCGAAGAGGCCCGCACCGCCGCACACCCCCGACTCCGGGAGGGTGAGCTCAACGCGTTCGGCGGCCTCCCGGTCGCCCGCGATCGCGGCGGTGATCGAGCGGACCTGCTCGTAGCCGGTCATCGCGAGGAAGGTCGGGGCGCGGCCGTAGGACTTCATGCCGACCAGGTAGATGCCCTGCTCGGGGTGGGAGAGCTCGTTGACGCCGTGCGGGTAGACGGTGCCGCAGGAGTGGACGTTGGGGTCGATGAGCGGGGCGAGGGCGGTGGGGGCCTGGAGCCGCTCGTCGAGGCCGAGGCGGACCTCGGAGAGGAAGGACAGGTCGGGGCGCAGCCCGGTCAGGACGATGACCTCGTCGACCGGGTCGAGGCGGCGGCCGTCTTCCGCGACCAGGACGAGCCGGTCGCCGTCCCGGTCCACAGCCTGTGTGCGGAATCCCGTGACCGCGCTCGCGTGGCCGGCCTCGACGGCGGCCTTGGCGCGCAGGCCCAGGGCGCCGCGCGCGGGCAGCTGGTCGGCTTCGCCGCCGCCGTAGGTGTTCGCGCCGATGCCGCGGCGCAGGATCCACACCGCGTGCGTCCCGTCGTCCTGCTTGGCCAGGTCGGCGAGGAGGGCGAGGGCGGTGAAGGCGGAGGCGCCGGAACCGACGACGGCGGTGCGCCTGCCCGCGTAACGGGCCCGTACGGCCGGGTCGCCCAGGTCGGGGACGCGATAGGTGATGCGCTCGGCGGCGGTCTTCTCGCCGAGGGCGGGAAGGCCGTCGGCACCCACCGGGCTGGGGGTGGACCAGGTGCCGGAGGCGTCGATGACGGCGCGGGCGCTGATCCGCTCCTCGCGTCCGTCGGCGAGCTGGATGTGGAGGGTGAAGGGCTGCTCGTCGCGGCCGGAGTCGACGATGCGGTCACGGCCGGCTCGGGCCACACCGGTGACCGTCGCGCCGTAGCGGATCTTGTCGCCGAGGACGTCGGCGAGCGGCTGGAGGTACTGCTCGGCCCAGTCGCCGCCGGTGGGGTGGGTGGCACCGTCAGGGCGGGTCCAGCCGGTGGGGGCGAGGAGCTTCTCGGCGGCCGGGTCGGTGACCTCGGCCCACGGCGAGAACAGCCGCACGTGCGCCCAGTCGCGAACTGCGGAACCGGCGGTGGGGCCGGCTTCCAGGACCAGCGGTTCGATGCCGCGCTCGACGAGATGCGCGGCGGCGGCCAGGCCCACGGGGCCGGCGCCGATGACGACGACCGGCAGTTGGCCGGTGGCGGGCACGCTATTGGTGGACACAGCCACGGGGTTCCCCTTTGTTTCGACATTCGTCGATGACTTGCGCGGTCAGCTTGGCACTTGTATCGATAAACGTCAACATAGACATCTGTCGAAATCGGCGGGTGGGGTGAATAATCGTGTCGCGGCACGGCTCTCTCGGCTGGGGCAAACCGCCCCTCGCCATCTTGGTTCGATGTATGTCAACATAGATAGATGTCGAATGCGAAGGTGCTGCCGCTGCTGGAGCCCGAGGTCTCCGAGGCCGTGGCGCCGTGCTGCCCGCCGCTCACCGAGCGTCCGCTGACCGCCGAGGAGGCGGAGAAGACCGCCCGGATGTTCAAGGCGCTCGGCGATCCGGTGCGGTTGAGGCTGTTCTCGCTGGTCGCTTCGCACGAGGGTGGCGAGGCGTGCGTGTGCGACATCTCCGACGTCGGCGTCTCACAGCCGACCGTCTCCCACCACTTGAAGAAGCTCAAGGAAGCCGGGCTGCTCACCTCCGATCGGCGCGGCACCTGGGTCTACTACCGGGTGGAACCGTCGGTGGTCGCGGCGATGGGGCAGATGCTCGGCACCATGGGCTGAGCACGCTCTGCAGAGCGGAGGTGGGTTCGTTGAGCGAGTCCGCGATGGACCGCAAGGCCGTCCACGAGGAGATGGAGCGAGCCCGTACGGCGTTCCACCAGCTCCTCGATCACGCCACCGAGACCGACCTGGGCCGGCTCACCGACGGCACCCGGTGGACCAACGAGCAGCTGCTGTTCCACATGTGTCGTGCGCCGGGTCGGCGGCGATCCGGGCGCCGGAGTTGCCCCCGCCCACCACGATCACGCGTTGGCCTGCGACGTCGGCGGGGCTGCGGTACTCCACCGTGTGCAACTGGTGGCCCTCGAGGGTCGCCTGGCCGGGGACATTGGGGACGAAAGGCCGCCACCAGGTGCCGGTCGCGCTGATTGCGGCGCGGGCGTGCCAGGTGCCGGAGTCGGTTTCCACGCGCAGGAGTTGGCCGTCCCGGTGGACGCCGAGGACGCGTACGGGCCGCTCGTAGCGCTTCTCGCAGCCGGCCAGGTACTCCACCACGTGCTGCGCGTCGGGGTAGGTCTCGCTGGGCTGGGGTGGCATGAGGCGGCCGGGCAGCGAGGAGTGGGCGGCCGGGGAGAACAGGCGCAATGAGTCCCAGACATGTTGCCAGGCGCCGCCCGGTGCGGCCTGGGCGTCGAGGATGACGAAGTCGAGGCCCAGGCGGCGCAGGTGGTAGCCGGCGGCGAGCCCGGACTGGCCGCCGCCGATCACCACCACCTGCGTACTGTGGCTCATTCCGCCGATCGTCCGGGCATGAAGATGAGCGCCACCAGAGCCAGTCCGACCACGGCGCCCACGAGTTGCACGCCGATGAAGCCCAGAACCGAGCCCGGCGCGATGCCCGCGAAGGTGTCCGTGAAGGCGCGGCCGATCGTCACCGCCGGGTTGGCGAAGGACGTCGACGACGTGAACCAGTACGCGGCGCCGATGTAGGAGGCGACGGCCACGGGGGCGTAGTGCAGGCGGTCGGCGCGGGCGAGGCCGAAGATCAGCAGGATCAGGCCGGCCGTCGCGACGATCTCGCCGAGGAGCAGGTGTCCGGCGGAGCGGTCGTGGGTGGACCACTTCACCAGAGGTTCGCCGAACATCGCGTCCGCCAGGATCGCGCCCGCGATGGCGCCCACGATCTGCGCGGGCAGGTACACGGCAGCCTCGCGCAGGGTGACCCCGGCACCGCCCCGGCGGGCGGTCCACCACTCGGCCAGGGTGACGACCGGGTTGAAGTGGGCGCCGGAGACCGGGCCGAGCAGAAGGATCAGGATGCCGAGGCCGAAGACGGTGGCCGTGGAGTTGGCGAGCAGTTGCAGGCCGACGTCCTTGGTCAGTTCGGTGGCCTGGATGCCGGAGCCGACCACGACCGCCACCAGTGCCGCGGTGCCTATGAGTTCGGCGGCGGCCCGGGCGACCAACGGGGCACGCGGCGGGGTGGCACCCGGCGTGGGCGCGACGGACCCAGGCGCAGGCACGGCCGGCGCGGATTCCTCGGTCGGGGCGGCTTCGGCGGGGGTCATGGACAGGCCCTCTTGTTCTCTGCGGCGGCGCGAGCGGACTCGGCCAGGTCGGCGAACTGACCGGCGAGTGAGGCGATGACGTCCGGGCGCAGCTTGTAGTACGTGTACCGGCCGCACGGCTCCGTCTCGACGACCCCGGCCTCGCGCAGCACCTTCAGGTGGTTGGAGAGGTTGGTCTGCCGGGCACCGGTCTCCTCCACGAGGTGGGTGGCGCACAGCGTCTCCTGGGCGAGCAGGGTCACGATCTGGAGCCTGAGCGGGTCGGCCAGAACCCGGATCAGATCAGTGTCGACTGACGTCATCATGGACTGATACTGTCACATCAGCGGTGACTGACACCACCGGGTACTGATATGTCCCCCGTTCTGTTGCGAGACAAGAGAGACCTCTGATGTCCGACAAGCCCTCCGTGCTGTTCGTCTGTGTCCACAACGCCGGCCGTTCCCAGATGGCCGCCGCGTGGCTGACCCACCTGGCCGGGGACCGCGTCGAGGTCCGCTCCGCCGGCTCCAGCCCCGGCGCAGGCGTCAACCCGGCCGCCGTCCAGGCCATGGCCGAGGTCGGCATCGACATCTCCGCCGAGGTCCCGAAGATGCTCACCGTCGACGCCGTCAAGGAGTCCGACGTCTGCATCACCATGGGCTGCGGCGACACCTGCCCGGTCTTCCCCGGCAAGCGGTATCTGGACTGGCAGCTGGACGACCCGGCGGGCCAGGGCGTCGAGGCCGTGCGTCCGATCCGGGACGAGATCAAGGTGCTGGTCGAGGGCCTGATCAAGGAGATCGCGCCGGAGCCCCGGGCATGAGCTCGACGGGGGACATACGCAACGTCATCGTCATCGGCTCCGGCCCCGCCGGATACACCGCCGCCCTCTACACCGCCCGCGCCTCGCTCAAGCCCCTGGTCTTCGAGGGCGCGGTCACGGCCGGCGGCGCGCTGGTGCAGACGACCGAGGTGGAGAACTTCCCCGGCTTCCGCGACGGCATCATGGGCCCGGACCTGATGGACAACATGCGGGCCCAAGCGGAACGCTTCGGCGCCGAGCTCGTACCCGACGACATCGTCGAGGTCGACCTGGGCGGCACCATCAAGACCGTCACCGACAGCGTGGGTACGGTCCACCGGGCGAAGGCCGTGATCGTGGCGACCGGCTCGCAGCACCGCAAGCTGGGCCTGCCGGGCGAGGACGCGCTCTCCGGCCGCGGGGTCTCGTACTGCGCGACCTGCGACGGCTTCTTCTTCCGCGAGCACCACATCGTGGTCGTCGGCGGCGGCGACACGGCGATGGAGGAAGCCACCTTCCTCTCCCGCTTCGCCCGCTCCGTGACCATCGTCCACCGCCGTGACGCCCTGCGTGCCTCCAAGACCATGCAGGACCGCGCCTTCACCGACCCGAAGATCTCCTTCGCATTCAACCGCGAGGTCGCCGAGATCCACGAGGACGGCGGCAAGCTCGCCGGGCTCACCCTGCGCGACACCGTCACCGGCGAGACCTCCCGCCTGCCGGCCACCGGCCTGTTCGTCGCCATCGGCCACGACCCGCGCACCGACCTGGTCACCGGCCAGCTCGATCTGGACGACGAGGGCTACCTCAAGGTCGCATCCCCCGCGACCCGCACGAACATCCCTGGCGTCTTCGGCGCGGGCGACGTGGTTGACCACACCTACCGGCAAGCGATCACCGCGGCCGGCTCCGGCTGCGCGGCCGCCCTGGACGCCGAGCGGTACCTCGCCGCCCTGAGCGGCGGCGACACGGCGGGCGAGCCGGTCACGACCGCCGTCTGACACTTCCCGGAGACACGTCATGGCTCTCAAGAACGTCACCGAGGACTCCTTCGAGCAGGACGTCCTCGCCGGCGACAAGCCAGTTCTGGTGGACTTCTGGGCCGCCTGGTGCGGCCCGTGCCGCCAGCTGGCGCCCTCGCTGGAGGCGATCGCCGCCGAGCACGGCGACAAGATCGAGATTGTCAAGCTCAACATCGACGAGAACCCGGCCATCGCCGCCCGCTACGGCGTGATGTCCATCCCGACGCTGCACCTCTACCAGGGCGGCGAAGTCGTACAGACCATCGTGGGCGCCAAGCCGAAGGCCGCCCTCGAACGCGAGCTTGCCGACCACCTCGCCTGACACCCAACGCACGGCGGGGCGTCCGCCCTGCCCCGCCGTCATCTCTCCTTACGGAGGCACCCGGTGGCCAGTAAGCGCATCGTCGCCATCGGCGGCAGCGACACCGGCGTCAGCGCGGCCTGCGCGCCCGCGATCCCCGGTGCACGGGCGAGGATCACCGTCCGTTGCTCGCCCGCGCCGGCGTCCCGCGTGGCGAACAGAGTGTAGTAGCGAGCGATGCCCTTCCACGGGCACAGCGACCTGCTCGGGCTCTCGGAAATGTCTCTCGCCTCCCGTGGTCGGCTGCGCTGTGCGTGGAGCGGGCCGAAGCCCGCTCGCGTGTGTGCAGGAAACCCTTCGCAGCAGCCATCACACACCCCCTCGCGGTTCCTTCGCGCGCCGCCGTCGGTCGCCGCACTCAGCCCTTCTGCGCCCGCTTGCCCGTCATCGTCGCGATGAACGAGTAGGACAGCCCGAGCAGCAGGCCGAAGACGAGGTGGCCACCGAGGCTGGACTGGCTGGCGGCGTTCCACTCGAAGACGGGCACGCGCAGAACGGCGGGCATGATCCACAGGGCGCCGAGGACCCACCAGACTGCGCCGTAGGCCAGGCCGAGGACGGCACCCGGCACCGTCTTCTGCGCCATGTGGCCCAGGAGCACGCCGAAGGCGAGTCCGGCGGTGAGCGAGATGGCGAGGTGGATGAACCAGCCCGCGACGGCGCTGTCGGAGCCGAGCAGACCGGCCACCATCTTGATCATCGGGGTGTTCATCATCGGCTTGGACACTGACATCCAGATGCCGAAGCCGATGCCGCCCACCAGGCCGGCCGCGCCGCCCCAGACCGCATGTGCCGGGATGACCGCCGTCCTGGGGGAAACCTGCATCGTGGTCGCCATGTGTCTCTCCTTTACGTCCGCGCAGCGGATACCGCTGTGATGACGACGCTAGAAGTGGCACCCCTCCGTGAATGTGACGGCGATTACATATCTCACCCCCGGTCGGTGGCCACACCGTCGGCTTCCTCTCTGTAAGCGCGGTCACAGAAGGTGGCTCGAGGGCGGGACTACCGTTCAGGTGACAACCCGCAGGCACGTTTCAGCGGCTCCATGAGGAAGAGGCCCGCCATGACGCCACAGATGCCCTCCGCCCGCCTCCGTACCCATGCCGTTGTCGTCACCCGCCCCTCCTCCTCATGACCGGCGACGACCTGCGGGCCTCAGCCGCGGAACCGACCGCCGCCGACGCGCCGCCGTACGACAGCTGCGCGGACGACAGCGGGGCCCGCTACTGCCTGATCGAGAGCGCCGGTGCGCTGGCCCGCCCCCCGTGGGGTGCGGCACCGCCGCCCTGGGCACCCGGACGGCGTGAGGAGACTGCCAGGATGATCGCCACCGGAACGGGCGAGGACCGTAGGTGGTGCCTCTCCGAGGTCGACATCTTCCGCGATCTGAGTGAGCGGGAGATGGACGCCATCGCGGCTGCTGCCCCGATGAAGGCGTACGCCGCCGGGGAGATGCTCTACATTCCGCAGCAGCCGTGCGAGGTGCTGTTCATCCTCAAGCGCGGCCGGGTGCGGATCTTCCGGGTCTCCGCCGACGGCCGGGCTCTGACCTGCGCGATCCTCAACCCTGGCACGATCTTCGGGGAGATGCTGCTGCTCGGACAGCGGATGTACGGCAACTACGCCGAAGCTCTCGACGACGTCACCGTGTGCGTGATGCACCGGGCTGAGGTCGACCGGTTCCTGCTGTCGGACGCCCGCATCGCCACACGCATCACCGAGATCCTCGGCCAACGCCTCGCCGACCTCGAACAGCGACTGTCCGACAGCGTCTTCAAGTCCGTTCCCCAGCGCGTCGCCACCACTCTGCTCACCCTGATGTCGGAGCATGAGGGTTCGGGACTGCCGCTGCGGCCGGGCGCCAAGCACCCCCAGGTGGCCCTCACCCACGAGCAGCTCGCCGCCGTGGCCGGCACGTCCCGGGAGACCGTCACCAAGGTGCTGCACCAGTTCGCCGACCAGGGGATGATCCGCCTCGCCCGGGGCCGTATCACGGTGCCGAAGGTGGAACAGTTGCGCGACGAGGCCGGCTAGCGCGCACCACCATGCGCTTGCCGGCAGAAGGGCCGCCCACCCCGTTGGACGAACAGCACTGGCGCCGTTACCTCGGCGTCTACCACGACACCCGCCCGGGGATCACCGAGCGGCTCTTCCGGCTCGCCGACGCCTCCCCGTACAAGTGGCTCGCGAGGGCACTGCCTGCGCCGACGGGCACGGTGGTGGACCTGGCCTGCGGATCGGCTCCCCTACGGGAGCTGCTCCCGGACGCGCGCTGGATCGGCGTCGACGCCTCCGCCGGCGAACTCGCCGAGGCCGCCAGGCGCGGCCGCAGGCCACTGGTGCGGGCGGACGCGACGGCTCTGCCCGTACGCTCTGCGTCCGCGGACGCCGTCTGCGCCTCGATGTGCCTGCCCGTCCTCACCCCCCTGCCCCTGGTACTGGGTGAGATCCGGCGCGTACTGCGCCCGGGCGGCACGCTCGCCGCGCTGGTGCCCGCCCAGTCGGGGCTCTCGGTGCCAGGAGCCCTCGCCTGGATTCGCGTGATGTACAGGCTGCGGGCACTGTGCCAGCCCTGGCCCAACCCCGGGGCCCGTGACGGCCTCGCGGCACTGCTGCGGAGCTCTGGTTTCCGCGTCCGTTCCGACGAGCGACGTGTGTTCGCTCTCCGCCTCGACACACCGCAGGCCGTAGCTCTGCTCGTCGAGGGCCTCTACCTCCCCCGGCTCAGCGAGGCTCGTGCCCGGGCGGCCAAGAGGGCCCTGGCCGACTGGGCACGGCCCGGGAGACGCCTGGAACTGCCGCTGCGCCGTGTGGTGGCCGAACCCGTATTGCGGCCGGGAGAGTGATCAAGGCTGTGTCGTGGACGGCAGCGTCAGCCGGTGTCGAACGCGGCACAGCGGGCGGCACCAGAAGATGCCGGGGCTGTCTCCGGTCGTGCCGCCGCGATCTCCGCGGCAGTGGAATGCTGGTCGGGAACGGAGGGTTTCCGTCACGTGGAGGAACGGCTGCCGCACGCCCGGGTCGGGCGGGAGAAGGAGTTCGCGCAGTGTGTGCTGCCCGAGGCGGAGATGCTGTTGCGGGTGGCCACGACTCCGACCGCGCGGGCGGACCACGCCGAGGACCTGGCGCGGGACACCCTGCTGCAGGCATACCGGAGGTTCGACCGGTACGACGGGCAGCGGCCGCGGAACTGGCTGCTGACCCTCATGCATCAGGCGCGCGCCGATCGGCGCCACGAGCGCGGATCTCTGCCTGCGGTTGGCAGGGATGGCGGCCCTGGCCCGTCACCGACACTTGTGTCAGCGCACCCGGTGGAATCGGTCGCGGTCGGGGGGACGTTTCACGAGGTGGTGGACACCGCCCTGGCCGCCCCGCCGGACACATACCGGCAAGTGGTCCGTCTGGTGGATGTCGACGGCCTGTCGTACGCGGAGGCGGCCGGGCTGCTGGGGCTGAGCGAGGCGATCGTGAGCAGACGGCTGCGCCGGGCGCGCAGGCGCATCCGCGTGCGGCTGGCGGCGGCCGGGCTGGTGCCGGGACGAGGTGAACGGTGAGCATGTGGTCGAAGCGGAGAGAGCCGGGCGAGCGCAGGTTGAACTGCATGCAGGTGGCCCGGGTCCTGCAGGCGTACCTGGACGGGGAGACCGACGAGGTCACCGCCCGCCGGGTGGCCGCGCATCTGGAGGACTGCCGCCGCTGCGGGCTGGAGGCCGAGACCTACCAGAAGATCAAGAGTGCGCTCTCCCGCCGGGCGGTACCGGAGCCTGAGGCGGTCGAGCGGTTGCGCGGATTCGCCGAGGGGCTGGTACGACACGACACGGGCGGCGAGGAGGAGCAGCCTCCCGGAGCCTGACCCGCCCCAGCGGATCGCCGACTGCCGGGTTCCTGTCCCGTACGCGCACGCGCATGATCGGCTACCTGGGCCACAGCAACCCGATGGTGAGGAGACCGTGTCGGGGCGCAGGAAGCGTCAGGGTGATTCCGCGCCCGATGGACCGGGGCCGTCCGGGATCCGCGGAACACGACGCGCCGACAGACAGCCCCAGCTGCATGAACGTCATGAGCGTCTCTCCCCGTCTCTTCACCCGGCGCAGCAGGACAGCGTGGCCACGTCGGCGGTGTAGGTCTGGGCAGTGAGCTTCAGGGCCTCGGCCATGGTCAGGTACGGCGCCCAGGTGTGGGCGAGCCGGTCGACGGTGAGCCCGGCCGTGAGGGCATAGGTGGCGGCGGTGATCAGGTCGCCGGCGCCATCGGCGACGGCGTGCACGCCGAGCAGGCGGCCGGTGCCCGCCTCGGCCACGATCTTGACCAGACCGCGGGTGTTTCGATTGGCCAGTGCGCGTGGCACGTATGCCAGATCCAGGGTGCGGCAGTCGCAGGACAGCCCGGCCTCGATGACCTGGGCGTCGGTCAGGCCGACTGCGGCGATGGCGGGGCTGGTGAAGGTGACTCGGGGCAGCGCGCTGTAGTCCAGGGTGCGCTTCGCTTCCGCGAGGGCGTTGTCGGCGGCGAGGGTGCCCTGGGCGGCGGCCACGTACACGAACTGCGGGCCTCCGGTGACATCGCCGGCCGCCCAGATCCGCTCGTTGGTGGTGCGCTGGTGGTCGTCGACGACCACCTCACCGTGCTGGCCGGTCTTGACCCCCACGGCATCGGGGTTCAGCCCCGTCGTGACGGGGCGGCGGCCGGTGGCGATCAGCAGTTGCTCGGCGCGCAGCTCGGTGGGGGCATGACCGCGGTCGGCGGTGAGGGTGTAGCCGTGCCCGTCGCGCTGGACGGCAGTCAGGGCCGTGCCAGTGAGCAGGGCGATGCCCTCACTGTCGAAGACGTCCTCGATCGCGGCGGAGACTTCGGGCTCTTCGAACGGGGCGAGCCGGTCGAGGGCCTCGATCACGGTCACATGGGTGCCGAGGCGGGCGAAGAGCTGGGCCTGCTCCAGGCCGACGGCGTTGCCGCCCACGACGACCATCGACTGGGGCAGCGCGTCGAGTTCCATCGCGGTGGTCGAGGTCAGGTAGCCGGCCCGTTCCAGGCCGTCGACGGGAGGGGCCCAGGGGGCGGAGCCGGTCGCGATCAGGTAGTGGGCCGCCTCGATCCTCCGCGTGCCGCCGCCGTTCAGGGCGATGTCCAGCACGGGGTTCTCGGTGGTCCCGGCGAAGGCGGCGGTGCCCTGGACGATCTCCCAGCCGTAGTCGGCGGCGAGGCCGGTGTACTTCTCCGCCCGCAACTGCCCGACCAGGGCGTCCTTGCCGCCGATCAGCTCACCGAAGCCGACCGGGACGTCGGCCGGGGCCAGCCCGGGGAAGCGGCCGGCCGCCGCAGCGCCGTGTCGGGCTTCGGCGGCGGCCAGCAGGGCCTTGGAGGGCACGCAGCCGACGTTGACGCACGTGCCGCCGATGGTGCCGCGCTCGACCATCACCACCCGCTTGCCGTGGTTGGTGGCGGCGATGGCGGCGGCGAACGCCGCCGAGCCGGAGCCGATGACCGCCAGGTCGAAACCGGATGCCGTCGTGGTCACAACTGCCTCCTGCCGAGCCCGGGGATCCGGACTCGCTGCTATATGGGTTGCCGAATAGGTCAACGGCTCCATAGTATGCGCTTAGGCGAATAGTTCCAGTGGTGGAGGTCAGCCGTATGCCCCAGCGCCTGAACGGCCCCGTCGCGCCCGCCCCGGTCGCCGATGACGTGCCGTGCACCCATCTGGACACGGTGGCAAAGTTCTTCCGCGCCCTGTCCGACCCGACCCGGCTGAAACTGCTGGAGTTCATCCTGCGCGGCGAGCGGACCTCCGCCGAGTGCGTGAAGCACGCCGGAATCTCCCAGCCCCGCGTTTCCGTGCACCTGACCTGCCTCGTGGACTGCGGTTACGTCACCGCCCGCCGCGATGGCAAGAAGCTGCGCTACTCCGTCGGCGACCCACGCGTGGCCGACCTGGTCGTCCTCGCCCGCTCGCTCGCCGCCGACAACGCCACCGCCCTGACCTGTTGCACCCGCATCCCCGACAGCCAGGACTAGAGCCGCGAGGAGCACCCCGCCATGCCCGCCACTCACCGGTCCCCGCGCCGCGACCGAGAATCCTCCGGCCTCGGCATGGCCGCCGCGGGGATCGGAGCCGCCCTGCTGATACTCGTCTGCTGCGCCGGGCCGGCTCTCGTCGCCGCCGGAGTTCTCGGCGCACTGGGCGGCTTCCTGGGCAACCCCTGGGTGATCGCCGCCGCGGCCCTGCTCCTGCTGACCGCCGTCACCGCCGTCGTCCGTCGCCGCCGCTCCGGCCGCTCTGCCTGCTGCCCACCCACCGGATCACCCCAGGCCTCCGCCGATCGGGACCGTCCGCGCAACCCGGCCGACCAGGAAGGCCCCCGCCCCCGATGAGGCGACCTCTGCCCCGCCGCACGCTCCTCGCACGCGCGGTGACCGGTGCCGACGACGGCTCGACCTGACCACGGACGTACGGAAGCCGTCCCGGTGGTACGGGGGAGAACCACCGGGACGGCTCTGCTCAGCGTAGGGCCGACGGCCCACACGCGGTACCTACTCCGACTTCTTGACCATGGTCTTGCCGCAGCAGCACGTCGGGCTCTGCCGGCCCTCGACGCTAGAACCCGGCCCCCGGGGCAAGGTCAGGAATGAAGGGGAGGAGGTGCGACCATGGCGCTACCAGGACTGACGTCGGACAGGCCGCCAAGGCCGCCGGCATCACGCGCAAGGCGGTACGGGTGTACGAAGCCCGGTGCCTGCTCCCCACCGCCGAGCGGACCGAGGCCGGCTACCGGCTCTACAACGAGCGGGACCTCGAGCTGCTGACCTTCATCCGCCGGGCCCGCACCCTCGGCCTCCACCTGGACGACATCCACGACGTGCTCGCAGTCCGAAACCGCGGCACGCCGCCGTGCGCCGCTGTCCGCGACCTTCTCGACGCGCGGATCGCCGAGCTCGACGCCACCGTCGCCGAACTCCTGACCCTGCGCAAGACGCTCGCCGAGACCCGGAAACGAGCCGACGACCCACCGACGACCAGCCCGTCACCGTCTGCGAGATCATCGAGAACTCGTGGCTCACGACCCTCCACGATCTCGCGATCACCGCATGGCTCTTTGGGCCCGCACTCCAACTCACGTCCGTCGGCGCCCTGTTGCTCTTGGCCTTCCGCCGCACCGGAATCGCCGGCGCTGCCGGCCGGCTCGTCCTCGTGGTGCTCGTCGCCGACCGGGTAGCCGCCCGCCGCACCCTGGCGCTGCCCAAATCGCTCCCCACCGCGACCGCCCTGATCGCCCTCGGCACGGCGGCGACCACGGGCACCCTGCTCGCCCTCGGGGTGATTGCCACCTTGGCCCGCGTCGCGTCCGCCCCCCCGGTACGCTGCGCTCGCCGTCCCCTTGGCCATCGGCCTGCGGCTCGCTTGGTGGAGCGAGTCCTCCGCTGCCCGAGATCAGTCTCAGCGCAGGAGCTGTCCCGGGGGCCGCTGCCGACAGGCCCTCCGACTGCCGCGGCGGCGCATCATCACGAACGCGCTGCCGCCGCCTGCGAGGCTCACCAACATGGCCCCGGCCGCGAGCCTCGCGGGCGACGAGTTCTTGACCATGCCACCTGCGCCGGCTCCGACAGTCCCGTGAGGAGTGGGCGGAATCCGCGTCGTCGGCGCGGCGGATGGCATCGCCATGCTGCAAGTCATTGTCATGGCGGACGACTTCGTCATGGCGGACGACTTCGTCATGGCGGATGGCATCGCCATGGTGCAAGGCATGGTCATGGTGGACGGCATGGTCATGGTGGACGGCATCGCCATGGTGCAAGTCATCGACATCGTGGTGGCGGAGGATCGCCGCATGGTGCAGCTCGATGAGGCGCCGGGTGTGCCCGTCGGGCCCGGCCCCGCGTTCGCCGGCGCGGCGAGAGCGGTCAGAGAGATTGTGGCGGCGGCGAGGGCAGCGGCGGCTATGTGACGAGGGTGCATGATTGTCTCCTCAGCCGGATGCGGCCTCGGTGACCGCGTGAGGGTAATCCGTCATATAGGGATAAAAGCGTCGTGCTGACGTGTATTGCGACGCGAACTGATCCCCTTCGATCACCCATATGCAGCTCAGCCGTGGCTCCGATCGAGCTGTTTTCCCACGTCACTCGGCATGTCTGCGCCTTCGCAAACCGAGGTTGTGCGGTCCGCCTTCTGGGTGACGGCCGGAGCGCGGCCAGGTCGGAGGTGCCCGGGTGGATGTGCTCGGTGTGGTGGGTCGGGAGCAGGGGCACTCGCCGCCGACCAGTTCGGCCTCGACGCCGGTGACGTGAAGCCCAGCCTCGGCCAGCCGCCCGGCGAAATGCTCGCCCCCGGGCCCCATCCCGATCGCGACGATGTCGGTGTGGTGCGGCACCCGTCCTCCATAGGTTTGCCGTGCGGACCGGAAACGCCGCGCGGTCATTGCGGCAGCCACGCCGGCTGGCTCAGGCTCCGTCGGGGCCGGCCCCCTCGTCGCACGCCTCAGCCGGTCCTGCGGTGACCAGGGTGGCGCCGAAGGCACGCAGGCGTGCCATGGCGGTCTCGTCCGGCAGCTCCTGGCGGCCCAGCGAGTTCTTGATCTCCTGATAGACGGTGGTCTCCAGACCGCAGCGGCGGCAGTCCTCCACATGGGCGGCCACCCGTTGCGCGGTGATCTCGTCTGCCTCGCCGTCCAGGCACGTCTGGAGCACCCGTGCGACCTGCATGCAGGTCATCCGGCGGTGTCCCGCCCCGCCCCGGTGCCCGATCACATCCAGCTCCTCTTCGGCGCGAGTCCGGCCGCCGCCAGCTGGGTCCTTATCCGCTTGCGGGCTCGGTGCAGTCGGCTCATCACGGTCCCCTCCGGAACCTCCAGCACGTCCGCGGCCTCCGCATAGCTGAGCCCGCCGATGTCCACGAGGCGTACGACCTGCTGGTGCTTCTCCGGCAGGGCGGCCAGCGCGGCGCCGACCACCTCGTCGAAGTGCTCGCCGACCACCACCTCCTCCGGTGAGGCCACCGTGTCGGCCGCGGTCAGCCGGTCCAGGTCGGCGTCGGGGTCGTCGAGCAGGTGGGGCCTGCGGCGGCGGTGCCGGTTGATCTCGGCACGGCGCATGATGGTCAGCAGCCAGGCACGCGGATGCTCCCCGTCGAACCGGTCGATGGCCTTGTAGGCGCGCAGCAGGGTGTCCTGCACCAGGTCCTCGGCGTCGGCGGGCTGCGCGGTCAGCGTCATCGCCACCCGCAGCAGCACCTCCACCTCGGGCAGCACGAACTCCGCGAACGCCTTGTCCCGCACCTCCTGCGGATGCGCCACTGTGTCTCCCACGGACTGGAAACCCTGCGCACCAAGTGGAGCATTCCACGGAATGTGCTGCCTCTTGACGAGGGTTTCCGGTGCATGACGAAGCTGAGTGCCCCCAGGGCGTGCCGGTGGTGGGCGGAGTGCCGCGAGAAGCTGCGCCATCTACGGCTGCGCGGCGCGGTCGGGGTGTACGCGGACGGTCAGCTCACCGGGGCGCGGCACACCCGCGTCGCGGCCCATGTAGCTCGCTGCTGGGCGTGCAGCGGCGAACTTCTCGCCCTGCGGCTCATGAAAGCGTCGATACGCGGCCATCCGCACCGGGCGCCCACCTCGCTGACCGAGTTCCGGATACGCCGCCTCGCCGACCGCATCGCAGGCACGTCCACGCCTCCCGGTCCCTGAGGTGGCCGGACGAGCAAGCAGGTGCAGGGAGGAGATGTCCACTCGGTCGCCCGAGCCCCCGCAGCGGAGGCCTCCAAAGTTGCGTCGGGCGGGTCCGAAGGGCCGGCCGGCGGCCTGGCCGGAGACCCGGTGGGCCGCAGCCGTCATTCCCCTGGACCTGGGCTGCTGTTCCTCAGGGACCTCGGGGACACGCCGCAGCGGTGCCGTTCGCGGCTGTCTCCGGCTCTCGCGCGAATAGTCGTACCCGAAGGGAAGGGATCGCCCACCCGGCCGGGTTTCCTGCCCGTACCAGCGAGCGGGACAGGAGTTCGGGTGCGTACGGGAAGGGCGAGTGAGGCGGTTCGATGAGCGCGTACGACGCGCGTGACGCGTACGACCTGGTGGTCATCGGCGGCGGCAGCGCCGGGCTGACGGCCGCGCGGACGGCGGGGCGGTTCGGTGCCCGGGTTCTGCTGGTGGAGCGGGACCGGCTGGGTGGGGACTGTTTGTGGACCGGGTGCGTGCCCAGCAAGGCACTGCTGCACGTGGCCGCCGAGGTCCAGGCCACACGTGTCAGCGGCCGGTACGGCCTGGACGCACCCACCGGACGGGCGGACCTGGCGGCGGCGATGAGCCACGTGAAGGGGGCGATCGTCGCGATCGAGCCGCACGACTCCGCCGACGAACTACGTAGGCTCGGCGTGGAGGTGGCGTACGGCCCGGCCCTCTTGACCGGGCCGCGCACGCTCACGGCCGGGGAGCGGGAGATCTCCTTCCGGTACGCGGTCATCGCGACCGGCTCGGCCCCCGCCCTGGTACCGATCCCGGGACTGGCCGAGGAAGGCCCCCTGACCAGTGACACCATCTGGCAGCTGACCGAACTGCCGGAACGTCTGGTGGTATTGGGCGGCGGCGCGATCGGCTGCGAGCTGGGCCAGGCTTTCGCCCGTCTCGGCTCGCAGGTGACGGTGGTGGAGGCGTTGGACCGGCTGCTGCCCCGAGAGGAGTCGCGTGCCTCGCAGGTGCTGCGGGAACGCCTGGTCGCGGAGGGTGTCACCGTGCTGACCGGGTACCGGGCGGAGCGGGTGGCCGACGGCGCGCTGCACGGTGCGGATGATCCGCTGCCGTACGACGCGCTGCTGGCGGTCACCGGCCGCCGCGCCAACACGGCCGGGCTCGGTCTGGAGGCGGCCGGCGTGGAGTTGGACGAGCGGGGCAACGTCCGGGTGGACGACCGGCTGCGCACCAACAACCCGCGCGTCTACGCCGCCGGGGACGTGACCGGCCGCTCGGCCTTCACCCACCTCGGCGGAGTGCAGGGCGGGGCCGCCGCGACCGACGCGTTGCTCGGCGTGCGGCGGCGGATCGACTACGACGCCGTGCCCTGGGTGACGTTCACCGACCCCGAAGTCGCCCGGGTCGGCCTGACCGCCGAGGAAGCGCAGGTCCGGCACGGCAGCAGGGCGCGTGTACTGACCCTTGACCACGACCGGGTGGACCGGGCGGTCGCCGACGGCCGCACCGAGGGCTTCACCACCCTGGTGCTGGACCCGCGCGGCCGGATCATCGGCGCCACGGTGGTCGCCCCGCGCGCCGGGGAGACCATCGCGCACCTGGCCGCAGCCGTACGGCTGGGCTGGACGCCGTCGCAGTACGCCAGGACGGTGCACCCGTATCCGACGTACGCGGACGGGCCCTGGCACGCCGCCCTGCTCGACGTCTACGGCCGGCTGGCCCGCACCAAGGGTGTCATCGGCGGCCTCATGGCCCTGCGAAGGAGGGTACGGCGGTGATCCTCCGTCTCGTTCTGGGGGCTCTGTTCGCGGCCATGGCCGCGGGCCAGCTCGCGTCCCTTGACGCGATGCCGGGCATTCTCGACGCCTACCGGCTGACGAACGGCGCCGGCTCGACCGCCCTCGCCGAAGCTCTGATCGCCGGTGAGGCGACCGTCGGGGCGTGGTTCCTGGCCCGGCCCCGCTCCTCGGCCCGCACCCCGGTATGGATCTTCACCGGTGTGAACCTGGTCTGGGCGGCTCTGGCCGTGCAGGCGTACGTGCGCGGGCTCGCCGTGAACAACTGCGGCTGCTTCGGCCGGTACGCGGCGCAGCCGCTGCGCTGGTGGGTGCCGGCCGAGGACGCCCTGATGCTGCTGTACGCCCGGCTGCTCCTCCGCAGGAACAGGAGCAGCCAGGCTTTCTCACTGGGCCTTTCCGGGCCCCGCATACCCTCGTCGGCCGTTCGGGCCAGCCGTACCGCACACGGAAAGCAGGAACAGAACTGATGGGACTCGTGGCGAGACTGCGTGCCCTGGAGCGCGCCACCCGCCCCTACGATCCGGAGTTCGCCGAGGCGATGGCACGCCGCTGGGCCGAACTGCCCGACGGCGTGAAAACTCCGGCACAGATCATCGGGCAGCACGGCGTGGGCTGCGAGGGCACCCACGGCGTCTTCCCCAAGTGCAACCTCAAGTGCACCCCCTGCTACCACTCCCGGGACGCCAACGCCGTCCGCATCGACGGCGCCCACACCCGCGAGCAAATCGCCGCCCAGATGGAGTTGCTGCGCAAGCTCCGCGGCCCGCGCGCCCACACCCAGCTGATCGGCGGCGAGGTGAGCCTGCTGCCGCCCGACGACCACGCGGCCGCACTGCGGATCATGCGCGAGCAGGGCCGCGAACCGATGAGCTTCACCCACGGCGACTTCGACTACGACTATTTGAAGCAGCTTGCGCTCGGGCCGGACGGCAGGAAGCGGTTCGACCGGCTGTCCTTCGCCGCACACTTCGACAAGTTCATGTACGGGCGGCGCGGCGTCGAACGCCCGCCGAGCGAAAGGGCGTTGAACACCTGTCGTCGACGGTTCGCGGCCAAGTTCCGCAAGCTCAGGCGCGAGCACGGGGTCCGGTTCTTCCTTGCCCACAACATGACCGTCACCCCCGGCAACCTGGACGAGGTCGCCGACGTCATCCGCGACAACCATGCGGCCGGGTACGGCATGTTCTCCTTCCAGCCCGCCGCGTTCGTCGGCGACGAACGCCGCTGGAAGGAGCAGTACCGGGCGGCCACGCCGGAAGCGGTGTGGGCCGAGATCGAGCGCGGCGCCGGTACCCGCCTGGACCACAACGTCTTCCACAACGGCGACGTGCGCTGCAACCGCACCGCCTACGGCTTCTACGTCGGCCCTCGCTGGTTCCCCTTCCTCGACGGCGACGACCCACGTGACCTCGCCGTCCGCGACGCCTTCTTCCGCCACCTCGGCAAGGTCAACTTCACCGGCACGCCACCGGCGCTGCTCGCCGCCAAGCTGGTGCGCGTCGTCGCCCGCCACCCGCACACCATCGCCGTAGCGTTCTCCTGGCTGGCCCGGACGGTGCACCGGGTCGGTGCCGGAAGGCTGCTGCGGCACGGCTTCCGTGTCCGGCCGGTGACCTTCGTGATGCACATGTTCATGGACGCCGCCGACGTCGCCCCGGCCTGGGAGCTGATGCAGCGCGGCGAGAGCAGCGACGACCCGAAGATCCGCGAGACACAAGAACGCCTGGCCGCCTGCCAGTACGCCATGGCCCACCCGGAGAACGGCACCCTGGTACCGGCCTGCGTGCAGCACTCGGTCCTGGACCCCGTGGAGAACGCCGAGTTGCGCAAGCTGCTCCCGATCGTCGAAGTCCGCACGTCAGCAAGCAAGTGAAAGGAGAGGAGATCCGGATGCGCATCGGCGTCATCACCGGCTCGGGCAGCTACAACTGGCCCCACCTGCAAGGGGCGGTCACCCACGCCGTCACCACCGACCACGGGCAAGCCACCGTCACCGAGGGCCGCCTCAAGGGCACGGACATCATCCAGCTGTCCCGGCACGGCACGGGCCACAGCCGCCTGTCCCACCAGGTCGACCACAAGGCCAACCTCGCCACACTCCGCGCGCGGAACGTCGACGCGGTGATCTCCCTGACCGTGTGCGGCTCGACCGACCCGGCCGCCGCACCCGGCTCGCTGGTCGTCTTCGACGACCTGTACTTCCCCGCCAACCGGCTGCCCGACGGATCACCGTGCACCTGGTACGACACCCCCGGGCAGCCGGGCCGCGGCCACTGGATCTTCGACCGGCCCTTCAGCGAGCCGCTCCGCCAGGCGCTCATCGGCGCCGCCGGACAACTCGGTGTGCCGGTCGTGCCGCAGGGTGTGTACGGGCACGTGGACGGGCCGCGCTTCAACAGCCGCAGCGAGATCGCCGCCCTGCGCGCCGCCGGCGTCACCGCGGTCAGCCAGACCGCCGGTCCGGAGGTCGTGCTGGCCGGGGAGACAGAACTGCCCCTGGCACTGGTCGGTTTCGTCACCGACTACGCCAACGGCGTGGCCCCCGAACCGGAGCCGGTCGAGGCGCTGCTGGCCCGGATGGACGCGAGTAAGCAGATCTTCGCCGACCTCGTGGCCGGGGCCGTGTCCGGGCTGGAGTCGGTCGCTCCTGCCGGGTTCGTCCACCGGTTCGACGCATGATGGCCACCACCGCACCCGCCGTACTGATCATGGCGAAGCCGCCCAGGCCGGGCACCGTCAAGACTCGGCTGCACCCGCTGCTGGGCCCACAGCGGTGCGCGCACCTGCAAGCCCAACTCATCGAACACGCCCTCGACACAGCCCGGTCGACAGGACATCGAACGTATCTGGCCTATGCCCCGGCAGACCATCCCAGCGCCCATGCCCTCGGCCCACCCCTGCCCGCGGGCACCCGTACGCTGTGCCAGCGCGGCACTGACCTGGGCGAACGGCTGACCCTCGCCGTCACCGACGCGTTCGCCGACGGCGCGGGCCCTCTGCTGGTGATCGGCACCGACGCGCCCACCCTGACCCGGGATCACCTCATCGACGCGCTCAGCACGCTGGAGAGCCGGGACGCAGTGCTGGGCCCAGCACTGGACGGCGGCTACTACCTGATCGGTATGGGCGCGCCGCACACCGAGCTGTTCGCCCTCGATCCGGCATGGTGGAGCACCGACAAGGTGCTCACCACCACCCTCGAACTCGCTGGCGAGGCCGGGCTACGCACCGGGCTTCTCGCCCCGCTGCGCGATCTGGACACCCCGGAGGATGCCGCCGAGTTCCTGGTCGACCCGGCCCTGCCGTCGAGGATCGCGGCCGTGCTCGCATCGCCGCAGTCACGGGAGGATGTATGAGACTCACCGGCGGAGGGCGGACGACCACGACACCGCGCGAAACATCCGTGTCGATCATCGTGCCCGTGCTGAACGAGGAGAGCACGATCCAGGCGGCGCTCGGCCGTCTGTGCCGGGACTTTCCTGGCTGCGAACTCGTCGTGGTCGACGGCGGTTCCACCGACGCCACCGTCGAGATCGCCTCCCTGCACGCCAAGGTGGTGCACAGCGAGCGGGGCCGGGCGAAGCAGATGAACGCCGGAGCCCGGCAGACGAGCGGCGAGGTGCTGTGGTTCATCCACGCCGACACCGAGATCCACCACGCCGCCCTCGTCCAGATTCGCGCGGCGATGTCCGACCCAATCGTGGTCGGTGGCGGGCTGACCCTGCGCTTCGACCGCCGCACTCCGGGCCTGGACTACCTCGCGTACACGTCCAACGCCCGCGCCCGGCACCTGCGGCACATCTTCGGCGACCAGGCCATGTTCATCCGCCGCAGCGTCTTCGAGGAGCTCGGCGGCTTCCCGGACCTGGCCATCATGGAGGACCTGGAGATGTCCCGCCGCCTCGACCGCCGCGGGTCTCTGGCCATCCTCCCGGCCACCTCCACCGCCTCGGCGCGCCGCCTGGTCGAGCACGGGGTGTGGCGGATGATCCTGTTCATGCAGTACCTGAAGCTGCTGTACTTCGCCGGAGTGCATCCCGAGCACATCCGCCGCCGCTACGCGAAGGGCCCGGCCCGCCTTCTCCGCCACAGACGGAAGGCGACCGGCCCCCAGCGGGTTTCCAGCGCATGACCACGAACGAAGCGTCCGCGCACGCCCGTATACCCACCGACCTGGCGGCCCGGCTGGACCGGCTGCCCTGGAACGGCCTGCACACCACGATCATGGTCGCGCTCGGCGCCGGCTGGCTCTTCGACTCCCTCGAAGTCCAGCTGTTCGGCAGCGCCGTCGGCCCCCTCGGCACCCACTTCCACGCCACCGTCTTCCAGCAGGACGCCATCCTCGCGGTCTGGCTCACCGGCATCCTGCTCGGCGCGCTCGCAGGCGGCCATCTCGCCGACCGGTTCGGACGCCGCCGCCTGTTCGTACTCACCCTGCTGTGGTACGCGGCCTTCACCGTTCTCACCGGGCTCAGCCCGGCGCTCGGCTTCGTGTACACCTTCCGGTTCCTGGCCGCCCTCGGCGTGGGCGCCGAGTACGCCATCGTGAACGCGGCCATCGCCGAGCTGATGCCCGCCCGGGTGCGCGGCAGGGTCGGCGCGGTGGTGATGAACTTCTGGGCGGCAGGGGCGGTGCTGGCCGGGCTGCTGGCGTATCTGCTGCTGAACACGCTCGCACTGGACGACGCCGTCTCCTGGCGCTACCTGTTCGTGATCGGCGGCCTCCTGGCACTGGTCGTGCTGTACTTCCGGCGCCGCATCCCCGAGTCGCCGCGCTGGCTGGTCTCCCAGGGCCGCTACGAGGAGGCGGAGGCCGTCGTCGTACGCATGGAGCGGCGATCGGGCCTGATCCCTGAGAAAGGCCACGGCGCCTCGGACGCGCCGCCGGTTCCGGCACCGGCTCCCCACCAGGCGCTCGGTGAGCTGCTGCGCCGGCACCCGGGACGCCTCGCGCTCGGCTCGGTTCTCGATCTGGCCGAGGCGTTCGGCTACTACGGCATCTTCGCGCTGTTGTCGGTGGTGGTGTTGAAGCAGGTGCACATCGGGCACGCGCAGGTGCCGTTCTTCTTCATCGTCGGCAACGTGGGCGCGCTGGTGGGCGGCCTGGCCATGTCGCTGGTCTTCGACCGGCTCGGCCGCCACCGCACGGTGGCCGCCTCCTACACGCTCGCCGCGGCCGGGGTCGGACTGCTCGCCTGGGCCACCGCGAGCGGCAGCGCGGCGTGGGTGACGCTCGCCTTCATCACCGCCAACGCCTTCGCCACCGCCGCCTGGACCTCCGCCTACCCGACCTTCACCGAGCTGTTCCCCACTCACCTGCGAGGCGCAGGTGTCGGTTTCTCGGTCGCCGTCGGCCGCATCGGCGCGATCGTCGGCACCCTGGCCCTGCCTGACCTCGCCACCCGGATGGGTGCCACCGCCTCCTACCTGCTGGTGGTGGCCTGCTGGCTGGCCGGAGTCGCCGCGATCGGGATATTCCGGCTGCGCGGCGGCGTCGACGCGGCCACCCGTCCCCTGGAGTCGTTGAACCCCACGCCTGCCTGAATCACCCTGTACTCCCTGGAGATCCCTGACATGCGCATCGCGGTATGCGGCGGCCCCTACGGCAACCCGTACGCCCTGCAAGCCTTCGTCGACGACGCCCGTGCCCAAGGCGCCGAACGGCTGTACTGCCTGGGCGACCTGGGCGGCTTCGGCGCCGACGTCGACGCCCTGTGGCCGATCCTGACCGGCAACGACATCACCTGTGTCGCGGGCAACTACGACGTGGCGATCGCCCGGGGCGACACCGACTGCGGCTGCGGCTACCGCGATCCGAAGGACAACGAGTTCGCCCAGCTCATCTACGACCACACCCTCGCCACCACCAGCCGTCGCTTCGCCGCCTGGATGGGCGAACTACCCACCGAGCGCCGGGAGACGATCGACGGGGTCGACGTGCACATGGTGCACGGCTCCACCCTCGCCCTGAACGACTTCTGGTGGGAGTCCCTGCCCGAAAACCAGCACCAGCAGCGAGTGGCAGCGTCCAGCACGGACGTGATCCTGTGCACGCACAGCGGCCTGCCCTGGCAGCGACGGACCGGCGACACGCTGGTGGTGAATGTCGGTGTGCTGGGCAAACCCGCCAACGACGGCCGCCACGAGGTCTGGTACGCCCTGCTCGACCTCGACGCCGGGCAGGCGTCGGCCGAGCTGGTGCCGTTGTCGTACGACTGGCAGACACAGGCCGCCTCCATGCGCGCCGCCGGGCTCCCGGAGGTCTTCGTGGAGACCATCGAGACCGGCTGGTGGACCACCTGCCTGGAGATCCTGCCCCCACGCGAACGCGCCCGCGGCCGCTACCACCTCTACCGCTCCACCCTGCCGACCGCCTTCCAGCCCGCCGAGGACGGGTGGGGACCCGCGTCAGCGTCCGCACTGGAGGGTGACCGCCCGGTAGTGCCACTGTTCGGCAGTCCCTACTTCCCCTCCCGGCTGTGGATCTACACCAACTTCCACTGCAACCTGGCCTGCGACTACTGCGCCGTCGCCTCCTCCCCCAAGGCCGCCCCGCGCACCCTGACCGCCACGGACTTCCGGGCACTGGCGGACGAGGCGGTGGCCTCCGGATTCACTGAGCTGTACATCACGGGCGGCGAGCCCTTCCTCCACCCCGACATCGTCGGCCTGCTCGACTACGCCTCCGCCCAATTGCCCACCGTCGTCATGACCAACGCGATGCTGCTGCGCGGCAGACGCGCCAACGGCCTGGACACTCTCGCCGACCGCAAACTCACCGTCCAGACCTCCCTGGACGGCGCCACACCCGCCACCCACGACCTGCACCGCGGCCCCGGCTCCTGGCAGCGCACCATGGACGGCATCCGCCACCTGATCGACATCGGCCTGCCCCCACGCGTCGCGCTCACCGAAACCCCGGAGAACACCGGCGAGATCCCGGCCGTCGCCGCCCTCCTGGCCGAACTCGGCCTGCCCGCGCACCACTTCGCCGTACGTCCCCTGCTGCACCGCGGCCTCGCCGACGAGGGCGTCGAGATCGGCGAGGACTCCTCCGTCCCCGAACTCACCGTAACGGCGGACGGCCTGCACTGGCACCCCGCCGGAGCCGACCTGACCACCAGCCCCGACATGCATCTCGCACCCGCCGGCACCCCACTGGAGCGGGGCAAACAACTGGTGACCGAGCGTTTCTTCGCCGCCCGTCTCGCCGACGGCAGCCTGCCCCGCCCTGTCCACTGCGCCATCTGACAACCGCCCCGGGAGGTACCCGCGTATGCCCGCCATCCCGCACGTCGCGATCCTCGGCGCCGGACCCATCGGCCTGGACGCCGCCCTCGCCTGCGCCGACGCCGGATGGCCGTTCACCGTCTACGAAGCCGCCGACACCGCGGCCGCGAACGTACGCGCCTGGGGCCACGTCCGCCTGTTCACCCCCTGGGAGCTGAACGTCTCCCACCGGATGCGCGCCCACCTCTGCGACGCACCGTCGGACGGCCCCTGCCCCACCGGCACCGAACTGCTCACCCGCCTCCTGAGGCCGATCGCCGAACTCCCGGCACTCACAAGCCGTATCCGCTACCACACCCGCGTCGTCGGCATCGCCCGTACCGGCCTGCTCAAGCACGAGCAGATCGGCACGACGGCCCGGGCCGCCCTCCCCTTCACCCTGCTCCTGGACACCCCGGACGGCGAGGACACCGCGGAAGCGACCATGGTCCTGGACTGCACCGGCACCTACACCCACCCCAACACCCTCGGCGACGGCGGCATCCCCGCCCCCGGCGAACGCGCCCTCGCCCACCGCATCACCCGCACCATCCCCAACACCACCGACCCCACCCACTGGCAGGGCACCGTCCTGCTCGTCGGCGCCGGAAAATCCGCCCAGACCGCAGCCGCGACCTCGCCGCCCTCCCCGGCACCCGGCTCATCTGGGCGGTCCGCAACCCTGCCCCCGACTGGGGCGTGGTTCCCGACGACACCCTCCCCGCACGCCAGGAACTCGTCGACATCTCCCAGGCGTTGACCGACGGCGCCCACGATCGGGTAACCGTCCACACCGGCGCCCGCGTGCAGTCCCTCAGTCCCGACGGAGACCGCATCCGTGTCCGTCTCACCGCCCCCGCCGCCCCGCAGGACGTACTCGCCGACCACGTGGTCTCCCTCACCGGCCACACCGGCGACCAGACCCTCTACCGCCAGCTCCAGGTTCACGAGTGCTACGCCACCGGCGCCCCCATGAACCTCTCCGCCGCCCTGCTGGCCGCCTCCGGCGCAAGCGCGGACTGCCTGGCACAGCCCGCACCCGGCATCGACCAACTCCGCAACCCCGAACCGGACTTCTTCATCCTCGGCGCCAAGTCCTACGGCCGCCTCAACACCTTCCTCCTGCGCTCCGGCTACCAGCAGGTCGACGAGATCGTTGCCGCGTACGCCGGTTCTGAGGGTGTGCCCGCGGCCGAGGAGAGCACACCCGACGACAGCCTGGAGGCATTCACCATGAGCGACCCCGGTGCGACGCCCACCGTGTCGGCCGTGAGCTGTCCGCTGCGGATGATCCAGATTCCGTCTGGGATCGCCCCCTGTCGGAAGGCCGTTTCACCGGGCCGGAGTTGACGCTGCTGGAGCCGGGCTGCCGGCCGGGCAGCGTCCTCCTTGCCCGGGGGCCAGCCGAGCAGGCAGCGCGTGATCCACTCGGCGGTGCGTCCGACAGCTGGGCTGACCTTCTGTGTTCCGAGCGTCGGTTTCACGGTGCTCATCGGTGTTGTGTCACATCCCTGACCATGCGCTCACCCGGCCGGATCCACCTGCGGTTGGCGCGGTGCCGTCCGGCGTACGACTTGCCGTAACGGTCGGCAGCCGCCGTCCCGGTGTGAAGGAAGGACCTTCCATGCGCTCCACGTTCCTGCGGCGTGCCGCACTCGGCGCGGCCACCATGATTCTGGCCGCCGGCACCGTCGTCGCCGGATCCGCGCGATGGGCTGCGCATACGAACGTAAAGACAACCAAGCGGTGGTACGTCAAGCCGGATGTAGAGGATCTTCGTGGAGCCGCCACCACATGGGATGGCCTGCACGGGGCTGCGGCGGAGGAGACGGCGTGACCCATGAGGACCACCAACCGAGCGACTTGGCGAGAGTGGGACGAGGCCCGCTAGATTCACCCCGGCGATGTGACATCTCGTGACAGATGAGAGGCTCGGACGGGTGAGCGAGACACCACCGAACACCCTGCAATACCGCTTTGACGGGCCAGAAGACGCCCCGGTCCTGATCCTGGGACCCTCCCTGGGTACCACATGGCACAGGTTGTAGGGACCGTCCAAAGGCGTCCAGCCACTCCATGTCAGGCACAAAAATGCAGGTCAGTGCCTCGTGGTCCGGGAGTGTCCGCCCTGTTCGTGACAGGTGCGTGAGAGCGGGCGGACTGCGAAGCCCAGTCGGGAACTATCCCGCCGGGGCTTCTGCGTGGCCGTGAGACGACGATGCTGCACCGGAGCGCTCCGGTGCAGCATCGTCGGGGGGTCGGCCGCGCTGGCGCGCACGATGCAGTCGGCGCCTCATGCGGTCCGTGTCGCTGTGACGCTCTCATGGTGCACCTACTTTGCGATTGCACCCGATCGTTCGTAGGGATCCGTGCCGCTCATGGCGCGCCCCGGCCAGGTGTGGGTGGAGCATGAATGACCGGATCGTCTGGCTGCGCGGGTCGGCTCAGTGCGCAGCCTGGACAGTTGCTTGGCTCCAGGATCACCACCACCGCTGGCAACAGGGACTACGTCGCGCATCGAGTCGCGCCGCCAAGTGTCAGTCCACAGTTCAAGCGTCGGCGAGCAGTTGCCGGTGCTTGGTGAGGGCAGTGATGACGCGCAATAGTTGGCGGAAATCGTCGGTGACAGTGCCACGAGTCTTAAGAGCATGGCAGTTGGGACACAGAGCGATCATTGCCCGGGGCAGGTCTTCGCCGCCCTTCGCGTGATCATCAATGTGATCCACTTCCAGCAGATAGGTGCCGTTTCGGCTGAGGGCTGAGGTGTAACGGGGATCAGGGCAGAGGGGGTTTTCACAGGCGCCTCCGCTGCGTTCGAGAACTGCCTGGCGTGAAGCAGCGATGCGGCTCAGCCGCTCCCTGAGCGCGGGCCGCCGACGGTGGCTCTTGCCTTCGAGTACCGCGCGCTCCGCTTGTGCGTTGAGTTCAACCGGCCCATGGTCGCCGCCCCGTGCAGCCCATGGCCGACCACGTCTCCGACCACCAGCGCCGCTCGGGCGCGGGGTCCAGGAGCCGGGGTACGTCCGCCAGAAGGTGGTTGTCCCGTCCCTCGCCTACGTGAAGAAGGCGCGCCCAGTATCCGGTCGCCCTCGGGCCGGCTGGACTGGCTTTCATAAGCGCGGTCCCCGTGGGGGCCGAAGGGTCTCTGAGGGCTGGCAGGACCCCGCCGCAGACACCTCCCTCGGCATGAGCCGGAATCAGGGGACCTCCGGTGTCGTACGGCCGGGCCTCTGCCATTCATCAGTCGGTGATGGCGGTCATGTCCGCCTCGACCAAGGCGCCGGGCGTGGACAGGCCGACGACGCCTATCAAGGTCATGGCGGTGGTGCTGCCGCCGGCCTCGGAGGTGGCCCTGGCCAGCCCGCCGTAGAGCTTCTCGAGGTTCTCCTGGGTCGGATCGACGACGTACACCATCATCCGAACCACATCCTTCGGGTTGGCGCCCGACGCAGCGATGGCCGCGTAGGCGTTCTTCACCGTGTGGTAGCCCTGCGTCTCGTAGTCCCCTTCGCCGAGCAGCTTCTCGTCGACGTCGATGGCGATCTGCCCCGAGATGTAGACGTGCTTGCTGCCGGTCGCGACGATCACCTGCGTGTGGCCGTGCGGTGGCGCGATCGTGTCCGGGTTGATCTTCTGAATCGTCATGCCCAGATGTTCGCCAACCGCACGGTGCCGCGCCCGTCTCCTGAGGGTCATCGCGCCCGGTTGGGGGATCAGCTCGGCCCGGGAGTCGCCGCCCTGCTCGCTGTCCCCGCGCTCCTCGCCACTGTGACCGACGCCGGAGAGGCCCACCGCCGGTGGCGGTGGGCCTCTGTGGCGAGGTGACATCGGCGCGCGCTGGCGTCACCGCGGTCGTCGATCAGCCGACCGGCCCTTCGTGGATGATCAGGAGATCATCCACCGACGCGACGGCCGGCTCGACGAACCCCAGGAACACCGAGAAGAAGTCGTGGGGGTCGATGACGCCCTCCGGGGCGTGCACGCCGGGCTCGGTGATGCGGCCCTGGCGCAACAGCTCGAGTCCCACCGCCAGTGCCGCGCCGGTGCCGCCGCCCATCTTGCCCGGCGGCATCGACGCCGGTTCGACCGAGATCGCGAGCGGCTCCCCGTCGCGCTCGCCGCGAGCGAGGGCCCAGACCTGGGCGAGCGGATCGCGAGTGCGCGGAGCGTCGACCGGGGGAGCGGGCATGTCCTCGAGGCGGCCGGCGCCCTCAGCGAGGGTCACCCGACCGGCGTCGTAGTCGGCCGCGACCCTGCGCGCGTGGTCGAAGACCCACGCCGGACCGGACGTGAGGTTCGTCGAGCTGACGACGGTCGGGAAGCAGCGCGGCAGGGTGATCGCCTCGGGGTGCCCGACGGTATAGGCCCGGACCTGCCCTTTGCCCGGGTACAGGAGCTCGACGGGAGTGAGGGGTTCGATGTCCTTCTCGGTGCCGTTGCGGTAGGCGCGGATCGAGCCGCTGATCTGGATCAGCCAGTGCTCGACGGCCGCCCCGGCACCACCGGTCGACGGGTAAGCCGGCTCGTCCTCCAGCACCGCGCCACGCATCGACCACCCGGTGAAGATCTCGGTGACCTTGTCGAGCCGCCGGGCGACCAGTGCTGCCGCCAAGTTGGAGATGCCCGGGCTGCCGCCGATGCCCTTCACGACGCGGAGGCCCTTGTCGCGAGCCTGGGCGTCGAACTCGAACGCCTCGACCGTGGACTCCCAGTCGTCGTCGATGTCCAGGTAGTCGCAGCCGCAGTCGATGGCGGCCTCCACTATGGGCCTGGCGAACTTCGAGAACGGGCCCATGGTGTTGAGGACCACGTCGCACTCGACGAACGCCTGCCGCAGCGCTGCCGGGTCCGTGGCGTCGAGGCGCACGGGGACGCACGGACCGCCGACCTCATCGGCGAGCTGCTGGGCGCGTGACACGTCGATGTCGGCGATCAGCACCTTCTTGGCCGTGCCGAGCTTGGCGATCCCTCGGACGGCCCAGCGCCCCATCGCGCCGGCGCCGCCGACAATGATCACAGTGCCCAGGGGCGGCTTGGTGTCAGGCATGGGTGGTCAGGCTCCTCTTCGGATCAACATGTGGTTCACGGCCTCTTCGATGCCTTGCACGTTCCTGCATCCGTCGACGTACGCGGGCCGAGCGACCACAAGCGACGCCCGGCCGGGGGAGGCCGGCGTCATCGGCGGAGGCGGCCGATTCGGTCGCCCAGGCGGTCGGCGAGCCAACCCAGGCGCAGCGTCACCGGGTTCACGATGCCCGGAGCGAACCGTCGTGACTCTCGCCAGACGGCGGCCAGGTCGTCGTGCATGCCCTTCTCAACGAGGTGGTCGGCGAGCAGGGTGCCGAGGTACGGGGCCTGGGGCAGCCCGTGCCCGTTGCAGGCCATCGAGTAGTAGACGCGGGGTGTTGCCTGTCCTACGACCGCCATGTTGGACGGCGTGAGCCCGATCCAACCGCCCCAGGCGCGAGCCGGGGCGACGTCGGTCAACGTGGGGAAACGCTCCCGGAAACCACGCACCAGGTCGTCGACCACCGCCTGGTCGGGCATTCGGTCCGCCCGCGGCCGACGGGCCGTCTGCAGGCAGCGCGTGGAGTAGACGATGGTGCCGCGGTTCGTCGGCCGGAAGCTCTGCATCACGAAATGGTTCGTCGTCATGGGGGTGCGACTCGTCCAACCGGCGGCGTCCAGCATCTCGGCGGAGACCGGCTCGGTCTCGACCGCCGTCACCCAGACCGGAGTGCTGAGGTTGCGCGGCGCGATCGGCAGCTCGTTGGTGAAGGCGTTGGTGGTCAGGATCGCCTGGCGGGCCCTGATCCGTCCTCCGGACAGCTCGACCCTCACGGAGTCACCGGTGTCGACGACGCCGGTGACCGGACTCTGTTCGAACACGCGCACGGCCGACGTGCGAACCACCTCGCGGACACCGAGCGCCAGCTGCCCCGGGTTCAGGATGCCGCCGACCTTGATGTGGATACCGCCCGGGAAGGCCGGCGGGATGCCGAGCTGTGCGGCGTCGCCCACCACCGATCGGCGGCCCGGCCTGCCGTGCGCCACCATGCGCCGGAACGCGGCGGCAGTCGGCGCGGCCGCGATGTTGCCGGTCGGCTGGTAGCCGCAGTCGATCCCATGCCTGGTGACGAGATCCTCCGTGAAGTCCACCGCATTACTGGCGAACTTGTAGAGCCCGCGCACCCGGTCGCCGTAGAAGCGGTTGAGGATGCGGGGGTCGTTGCCGAGGGTCGGTGTGATGTAGCCGGCGTTGCGGGCGCTGGCTCCCCAGCCACAGAGGTCGGCCTCGACGAGTACGACGTCCCGGCCGAGCTTCGCGAGCCGTAGCGCGGCCGCCATCCCGCCGAGTCCGCCGCCGATCACAGCGACGTCGCACTCCACGTCGCCGGTCAGGGCCGGCTCGAGCGTCGTCGGCCTGTCGACCCACCCACTGCCCGAGAGGTAGGTGAGGGAAGATCCGCCTGCTTCGTCCACGTGGCCACCTGCTCCGATTCATGTCGCTGAGTTCCGTCGTGCGCGCGAGCACGTTCGCTCGAGCGCTGGTCACGGTGCCGCACCACCGGACCACCGGCGTGGTTTGCTGCCCGGTCCCACCCAGGTGACCTATGTCTGGGATCACTTTCCAGGCGACGCAGGTCTGGTTGCGACGGCTGAGCGTGCCGGTCGTACAACCGTCGGGAGGAGTACGCGCGCCCAGCGCTGTCGCCAGTAGCCACCAAGCTCTCGCTCAGTAGGCCAGGTCGGACATGCGGCGCCCGGCGAAAGTGGTCTCCGGGCTGAGGTCGGAACGCTGGACGATCGCGATCCGTCGAGTCGACGACCAGCGCGGTCGTCACGGGGCGACGGGCAAGGCGGTGGACGAGGGCGGCCACGGCGGTTGCCGACCATCAGCGCCATAGCTGTGGCCACGAACCGGCGCCCGGCCGGGGCAGGCCCGGCGAGCATGGCGGCCAGGCAGGCGGCCGCCGTGTTCCGGGAGCCCTGCCTTCCTTGGTGGTTGGGAGTCTGTTCGGCGGCGCGCCGTCAGCTGTCGAGGACGTCCGTGACGACCTCGTACACCGCGACGCCGGGCGCGGGAGGCTCGTCGGCGAACTGCGCCAGGTCGTTGAAGAAGATCTTCGGGTCGATGGCGCCCTCGGGTCCGTGGACGCCCGGCTTGCTCACCTGGCCGCGGGCCGCCATCAGCGTCGCCACGGCCAGCGGGATCCCGGTCATCTCGCCCATGTTGCCCTCCGGCTGCACCAGGGCCTGCGCGCCGACGCGGACGCGGGTTCCGTCCTTGGTGCCCTCCGCGATGGCGAAGATGTTGCTGGGCAGGCTCGGCGACCGGCCGGCGGCCTTGCCGCTGAGGTTCGGCTGACGAAGGAGCTCGTCGGAAGCCTGGCGGACGTTCAGCTCTCCGGCGCGGACGCGCTCGGCGATGCCGCTGATGCCGTTCATGAGTCCGCGGCGGGCGCTCATCACGTTGAGCGACTCCCGTACCTCGGGCCGGATCCTCGGAAGGGTGAGCGGTTCGGGGTGGCCGCACACCCAGACCGCGTCCTCGCCCCACCCGGGGTAGGCGAGCGTCAGCTCTTCGAGGGCGTGCGCGTCGACAAGGCCACCGTCGCGCCAGATCTTGATCGGCTCGGTGCAGTTGTGCACCCAGTGCTCGATGGCAGCGGTCGCCTCAGGGAACTCCTGGTCGGCGGTGGGTCGGGGGAAATGGGCCGCGGAGGCACGCCACGACGTGTAGACCCGGTCGACGGCGTCGCACTCGTCCATCGCCAGGACGGCGAGCAGGTTGCTGGTGCCCGGGCTGGCGCCCATGCCGATCACGGCCGTGACGCCGGCCGCACGCGCGGCGTCGTCCAGCTCGAGCATCTCCAGGGTGGGCTCCCAGTCGTCGCAGATGTCGAGGTAGTCGGTGCCGGCCGCGATGGCGGCGCTGAGGACCTCGCGACCGAAGCGGTAGAACGGGCCCGCGCAGTTGAGCACGATGTCGACGTCGGCCAGCGCTCTCGCCAGCGCCTCTGAGTCCGAGATGTCGAGGGCCAGCGGGGTGGCCTTCGGGCCGAGGCCGGCGGCCAGCTTGGTCGCTTTCTCCTCGTCGCGATCGGCGACGACCACCTTGGCGATCTCGTCGGCCTTGGCGAGCACGCCGCAGGCATACGCGCCCATCTCGCCAGCTCCGCCGGTCACGAGCACCCTCTTCGGCGCGCTCTGTCCAGAAGTTGAGGAAGTCATGGCCGCATCGTGCTCGCAGCGGACCGATGCGGCTGTCCCGAGGCCCGGCAGTGTGCCCACCTGGGGGAGTGGTCAGTGACTGTCGCCCGAGTGCTTGGTGACCCAGCTCGCGATCTGGGCACGGGACACAGAGGACCGACTCGGCTCGCGGGAACGCGCAGCCGGACGGGCAGTCCGCTCTCGCGGCTGGTGGCCACCCGCTCGGTGTCCGGTGCCGACCGGTGGCGGTGGCCGACGGTCAGCCCGCTCAGGTTGCCCCGGCACCGAGGATCGGTGTCTTGCCCATGCGCCGAAGATAGAGCCCCGGACCGCGCGCAGCGGAGGGCTGCGCGCGGACCCGCCCAGTCGGGCGGGTCCGCGGTCCGGGGTCCGGCGCCTCGACGGTGGGCAGGGTCAGGCGTCGGCGCGGGCGACCTTCGTGGAGGCGAAGAACCCGAGTTCGCCGAGGCCGGCCTTCTCGGCCTCGGCGAGGTTCTGCACGGCGGCCGTGAGCAGCCGGGCCTTGTGACCGGCCGACTGCATGGTGCCGAGGGCGGCGCGACACCCCGCGGCGTAGACACCGAGCGTGGCCACGTCGGTCGTGTGCTGGTCGCTCACGATGGCGCCCACGGCCTCCTTCGTGGTGGCGGCCAGGGTCTGGAACGCCAGCTCGCTGATGGCATTCAGTGTCTCCGGGTCGACACCCTGGTCGAGCGCGTAGGTCGAGGCTTCGACGTAAGCGCTCAGTGCGGCGGAGTAGAATCCGGCGATGATCGCGGCGTCGAGGACGCTCGCCGCCTTCACGTCGTCGGAGACGCGCATGGAGTAGGGGCCCGGGGCCATCAGAGTGCGCTCGTGCTCCGCCCAGATTTCAGGGGAGCCCGAGTAGAGGACCATGCCACCCTCGGTGCCGATCTGCTGTGGGTAGCAGAGCACCGCGCCGTCGAGGTAGGGAACACCGCGTTCCTCGGCCCACGCCTTCATCTCCTCCGCCTCGATGGGCGTGCCGGTGCCGACGTTGACCAGGGCGGTGCCGGTCCAGTCGGCGGCACCCGCGATGGCCTCGCGGGTGGTCGCGTACGTCGACGTGACGGCCACGACGAGCCTCGACGAGCGCACGACCTCGTCGATGTCGTGGAGTGCGCTCACGCCGTCTCCCGCGAGCGCCTTGGCCTTGGCCGGTGTGCGGTTCCAGGCGGCGGTCTTCAGGCCCTGGGCCGCGAAGTTGCGGGCGAGGGCCGAGCCCAGCAGCCCGCAGCCGACAACGGCCACGTCGTACGTCTTGGTTCCTGCGGACTTGTCTGACACGGGTTCTCCACTTCCTGTCCGGGGGTGGGTCAGGTCAGTTCGCGCGGGGGCCCAGCCGGACCGGGAGCGTCTGGCGCTGGTTGACGAAGAACGACGCGGTGAACGGCGCGTCGCCGGCGATCTCCATCTGCGGGTAGCGCTTGAGCGTTTCCCCGACCATCAGCCGCAGCTCAAGGCGGGCCAGCGCGTTGCCGAGGCAGAAGTGGCGGCCGCCGGCTCCGAACGCCTGGTGCTCGGGGTTGCGGGTGACGTCGAAGCGGTCCGGGTCCTCGTACTTGTCCTCGTCGCGGTTCGCCGACGGGTAGAACAGGACAACCTGGTCGCCCTCCTTGATCGTCTGCCCCCCGACCTCGGTGTCCTTCGTCGCCGTGCGCCGCATCAACGTGAACGCGGGGAACATCCGGAGCGCCTCCTCGACGGCGCTGGGCACCAGCGACGGGTCGTCGAGGACCTTCTGACGCTCGTCGGGATTCTGCATCAGCGCGATCATGGCGCTCGTGTACGTCGCCATGGTGCTGTCGTTGCCGGCGGCGAAGAGCAGCAGCATGCCCGCGACGATCTCGTCGTCGGTGAGCCGGTCACCCTCGACCTCCGCGTTGACGAGGATACTGATGAGGTCGTCGCCGGGGTTGGCCTTGCGGTCCTCGATCAGCGCCACGCACTGCTCGATCAGGTCGGGGATGAAGACCGTGAGCCACTCCTCGAGACCGCCGGGGTTGAAGTGCGGGTCGTCGAGGGCGATGTAGCGGCTGATGTTGTGGATCCAGCGGGCGTCGTCCTCCTCGGGGATGCCCATGAACCCGTGGATGACGCGGGCGACGATGGGCTTGGCGACGTCGTTGACGAGGTCGCAGGTCTCCTTGCCGTCGAGGCGGTCGAGCACGTTCGTGACGGCCTCACGGACCTTGGCCTCCTCGGCCGCGATGCGCTCCTGGGTGAAGCCGGCGAGGAAGAGCTGCTTGAGCCGGTCGTGCCGCGGCGGGTCCAGGTTGATCATGTCCATCTTGGACAGTTCCTTGAGGTCCTCGGGCATGCCCTCCCAGGTCAGGTCGACGGCCCCCTCACGGTGGGAGGAGAACGTCTTCCAGTCGCGGCTGATCTTCGCGATGTCGTCGGCCTTCGTGATCGACCAGAACCCGGGCGCCTCGGGCATGCCGACGATGCCGGCGGAGTGGTGCACCGGGCACTTTCCACGCATCTCGGCGAAGACCTCGTGCGGCGGGCCGTCGACCCACAACGCCATGTCCGCGACCGTGAAACCGGGGTTGTTGATCGAACTCATCGCTCCTCCTGTGTGACTTGGCGAAAAGCTGGTGCGGCGAAACGTAGGTCGTGCGACGCGGTCCCCTCGCGGTCGGTGTCGGGATCGGCCCAGTTGGGGGAGTACGGCTCGCGTGGGGGCGTCCGGCTCCGGCGTCTACACCCGGGGAACCTCGCCGTCCCACGCCGCTTCGGTGATGCCGCGCGAGCGCACCTTGTCCTTGTTGACCCGCTCGGTGGGTGTCCGCGGGAGGTCGTCGACCACCTCGATGAAGCGGGGAACGGCGTGCTTGGGGAGGTCGGCGGCCAGGAAGTCGCGCAGCCCGGGCGGATCGATCGTGCGCCCCTCCCGGGGGACGACGAGGATCGCGACGTCCTCCTCGCCGAGTTCCGACGGCACGCCGATGGCGGCAGCGACGAGCACGTCGTCGTGCTTGTTGGCCGCGCCCTCGACCTCCCACGCCGACACGTTCTCGCCCCTCCGGCGGATCGAGTCCTTGAGCCGTCCGACGTAGTAGAGGAAGCCGTCCTCGTCAGCCCGCATCCGGTCGCCGGTGTGGAACCACAGGTTGCGCCAGGCTGCGACGGTCGCCTCCGGCTTGTTCCAGTAGCCGGCCATCATGATGTGCGGCGACCGGGGTCGCACGATGAGCTCACCGATCTCCCCGACCGGTACCGGCTTGTCCTCCGCGTCGACCAGCTGCACCTCGAGCTCCGGTGTGGGCACGCCCACCGAGCCGGGCCGGGTTCGCTCCGGCGTGTTCATCGTGATGCAGAGCGCCTCGGTCATGCCGTACATCTCGATGAGCTTGACGCCGTAGCGCTCCTCGAAGTCCCTCTGGAGCGCTGCGGGCACACCGCCGCCGGAGCCGATCACCGCCGGGTGGTCGCGATCGGCATCGCTGGGCCTGGCGGCGTACAGCATCGACAGCATGGTGCCGAGGTAACCGAAGCACGATGCGTCGGCGGCGCGCACCTCGTCCCAGAACCGGCTCACGCTGAATCGTTTACCGAGGGCTACCCGGCCGCCGGTGAGAAGCGCGCCGAGAACGTACGACCGGGCGTCTGAGTGGAACAGCGGCTCGGGCGTGTACACGGTCTGCCCCGGCTTCATGCCGAGGGCGGACGAGCCGCGGCGGGCCCAGGTGACTTGGTATGCATGAGGCAGCAGCACTCCCTTGGAAGGCCCGGTTGTGCCGGAGGTGTAGATCATCGTCGCGACGTCGCTCTCGAGCGGCGGCTCCACCGTGCCGTCGCGGCCCAACTCGATGACCTCGTCGAAGGTGAGGTGCCGGGTGCTCGCGCCGAACGGCAGGTCGCCGCCGTCGGGGTCGATCAGTACGGCGAACTCGGGATGCTCGGGAACGACCTCGGCCACCGCACGCAGGTACTCCGGGAGCCCGATCATCACCCGCGGGCCGCAGTCGCTGACGAGGTACTCGAGGAACGCGCCGCGGGCCTCCGGGTTGATCGGGACGTCGATCATCCGGGCCGAGTCGACTCCCAGCCATGCGACCACGGTCTCCAGCCTGTTGTCCGAGACGATCAGGCCCCGGTCACCGCGGTCGAGACCGAGCGCCCGCAGGCCGGCCGCGAGGGCGCGGACCGACTCGAACAGCTCGGCCCGCGAGCACTCCTTGCCGTCGATCAGGAGGACAGGGGCGTCCGGTGCTTGCTCGGCCTGCTCCTTCAGCACGGCGAAAACGGTGGCGTCACCCATGGTGGAGAGCTCCTCCTCAGTGGGCCGGTGGCCCGGTCTCGATCGGCAGTGCGGCGGCCGGAGCGCGACGGGCCCGTACCAGCGGGCGGCGCGATGGCCGGAAGGCAGCAAACCGCTCCACGCCCCCAGGCGGCCGGGCTGCCTGCTGAGCGGCACCCGGCTGGGGGAGAGAGGGGCGGTGGCGGCGGGATCCCCCGACCGGGCGCCTTGCCGCGGTGCACGAGCCGTCGACGCCGACCGGCGCGCACGATCGCCCCATGCAGAGCAACGGGAACATTCGCGAACAGCGGTGCGAGGTCGTCGTCGTCGGTGCTGGTGCTGCCGGCCTCATGGCAAGTTCGACACTGGCCGCCGAGTCGACTGACGTCGTGGTCCTGGAAGCAGCGACGAGAGCCGGTGGCCGCGTCGAGTCGGTCCGTCACGGGGACTACTGGCTCAACATCGGCACCCAGTTCACCGAGGGTGGGGGGCCGCTCTTCGACGTCATGGACCGCTACCGGATCGAGCGCGGTTCGCTCGCCGGCCGGAAGGCGGCGCTGTACCTCAAGGGCCGGATGGTGACCACCGACAGCGCGCCCCTGCTCCTGCTGCGCTCCCGCATGCCACTCGCGGCCAAACTGGAGCTGGCGCGGGTCGGGCTGCGCATCAAGTACGCATGCGCCCGCCTCTCAGGGAACAACGCCGAGGTCGCGCGTGCGGTCCGGGCTCGCTTGGACTCCCGGTCGGGCGTCGAGGCGCTGATGGCGGGGGTCCGGTCCCCTGAGATGATCGCCCTGTTCCGCGCCTGGTCCGGCCAGTGGATCGGCTGCGACCCCGAGGAGACCGCGGCGCGGCAGCTCGCCATCTCCATCGGCACTGCCCTCGAAAAGGCGGCGAAGGTGCCGAACTTCGCCCTTCCTGTCGGAGGCAACCAGGCCGTCACCGACGCGCTCGCGGAGGACCTCGGCGACCGGCTGCGGCTCGGCGCCGAGGTGCAGCGGATCACCTGGACCGACGACAGCGTGATCGTCGAGTACGTCGACGCGGCCGGTCCGGCACGGCTGACGGCGAAGCGTGCCGTCGTCGCCACTCCCGCGGACCGGGCCCTCGCGATCATGCCCGACCTGCCGGACGCCCAGTATTCGGCGCTGACCGAGATCAAGTACGGCCGCTACATCCTGGCCGGGATCTTCACGAAGGAGCAGGGCCCGCAGCGGTGGGACGACTACTACGGCATCTCGACGCCGGAGCTGTCGTTCCAGATGGTGTTCAACCACGCGGCACCGCTGAGAGCCCAGGGCCCACGGAAGCCGGGCGGCGCCCTGGTGTTGCTGTCCGGCGGGTCCTGCGCCGACCAGCTGGGCAAACTCTCCGACGAGGAGATCGAGGCCGCGTTCCTCCGCGACCTGATCGGGATGTTCCCGGAGCTCGACGGCCAGATCGACTGCGTGGTCGTGAAGCGGCAGCCGCGCGTGGTGTCCTACTGGGAGCCGGGCAAGCGCGACGCGTCGCAGCAGACCCTGCGCGCTCCGCTCGGTCCGATCTGGTTCGCGGGCGACTACCTGGGCGATCCTTCATTGGCCGTGGCCGCGGCGTCGGGCCGACGGGCTGCCCGGAAGGTGCTGCAGAGCCTGGCGTGAGGTCGGCCGCGGGGTCGTTGTCCTGGGGGCCAGCCGGTCGCGGCCGCCGGTGATCAGGTGAGGCTCGCGCCGAGGACGAACGTGTCGACCGTGAGCTGCCGGGTGGCGATGGGCGGGCCGAGGACCACCACGCCGGGTCTGGTCGGCCCGTTGCCGAGCGCCGTGCGGATCATGTCCGTTCCGAAACGGGCCGTCAGGTTCGCACGCCGACGACCGCCCAGTCGGCGGCTCGTTCTGCGAGAGACCCCCCGGTTGGGCATTCTTCGGGGCTCGGCCCGGCGGGGCAGCGACGAACGGCTCCAGCCTTGTCGGCAGACCCGCAAGAACGCACGGGCCAGAACGCAAGGAGAGCCATCATGGCGCTGACGCTCAGGATCGACCTCGACGGATGCACGGGCTGTGCCTGCTGCATGATGGAGTGCCCGGACCTCTTCGACATCGACGACGAGTCGGGCCAGGCCATTCTCCTCGAGCCGCACCCCTCGGACGACCGCCTCGAGGAGGCGGAGCGCGCCGTACGTTCGTGCCCCGAGGGCGTCATCACCCTCGAGCAGGACTGACGCCATGGACCGCATTGTTGTGGTCGGCGGCTCGGTGGCGGCGGTGAACGCTGTCGACGGGCTCCGGCACGCGGGTCACGAGGGCAACATCATGCTGGTCAGCGCGGAAGACTTGCTGCCGTACGACCGGCCTCCGCTGTCCAAGGAGGCATTGTGCGAGGGCCACGAGCACCACAGCCTGCTGATCAAGGAGCCCGGCTGGTACGACGACAACGCCGTCGAGGTCTGCCTCGGTGCGGCAGCGGTCGGCCTCGACGCCGCCGACAAGACGCTGTTCCTCAAGGGTGGCCGGGAGGTGTCGTACGACGGCCTCGTCGTCGCCACCGGATGCCGGACCCGTCCGTTGGAGCTGCTCGACGGCGTGCCGAACGTCTACGAGTTGCGGTCATTCGCCGACTCGCTGACCCTCCACGAGCAGCTGCGGCCCGGCCGCCACCTGGTGGTCATCGGGGCCGGCTTCATCGGGCTGGAGGTCGCCGCCACTGCCCGGCAGATGGGCCTGGACGTCTCGGTCGTGGAGATCGCTCCCGTCCCGCTGACCCGGGTCCTCGGCTCCGAGCTCGGCCACTGGTTCCAGGACCATCACGTCGGTCACGGCGTGAACCTCCACTGCGGAAGCGGCATCGACCGCGTCGAGGTCACCCCCGGTGGGAACAAGGTCCACCTGGCAGACGGCACGGTCCTGGCCGCCGATCTCATCGTCGCCGGCGTCGGGGTCCAGCCGGACACCGGCTGGCTCGAGGGCAGCGGCATCGAGCTCGCGAACGGCGTGGTCTGCGACGAGGCTCTCAGGACGACGGCTCCCGACGTGGTCGCGGCAGGTGACCTCGTGCGCTGGCCGAACCGGCTGTTCGGGGAGACGATGAGGGTCGAGCAATGGCTCAACGCCGTCGAGCAGGGCGCCCACGCGGCGCGCACGCTGCTCGGGGAGAACGAGCCGTTCGCGCCCGTCCCGTACTTCTGGTCGGACCAGTTCGAGGCCAAGGTCAAGTTCGTTGGTCACGTGGACGGCCGGGACCAGGTGAAAATCACCCAGGCGGACGACAAGTCGCTGGTTGCCCTGTTTGGCCGCGCGGACCGGCTCCGAGGCGCGCTGTGCATCAACGCGCCGCGTCAGCTGGTGTTGAGCAAGCGGGACATCCTCAACGGCGTGTCCTGGGCCGACGCCACGGCCGGCACCTGACACGGACGCATAAACGAATCGGCCGGTGCGAGCAACGAGCGCACACCGGCCGATTCGTCGGGAACGGTTGGACCGACGTGTCACTGGGTGGAGTAGCCGCCGTCGACGATGAGCACCTGACCGGTCATGAAGTCCGGGGCGGACGCGAGGAAGATGATGCCGGCACGGGGCGGACGGCCGGGGGCGACGGGCCTTCTGGCCCTTGGTGTGGGGACCCCCGACCCGGTGGAGCGCCGCGACGGTCGGCCACGCATGCGCGACCTTCAGCCGTACCGTGCTGCAACCTGCCGGCGCACCTCGGCAAGCCCACGGTCCGGCGCCAGGACTGGCCCATGCGGGTGTACGTCGCCGCACGCCGTGCTGGCGCGCGAGCTTCGCGGCCACTGTGCTCCTGTGCTCGGCCACCGGACGGGTGTGCAGCACCGCAGAGACCCGCTACGCCGCGTGGGACCGCGAGCGCCGGGCGTGCCCGCCCGCGCACCAGTGCCGAGGGAGCGGGCAGCCGGCCGAGCGATGAACAGGAGTCAGATGGCACACATTCCGGCCGATGAGCGGCGCGAGCAGTTCATCACCGCGGCGGTCGCGGTGATCGCTGAGGTCGGCGTCGAGGGCGCCAGCACGCGACGGATCGCCGAGGCGGCCAAGGCGCCCCTGGCCGCCCTCCACTACTGCTTCCGGAACAAGGAGCGTCTGCTCCTGGACGTGTTCGACCGGATTCTGGAGTCGCACCGTGCCGATACCGCGTCGATCGACGGCGGCGGCCAGAGCGTGGCCGACGTCGCGGTGGACCTGCTCAGCCGCACCCTCGAGTGGGGCCTTCGTAACCGGGACGAGGCCCGCGCCGAGCTCGACCTCGCCCTGTGGGCGGCCCGCCAGGAGACCGGCCTCGGCGTGCAGATGTACGCCAGCTTCATCGACATGTGGACCGCGACGCTGCGGCAGGCGGACCCCGGGCTGACGGCCGCGGAGCTCGACGCGACCGTCCGCCTCATCATCGCCCTGGCGGACGGGCTCGGCCTGCAGATGCTTTCGCACCAGGACGACGCGCAGACGCGCCGGAACACTGCGGAGGCCGCGGTCATGCTCGCGGCACATCTCCGGGCGCGCTACGCCGACGCCTGATGCATCCCCCAGGCGGGCGCAGATCGCCTCACGCCGCTGCGGTGGCTCGCCCCTGAAGTCCTAGCGTCCTCGCTCAGTGGAGCAAGTGACCCAGTCGGGCGACCCGAGTGAACCGGGCGTCCCTGATGAAGGAGGACCGATGACCGCGGACGAACTACCGGAGGACCTGACCCTCGCGGACTTCGACCTATGGAAGGACGGGCCGCCGCACGGGATCTTCAGCGACCTGCGTGCGAAGTGTCCGGTGCACTGGTCAGCCGGCATCCCCGTCCTGCCTGAAGAGGAGGGTTTCTGGTCGCTGACCAAGGCCGACGACATCGCCAGGGTCAGCCGCGACTGGCGGACCTTCTCGTCGGAGCGCATGGGCATCGACATCACCAACCATCAGATCCCGATCGATTTCGCGCGTGCCGAGTTCATTGGCATGGACCCGCCGAAGCACGACCGGATCAAGCAGCTCTTCCTGGCGGGCTTCACGAACGAGAAGATCGCCGGGCACGAGAACTGGATCCGCAAGGTCGTCGTCACGGTCTTCGACCGCCTCGACGCCGAGGAGACCTGCGACCTGGTGAGCGCTGTCTCTCAGCCCATCGTCGCGCGGGTCATTCACCGCCTCCTCGGTATCCCGGATGAGGAGGACGTCAAGTGGGCCGACTACATGAAGCGGTACATGGGTCGTGACGACCCAGACCTGAACCCGGGCGGCATCGACGCCTACGTCAACCAGCTGCTACCCACCCTGATGCAGGAGGTCACCGACATGATCGAGGCGCGCCGGGCGAACCCCACCGACGACCTGATCAGCGTCCTCGTGCACGCCGAGATCGACGGGCAGACGCTCTCGGCCGAGGAGATCATGTACGGCACGCTGCTCCTGATCGGTGCCGGCAACGACAGCACGATGGCGACGTACGTGAGCGCGACGAAGGCGCTCATGGAAAACCCTGACCAGCGCCGACTGGTCCTCGACGACATGTCGCTCGTGCCGAGCGTCGTCGAGGAGGCCCTGCGGATGTTTCCAGCGTTCTCGATGATGCGGCGTACAGCGACCAAGGACGTCGAGATCGGCGGCCGGCTGATCAAGGAGAACGACAAGGTCGTCATGTGGTACCCGTCGTCCAACCGGGACGAGGACAAGTACGACGACCCGCACCGTTTTGACGTGACCCGCAACCCGGAGCACCAGGCGTTCGGAGCCGGTGGCCGCCACTTCTGCCTCGGCAACGCGCTGGCCCGGCTCGAGCTGCGGCTGATGATCGAGGAGACGCTGAAGCGCTACCCGGAGATGGAGATCGTCGGCGAGGCGCCGCACGCCGAGTCGTTCTTCATCAATCAGGTCAAGACGCTGCCGGTGAAGCTGGGCCGCCGCGCCGGGTGATCGGTCGCCTGCATCCGGCACCGCGCCCCGTCGCCCGGTGCCGGAGGCAGGCAGGAAGCCATCAGATGGGGCGTCGTCGCGCAGGGGTGGCCATCAGCCAGTTCGCCGCACATGCGCAGCTGCGGTTGAGAGTGATGGCGCGGATGCAGTCGTCCGGCAGACATCTGTGGGGTGGTTGCTGCAGGAACACCAGTGGCGGGGGGGCCCCCCCGGGGGGGGCCCCACCCCCCCCGGGGGGGGGGGGGGCCCCCCCCCCCCCCACAACAATAGGGTGTAGAAAAAAAAACCGCCCCACAACCCCACCACCCCACACCAAACACAACCCCAAAA
>NZ_JBIAWG010000003.1:0-18200 GCF_042895285.1 Streptomyces sp. NPDC001406
ACCGCGCGGTGGTCAGGGACCCGGCGTTCGCGCCCGAGCTGGACGGCTCCCAGGAGCCGTTCAAGGTCCACACCCGCTGGATCGAAACCGAGTTCACCCATGACATCCCGCCCTTCATCACCCCCACCCCCACCGAAACAGAGCGGGAACCCGCCCGTGAGACGGTCGTCGTCGAGGTCGGCGGCAAGCGGCTGGAGGTCGTCCTCCCCGTCTCCCGTACGGGACCGACGACGGAGGCAAGGCCCAAGCGCCGTACCGCCAAGAAGTCGGGTCCGGTCGCCTCCGGCGACACCCTCGCCTCCCCGATGCAGGGCACGATCGTCAAGATCGCGGTCGAGGAGGGCCAGCAGGTCGAGGAGGGCGACCTGGTCATCGTCCTTGAGGCCATGAAGATGGAACAGCCGCTCAACGCTCACCGCGCCGGGACCATCAAGGACCTCTCCGCCGAGGTCGGCGCGTCCGTCACCTCCGGCGCCACGATCTGCCAGATCAAGAACTGACCAGGAGTCGACCTGGAACTGACCACTCCTGATCGGCAACGGACCAGGAAAGGACGAACAGGCAAGAATGAACAAGGGGGATGAGCTGGAGCAGACTCTGCTCCAGATGAGGGCGCTGGTCGAGGACGCGGTCACCCAGACGCGGCACCGGGCCAATGCCACGCACAGCGCCATGACCGTGGTGACCGATCCCAGCAACGAGCGCATGCGGCGGACCGCCGAACGCCTGGTCTCCACCGCGCGCCGCTCGGTCTCGCTCGCGCTGCCGTGCCGGGTGGCCAAGTCGGAGGCGCTGAGCGGCCTGCTCGACATGCTGCGCGAGATCGCCGCCGCCGGTGTCGGGGTCCGTGTGCTCGGGGGGCCGGGGATACTCGACGACCGCAATGTCCGCCGCCATCTGACGCCGGGGCCCGCGCGGATACCCGCCTTCGAGGTCAGGATCGCGGCGGACCAGTACCAGGAAGTGCTGATCGTGGACGCGCTGATGGCCCTGATGCGTGCCGAGTCCGGGGGGTCGGGCCCGCAGGCCGTGACCATCCGGGTGCCGATGGTGCTGCGGGCTCTCGACACGTTGTTCACGGGTGCCTGGTCCAGTGCGACGCCGGCGCGGAGCTACCGCAGGGTGTCCGCGCGGGGCCGTACCGAGATCGCCCGCCGGGTGCTCACCTGCCTCACCTCGGGCCACACCGACGAGGCCGCCGCCCAGAGCCTCGGTCTGTCCGTCCGCACCTATCGACGCCACGTCGCCGAGCTGATGCAGGAGCTGGGTGCCGTCTCCCGTTTCCAGGCGGGCGTGCAGGCCGTCGAACTGGGCCTGCTCACACCGGAGGCCACCGCGGCATGACCGCCCGTCCACACGGCTATGAACGCCGAAGAATGGCATCCATCGTCGCCTCCAGATACGCCGGGAACTCCCCGGGCGAGGGCAGCACGGTCGGCGCGGCGTGGCCCAGCTGGGCGTGCCCCAGATAGAAGCTGTACGCCAGCAGCGCGCGCCGTCGGGCCTCGTCCTCGGCGAAGTCCAATTCGGTGAAGAGCCCGGCCAGATAGCCGATCCGGCGCTCGGTGACCTGTCTCAGCGCGGTGGCCACCTGTGGGTGGTCGGCGCTGGCGAGCAGCGAGACCTCCAGCGGATCGGCCCTGGCCGGCTTGATGACCTCCGTGAACAGCCGGCGCAGGCGCTTTTCCGGGTCGGGCTCGGTCTCCACCGCCGCGATGATCTCCTCGGTGTCCGCCTCGACCCAGCGGGCGAGCGTGGCCTCGATCAGTGCCTCACGGTTGTCGAAGTGCCAGTAGAAGCTGCCCTTCGTGGCGCCGAGCCGGGCCGCGAGCGGCTCGACCGCCACCGACGAGAGGCCGCCGCCCTCCTTGAGGGCGGCGAGCGCGGCATCCGCCCAGTCGCGGGCACTGAGCCGGGCCTTCCTGGTCTGCCGCCGCCGCTCCGCCTTCTGCCGTTGCACCATGTCCATACGCTACCGTATGGTTGACCATACGCAAGCGTATGGAGGTACGCCATGCTCAAGGACAAGCCCGTGGCCGTGGGGTTTCCCGAAGGTGCCCGGCTGATCAGGACGGCGGTGGACCGGCCCGACTACCGGGACGCGTACGCCATGGAGCTGCTGCCCGGAATGCCGCGCGATCCGGCGGCCTGGACGGGCATCCTGCGGGATGCCTTCCCGATCAAGGCGCAGCAGGACGGCGAGGCTCTCATGGACGTGAGCACGGCCGGTCTGGACGCCTGGGCCTCGATCGTCATCGACGACCAGTACGTCACCCTGTGCAGCTCGGTGAAGACGAACGCATGGCGCTCCCGGCTCTACTGGGGTGTCGTCAAGCGCGTGCACCCCTTCATGGCCCGCGCCATGATGGTCCGCACCCACCGCAGGCTCGCGCTCGCCGCACAGAAGGCCGCGTAGCAGAAGGCCCGCAACAGGGGTTACGTCGCGGGGGTTACGTCGCAGGGGGCTGCGCGGCGGACGTCCGCGCGGCCGGCCCCAGCGACCGCTCCGTGACCCGGGTCAGATGCCGGTGGAAGACCTCGCGCGTGTCCGGCGTCAGGGTGCGCAGGGCGACCAGGGCAGTGATCACGACGTCGCAGAGCTCGCCCTGGACGTCCTCCCACGTATGGGTGATGCCCTTGCGCGGGTTCTGCCCCGTCGCGCCGATCACCGCCTCGGCGACCTCGCCGACCTCCTCCGACAGCTTCAGCATGCGCAGCAGCATGCCCTCCTGCCCGCACTGCGGACGGTTCGCGTCCAGCCAGGACCACAGGCCGTCGATGGAGGCCCAGAGGTCGGGCAGTTCGGAGGGTGCCGTCGTGTGCGTGTCCTGATCGGTCATGCGCGCAGCCTGCCACGGCATGGCTGCCCCGATGCGCGGCCGCTCGGCCGCTCGTCGAACCCGGGCTGCTCGTCGAACCTCTGCTACTCGTCGAACAACGACTCCTGTTCCCCCTCCTTCTGCTGTCGCACCCGGCTGTTCCGCGTCCCCACCACCACCGCCGTGACCGCCGCCGTCACGCCCAGGGCCGCCGGGACCATCCAGCCGCGGTCGAAGACATGGCCCAGGGCGTGGTCGAGGGAGAGACGGCCAGGGCCGGTGATGGCGAGGCCGGCCGCGGCCAGGCCGAGGGATGCCGCATACTCGTAACCGCCCGCCGCGGCGAAGAAGCCGTTGGGTACGTGGACCGCGGCCGCGCCCGCCATCGCGCCGGCCGCCGCCGCACCCGCGGCCGGCGTGGCCAGGCCCAGTGCCAGCAGGGTGCCGCCGCCCGCCTCCGCGAGCCCCGCCGCCGTCGCGCTCGCCTTTCCGGGCGAGTAGCCGACGGACTCCATGAACTTGCCGGTCCCCTCGATGCCACCCCCGCCGAACCAGCCGAGGAGCTTTTGCGCGCCGTGTGCGGCGAGCACTCCGCCGGTCCCCATTCGGAGCAGCAGCAGGCCCACATCACGTCGGTCGTAACAGTTCACGGTGACTCCCCATCAGGACGGGCGGACAGCAGGAACAAGGCCCCCTCCGCGTATCCACCGTCGCATCCGGCACACCCGCGCGGCCTGTCCGGGGCGCCGTTCGGGTGGCGGGGCCGGGGGAGCGGTGTGAGTCTGGCTGGCATGACGATTCAGCCAGCCAAACTCAGCGATCCGGCCGTCCGGGCCTTCGTCACCGCCGTCAACGCCCATGACCGCGAGGGTTTCCTGCAGATCCTCGCCCCCGGCGCGACGATGGCCGACGACGGCTCCGACCGCGACCTCGCCGACTGGATCGACCGGGAGATCTTCTCCACCCACGGTCATATGGAAGTCGACAAGGAGACCCGCGGCGGCCGGGCCCTCGTCGCCCGCTACAGCAACGACACCTGGGGCGAGATGCGCACCAGGTGGAGCTTCACCGTCGAGGACGACGGGCGGATCTCCCGCTTCGAGACCGGGCAGGCCTGACAAAACACCCCATGGCCACCACGCCTCAAAGAGCTTGTGTTCGTGTGCACTTCAACTTCTAGCGTTCCTGTCCATGGAGACCAACACCAGGATTCTGGGACGCAGCGGAATCGAAGTGAGCGCGCTCGGCTTCGGCTGCTGGGCGATCGGCGGTGAGTGGCAGGACTCGGACGGGCAGCCGCTCGGCTGGGGCAAGGTCGACGACGAGGAGTCCGTACGGGCGATCCACCGCGCCCTCGACCTCGGTGTGACCTTCTTCGACACCGCGGACGTCTACGGCACCGGGCACAGCGAGCGCGTGCTCGGCGGCGCCCTCGGCAAGCGGCGGGACGAGGTCGTCGTCGCCACCAAGTGGGGCAACGTCTTCGACGAGGACACCCGCACGCTCACCGGCAGCGACGACTCCCCGGCCTACGCCCGCCGGGCCCTCGAAGCCTCCCTGCGCCGGCTCGGGACCGACCACGTCGATCTCTACCAACTGCACATCTCCGACGCCGATCCCGCCAGGGCGGCCGAACTCCGGGATCTGTGCGAGGAGTTCGTCCGTGAGGGACTCATCCGCGCGTACGCCTGGAGCACCGACGACCCCGAACGCGCCGCCGTCTTCGCGCAGGGCGAGCACTGCACGGCCGTGCAGCACGCCCTGAACGTGCTTCAGGACGCCCCACAACTCCTGCGACTCTGCGAGGAGTTGGAGCTCGCCAGCATCAACCGCAGTCCCCTCGCCATGGGGCTGCTCGGCGGCCGGCGGCACACCGGGCTCGAATCCGGGGACATCCGCAGCAGGCCCCCGGCCTGGCTCCAGGGATTCGGCGACGGCTCCGGCGCCGACCCGCAGTGGCTCGCCCGGGTCGACGCGCTGCGCTCCGTCCTGACCAGCGACGGCCGTACGCCCGCCCAGGGCGCCCTCGCCTGGCTGTGGGCGCGCAGCCCGCGCACCGTGCCGATCCCGGGGTTCCGCTCGGTCGCCCAGGCGGAGCAGAACGCGGGCGCGATCGCGAAGGGGCCGCTCACCGCCGGGCAACTGGCCGAGGTCGACCGGATACTCGGGAGGTGAACGGCCCCGACGGGAGCGGGCGGCTCAGTGGGCCTGACCGCCGTACTGGACGTACTGCTGCTGCTGGGCGTCGTACGCCTGCTGACCGTCGTACGCCTGCTGACCGCCGTACTCCTGTCGTGCGTACGGGCCGCCGCCCTGCTCGGTGAGCGTGATCCGTCCGGCCTTGATGGTGGCCAGGCGCGGGGCGCGGCGGGCGATCGACGAGTCGTGGGTGACCATGACGAACGTGAGGCCGTGCTCCCGCCACAGGCCCTCCAGCAGGGCCATGATGTCGTCGCGGGTGCCCTCGTCGAGGTTGCCGGTGGGCTCGTCGGCCAGCAGCACCTTCGGTCGCTTGACCAGCGCGCGGGCGATGGCGACACGCTGCTGCTGGCCGCCGGACATCTCGGACGGGACATGAGCGAGACGCTCGCCGAGGCCGACCGAGCGCAGGGCCTCGGCCGCCCGCTCGCGGCGCTCGGCCGGCTTGACGCCGAGGGGGACCAGCGCCGTCTCGACGTTCTCCTGCGCGGTCAGCGTCGGGATGAGGTTGAACGCCTGGAAAATGATGCCGATCTTCTCGGCGCGCAGCCGGGTCAGCCTGGCCTCGCCGATGGTGGCGAGGTCGACGCCGTCCAGCTCGACGCTGCCGGCGGACGGGCGGTCCAGGCCGCCGATCATCTGGAGGAGGGTGGACTTGCCGCCGCCGGTGGGGCCCTGGATGACGAGCTGGTCGCCGTCCTCGATGGTGAGGTCGATGCCGCGCAGCGCCTCCACCGTCTCCTTGCCCCGGGTGTAGCGCTTGGTGACGCCGGTGAGTCTGTACATGGGTGCTCCGTGAAGTGCGAAGGCGTGGGTGAGGGAGGAGGGGGGCGGGGCGCCGCGTCCCGGGGGAGTGGAGGCGGCGCCCCGGCTCGGGGGGGTGTTACGAGACGCTGCGCAGGGCGTCGGCGGGGCGCATCCGGGAGGCGCGCCAGCCGCCCATCGCGCCGGCGATCAGACCGCCGGTGACCGCCAGGCCCACCGCGAGCGCGATGGTGGTCATCGAGACGGGCGCGGTCAGGGCGATCTCCAGCTTGCTCGCGGTGGACTGGCCGGGACCGCCGCTGCCCGGGCCGCCCATGCCGCCCGGCCCGCCGCCGGTGCTGCCGAGCTGTGCGGTGAGCTTCGGGCTGATCGCGGTGACCGTGTAGGCGGCCGCGAGGCCCAGGGCGATGCCGAGGCCGCCGCCGAGCAGGCCGTTGACCATGGACTCGCCGACGACCTGGCGGGTCACCTTGTGCGAGGGCCAGCCCAGCGCCTTGAGGGTGCCGAACTCACGCACACGGCGGGACACGGCCGAGGAGGTGAGCAGCGCGGCCACCAGGAAGGCCGCGGCCAGCACCGCGATCGACAGCCACTTGCCGACGCTGGAGGCGAGGCTGGAGGCGGTGGACAGCGAACCGGAGACGGTGGACGCCAGATCGGAGGAGGTGGTGACCGTCGTACCGGAGATGTTCGCCTGGATCGCCTTCTTCACGGCGGAGATCTGCTGGGAGTCGGTCGCCTTGACGTAGATCGTGGTGACCTTGTTCTTGGCGTCGGCCAGCGTCTGCGCCTGCTTCAGCGGCAGATAGACGTCGGTGGTGGACTCGCTGCTGCTGGGCGTTGCGATGCCGATGACCGTGTACTTGGTGCCGGAGATCTTGAAGGTCGAACCGACCTTGTACTTCTTCGACTTGGCGTAGGACTTGCTGACCACCGCGACCCTGGCGTCGGTCTGCGACGCGGTGAACGTCCTGCCCGAGGTGATCTTCGTCGAGGCCAGCGGACCGAGTTCCTGGTGGGTGACGTCGATGCCGGCCACGGAGTAGTTGTTGACGTCGAAGTTGGCGCCGCCGCCCTGCACCTGCGGCTGGCCGCTGCCGCCGGTGGACCCGCCCGGGCCGCCCTGGGCCTGGCCGTTGCTGCCGCTGCCGCTGCCGCTGCCGCTGCCGCTGCCGCTGGAGCTCTGCGCCTTGCCCTGGGTGAAGGAGCCGTCGACCTTGGTGACGTTCAGGGAGAGGGCACCGACGGCGCTCGCCACGCCCTTCTGCGCGGAGACCTTCTCGACGAGGGAGGACTTCAGGGCCTGGCCGCCCTGTGTCATCACCCGGTCGGAACTCTGTGAGGTCTTCGAGCTCGATTTGGCGTCGAACTTGAAGTTCGGACCCTGCGAGCTGCCGGCCTTGGGTGCGGATTGTGCCTTGGTGACCGTCATGTCGGTGCCGAGGCCGTAGAGCGATTTCAGGACTTTGTCCTGCGCCTGCGTCATACCGGCCGACACCGAGCTGACGGTGATGACCAGCGCGATACCGAGCGCCAGACCCAGTGCGATGACCAGGGCCGCCTTCTTGCGGCGGCCCAGCTCGCGCTTGAGATAGATGCCAAACATCCCGTTCCTCGAAGGTTCTTGGCGCCCGCTGTGGGCGCGGCCACAAGCTATGGAGGAACCTTTGCGGCGCACTGAGTAAAACGTGTGTCAGAGCTGAGAAAGCGGGCTTTGGAATCAAATTTTCATAAGACAGCAAATTCCTAGCCTGCAGAGGGCCTCCTGCAAGGAAACCGCTGTTGAGTGCGGTGTACGGTCCCGGGATGCGCGATTCTTCTCGGCTCACCCGGCGTGCCGCTCTCGGTCTGACGGCCGCCGCCCTTCCCCTGTCCGCGGCCACCCCCGCCCACGCCACGACCATCATCGGCGGGGACCGGCTGGCCCGTGGCGGAATCCAGGCGCGGGGCACCACCGGTCTGCCCAAGAAGCTCACCGCCCGCTCCTGGCTCATCGCCGACGGCGAGAGCGGGGAGGTACTCGCCTCGTTCAACGCGCACCGGCGGCTGCCGCCCGCGTCCACACTGAAGATGCTGTTCGCGGACACCGTGCTGGAGAAGTTCGTGCGGACCGAGCGGCACAAGGTCACCGATGCCGACCTGGCCGGGATACCGTCCGGCTCCAGCCTCGTCGGCGTGAAACCCGGCATCACCTACACCGTCGAGCAGCTCTGGCAGGGCGTGTTCCTGCGCTCCGGCAACGACGCGGTGCATGTGCTGGCCCATATGAACGGCGGGGTCGCGAAGACGGTCGCGGAGATGCAGGCCAAGGCCGAGGACCTGCAGGCCCTGGACACCCATGTGGTCAGCCCCGACGGCTTCGACCACGCGGGACAGCTGTCCTCCGCCTACGACCTGACCCTCTTCGCCCGCCATGGGCTGAAGAACGATGACTTCCGCGGCTACTGCGCCACCAGGACCGCCGACTTCCCGGCGGGCGGCAAGAAGACCTTCCAGATCCAGAACACCGACCGCCTGCTGACCGGCGCCTGGGGCCTCGGCACGTACCAGGGGCTGATCGGTGTGAAGAACGGCTACACCAGCCATGCCGGCAACACCTTCTCCGGCGCGGCCACCCGTGCCGGCCGCACCCTGCTGGTCACCGTGATGCACCCCGCCGCCGGCAGCAACGCCGTCTACGAGGAGACCGCCGCGCTGCTCGACTGGGGCTTCGGCACGGGGAGTTCGGCGCAGGCGGTGGGCACGCTGGTCGAGCCGCTCAGCGAGGGCGGGGCGAAGGCGGGCGCCGGGGCGGAGGCGAAGTCGGCGGGGGCCGCCGCGGGCGGGTCCGGCTCGGCGTCCGGGCGCCCGTCGACCTGGCGTCTGCTGGAAGGGGGCGCCGGGACGGTGGCGCTGCTGGGAGGCGGCGCGTGGGCGCTGCGGCGGCGCCGGGCGGGGAAGAACGCGGAGAAGACCGCGGCGAAGACCGCGAGGAAGGCCGCCGGGAGGCACGCGCGGGAGACGGACGTGGAGAAAACGGACGTGGAGAGCGCCGACCGGGGCTGAGAAGCCGGTCCACGCGGCAGCCGTTCCACCCACCGGTGCGCACCTCGCGGTCCCTCGCGAGGTCCACCCCCAACCCGGTCCGGTGGAACGGCTGCCGCCTCCCCCCTCGGTGTGGTCGGCGGAACCTGGATGGTCCAAGTGTGAAGTTCTTGTGAAGGAAGTTGAGCATAAGCCCACCACCGGCCGCAATACCGCGGATGTTCAAATTCCGCTTGTGCAGGTTGGGGAGTTGACGGAGCGTGGGAGCGCTCAGCCCCGGCCCACGTACGGCATCGCCGTCGCCAGTACCGTCGCGAACTGCACATTCGCCTCCAGCGGCAGCTCGGCCATGTGCCGCACGGTGCGCGCCACGTCGGCCACGTCCATCACCGGCTCCGGCGCCGTCTCGCCGTTCGCCTGCAGCGCGCCCGCCTCCATCCGCGCCGTCATGGCGGTGGCCGCGTTGCCGATGTCGATCTGCCCGACGGCGATGCCGTACGGCCGCCCGTCCAGCGACAGCGACTTGGTGAGGCCGGTCAGCGCGTGCTTGGTCGCGGTGTAGGCGACCGAGTGCGGTCGGGGCGTATGGGCGGAGATGGAGCCGTTGTTGATGATCCGGCCGCCGCGCGGCCGCTGCTCCTTCATCTGCCGGTACGCCGCCTGCGCGCACAGGAACGCCCCGTTGAGGTTGGTGTCCACCACATGCCGCCAGGCCTCGAAGGGCAGGTCCTCCACGGGCACCCCGCCGGGTCCGAAGGTGCCCGCGTTGTTGAAGAGCAGGTCGACCCGCCCGAACCGGTCGCGCACGGCGGCGAACAGGGCCGTGACGTCGTCGGGGTTGGCGACATCGGTGCGCACGGCGAGCGACTCGCCGTCGGGCGCCAGCGCCGCCGTCCCCGCCAGCTTCTCCGCGCGCCGCCCGGCCAGCGTCACCGACCAGCCGGCGTGCATCAGTTCCACGGCGACCGCCCGCCCGATGCCGGATCCGGCGCCGGTCACCACGGCGATCCTCGATTCCTTGTCAGTCATGGCACCGCAGCGTAGGCGCCGGGTCCGCGATGCGGAATCATATGTCCGCCATACGGTTGCCTCGCGCATACGGTTTCCTCGCGACGCGGCCCCGTGCGGTGCCCATGGGCTCAGACCGTGACGGCCTCCCCGGGGTAGCACACCCCGATCCGCTCCCGTATCGCGTCCAGCGTCCGCATCACGGCGAGCGTGCCGTCGAGCGGCACGAGCGGGGACTCGGTCTCACCGGCCCGCAGGGCTCGCATGACCTCCGTCGCCTCGTGCCGCAGGCTGGTGCGCGGCCCGTCGGCCGGGTCCAGCACGAACTCCTCCGGGTCGCGGCCGTCGCGGTGCAGGACGAAGCGCTCGGGGTGGAAGAAGCCGGACGGGATGTCGATACGGCCGAGCGATCCGGTGACCGACGCGGTGTTCGCCGTACCGCCGACGACGGAGCAGTGCACCGAGGCGAGAGCCCCGCTCTCCCAGGAGAGCAGCGCTCCCGTCTGGAGATCGACGCCCTCGTCCGAGAGCACCGCTCGCGCCATCACGTCCGCCGGCTCACCCAGCAGCAACTGCGCGAACGACACCGGATACACGCCCAGATCCAGCAGCGCCCCGCCGCCCAGCGCCGGGTCCCGCAGCCGATGCGCGGGCGGGAAGGGACCGGCGAGCCCGAAGTCGGCGTGCACGGTGCGCACCTCGCCGATCGCCCCGTCGTCGACCAGCGCCTTCAGCCGCCGGATCAGCGGGTTGCAGTACATCCACATCGCTTCCATCAGGAAGCTGCCGCGCTCCTTCGCCAGCGCGACCAGTTCCTCCGCCTCGCGCGCGTTGAGCGTGAACGCCTTCTCGCACAGCACATTGCGCCCGGCCTCCAGACACAGCCCGGCGGCCGCCCGGTGCGCCGAGTGCGGGGTGGCGACGTACACGACATCGATGTCCTCGTCGGCGGCGAGCGACTCCCAGTCGCCGTGCGCCCGCCCGATCCCGAACCGCTCGGCGAACGCCTGTGCGGGGCCGAGGCTGCGCGAGGCCACCGCCACGATCTCCGCGTCCGGCAGGTCGACCAGGTCCGCGGCGAACGCCGCCGCGATCCCACCCGTCGCCAGGATCCCCCACCGCACGTTCCGCTCCGCCATCCCGGCCCCGCCCTCGCTCATGTGACCCTCGACACCGCGTACGAGCTGAGAGCATAGGTGCCGATTCAATCAAAGCGATCGACGAGGCCGAAAAACCGGAGAGGCCGAAAAAGGGGAGGGACGGCACATGCCCGAGCACGCGGCGGCGTCGACACCGGACACGGAGCGGCAGCCCGCACCCCGCAGCCCGGCCACCCGCTCGGCCCGCGGCACCGGCCTTCTCGTCACCCTCGTCCTCGGCGGCCTCACCGCCACGCCCCCGCTCGCGATGGACATGTACCTCCCGTCCCTGCCGGAGGTCACCCGCTCCCTGCACGCCCCCGCCGCGACCGTCCAGCTCACCCTCACCGCCTGCCTCGCCGGAATGGCGCTCGGGCAACTGGTGGTCGGCCCGATGAGCGACCGCTGGGGCCGCAGACGCCCGCTCCTGGTCGGCCTCGCCGTCTACCTCGTCGCCACCGCCCTGTGCGCGGTGGCGCCCAGCGTCGAGACCCTGGTCGCCCTCCGGCTGGCCCAGGGCCTCGCGGGCGCGGCCGGGATCGTCATCGCGCGGGCCGTCGTACGCGACCTCTACGACGGCATGGCCATGGCCCGCTTCTTCTCCACCCTGATGCTGATATCCGGGACCGCCCCGATCGTCGCTCCGCTGATCGGCGGGCAGATCCTGCGCGTCACGGACTGGCGGGGCGTCTTCGTGGTCCTCACCGTCGTCGGCGCCGTGCTCGCCACGCTCGTCTGGCTCCGGCTCCCCGAGACCCTGCCGTCCGACCGACGCCACGAGGGCGGGGGCGGCGAGGCCCTGCGCGCGATGCGCGGGCTGCTCTCCGACCTCCCCTTCACCGGCTACATGCTCGCCGGCGGCTTCGCCTTCGCCGCGCTGTTCGCCTACATCTCCGCCTCGCCCTTCGTCATCCAGGAGATCTACGGCGCCTCCCCGCAGACCTTCAGCCTGCTGTTCGGCCTCAACTCGGTCGGCCTGGTGATCGCCGGACAGATCAACGGGAAGGTGCTGGTCGGCCGGGTGCGCCTGGACAAGGTGCTGGCCGTCGGCCTGACCGTGACCGTCCTCGCCGCGACCGCCCTGCTGCTGATGTCCACCGGCGTCCTCGGCAAGGTGGGCCTGGCCCCGGTCGCCGCCGCGCTCTTCGTCCTGATGTCCGCGATGGGCATCACCCTCCCCAACGCCCAGTCCCTCGCCCTGCTGCGCACCCGGCACGCCGCCGGCTCCGCCTCCGCGCTGCTCGGCACCTCCTCCTTCCTCGTCGGGGCCGTCGCCTCCCCGCTCGTCGGAGTCGCCGGGGAGCACACCGCCGTACCGATGGCGCTGGTCCAACTGGCCGGAGCACTGGTGGCCCTGGCCTGCTTCGTGGGAATGTGCCGTCCCTGGATCACATCTGCGGACGCGGAAGCCGGGGATTCCCCCCGCGCAAGCGAAACCGAGAGCCCGGGGGAGGAGAACTGAGCGCACCCAGACTCCGCGTCGACACACCGGAACGGGCCGGGCTCGACGCCGGGGAACTGCACCACCTCGTCCGCGAGGTCCACGACCTGACCACCGGCGACCACCCCTGGGCGCCCGGCGTCGTCGTGGTGGCCGGACGCGGGCCGGTCATCGCCGTCGAGGAGGCCGCGGGCTGGGCCGTACGGTACGTGTCGTACGACCCGGAGACCGAGCAGGGCGTCGAACTGGCGCCCGAAGCCCGCGTTCCGATGACCGTCGACACCCCCTTCGACCTGGCCTCCCTCACCAAGCTGTTCACCTCCGTCGCCGCCGTGCAGCAGATCGAGCGGGGCACGCTCGGCATCGACGCCCGGGTCGGCGCCTATCTGCCCGAGTACCGCGGGGCCGCCGCGCACGGCATCACCGTCCGGCAACTGCTCACCCACACCTCCGGACTGCGCCCCGAACTCCCGCTGTACGACTGCCCGGACGACGCGGCCCGCCTTGCCCTGCTGCGGGCCGAGGAGCCGACGGGCGAACCGGGCACGTACCTCTACTCGGACCTGAACATGCTGCTGCTCCAGGCCGTGCTGGAGCGGATCACCGGACGCACCCTCGACGTCCTCGTGCACGAGGGGATCAGCCGGCCGCTCGGGATGACGGCGACCGACTTCGGGCCGTGCCGGGGCGCCGCGGCGACCGAGGACCAGCGGTGGCCGTGGGCCAAGGCGGACCGGGGGATGCTGCGGGGCGTGGTCCACGACGAGAACGCGTGGGCGCTGGGCGGGGTCGCGGGCCACGCGGGCCTGTTCTCGACGGGACGCGATCTGGCGGTCTTCTGCCGGGCGTTGCTGGCGGGCGGCGCGTACGGCCCCGCGCGCATCCTCGGCCCCGACTTCGTGGAGCTGCTGCTGACCCCGCCGGGGCTGGGCTTCGCCGTCGACCAGCCGTGGTTCATGGGGGAGCTGTCGGGGCGCGGAGCGGCGGGCCACACGGGCTTCACGGGGACCTCGCTGATCCTGGACCCGGCCACCGACATCTTCCTGGTGCTGCTGGCCAATACGGTGCATCCCCGCAGGCGCCCGCCGGACAGCGGGCCGAGGGCGAGGGCGGCGACTCGGATGGCCCGGGCGGTTCGGGAGACCTGAGAGAATCACACGGTGAACGCCCCCGTCGCCCCAGCCGAAAACCTCCGCGCCGCCCTCGCCGGGCTGCTCGACGGGCTCCCGCCCAAGCAGGCCGCCGGTGCCGTGGAGCGGCTGATCGCCAACTACCGGGGGCGGACCCCGACCGACGCACCCATCCTGCGGGACCGCGCCGACGTCGCCGCGTACGCCGCGTACCGGATGCCCGCCACCTTCGAGGCGGTGCGCGCGGCCCTGGAGGCGTTCGCGGATGCCGTGCCCGGGTGGGTGCCCGGCAGCCATGTGGACGTCGGGGGCGGGACCGGCGCGGCGACCTGGGCCGTCAGCGCGACCTGGGACGGGGTCCGGCCGGTGACCGTGCTGGACTGGGCCGAGCCCGCGCTGGCCCTCGGCCGGGAGCTCGCCGCCGCCAACCCCGCGCTGCGGGAGGCCACGTGGCAGCGCTCTCGCATCGGAGCGGCGCTCACCATCGAGAGCACCGATCTCGTCACCGTGTCCTACGTCCTCAACGAACTCTCCGATGTCGACCGCGCCGCCCTCGTCGACGCCGCCGCTGCCGCCGCGCAGGCAGTCGTGATCGTCGAGGCCGGCACGCCCGCCGGATACGCCCGCGTCATCGAGGCCCGCGACCGGCTCGTCGGCGCCGGGTTCCAGGTCGCCGCCCCCTGCCCGCACAGCGCCGCCTGCCCCATCGTCCCCGGCGAGGACTGGTGCCACTTCTCGGCCCGGGTCAGCCGCTCCTCACTGCACCGCCAGGTCAAGGGCGGCTCACTGCCGTACGAGGACGAGAAGTTCAGCTATGTCGCCGCCGCCCGCTTCCCGGTCGCCCCGGCCGCCGCCCGCGTGGTGCGGCGCCCGCAGATCCGCAAGGGCCAGGTGCTCCTCGATCTGTGCGAGGCCGAGGAGCAACTGCGCCGCACGACGGTCACCAAACGCCACGGCGACCTGTACAGGGCGGCCCGGGACGCCGACTGGGGCGACCCCTGGCCGCCGCGCGAGGACGACACCTCACACCCGTAGCTCCTGCGTGCAGCACTTCACGCTGCCACCGCCCTTGAGGAGTTCGCTCAGGTCCACGCCGACCGGCTCGAAGCCGCGCTCCCGCAGCGGACCGAACAGCCCGGCCGCCGCCTGCGGCAGCACCACGCGCAGACCGTCCGACACGGCGTTCAGCCCGAACACGGCCGCGTCCTCGTCCCCGGCGGTCAGCGCGTCCGGGAACAATCGCCGCAGCACCTCCCGGCTGCCCGGCGAGAAGGCGGGCGGGTAGTACATGACCTCGTCCCGCGCGTCGTCGAGGACGGCCAGGGCGGTGTCCAGGTGGTAGTAGCGGGGGTCGACCAGCTCCAGACCGATCACCGGGCGGCCCAGGAACTCCTGCGCCTCGCCGTGCGACAGGGGACTCGCCCGGAAGCCGCGCCCGGCCAGCACGAAGGAGGCGGTGACGGCGAAGTCGCCCTCGCCCTCGTTGACGTGGACGGGCTCGTGGAGGTGCGTGAAGCCGTGCGCGCGGTACCAGTCCAGATGCGCGGCGGCCTCGTCGGCCCGCTCCCGGTGGGCGAACCGCGCGCCCAGCACCCGCCCGTCCACCACGGTGGCGCCGTTGGCCGCGAACACCATGTCGGGCAGCCCGGGGACCGGGACGAGCTCCTCGACGGTGTGGCCGAGGGCGCGGTAGAGGTCACGCAGCTGCTCCCACTGGGCGACCGCGAGGGGTGTGTCGACGGGCTTGCGCGGGTCCATCCACGGGTTGATGGAGTACGTGACCTCGAAGTGCCTGGGTGAGCACATCAGATAGCGCCGGGGTGTGGCGCCGCGGGAAAGGGCCAAGGCGGGCTCCTCCGGTACCGCAGGGGTCGTTGCTGCCCATGGTGCGGTTGCGGCGGGCCCGGCGCGTGTGCCGAACGGGTTGTCTTCCTGGTTAGCCTCGACCCATGGTCAAGAAGCCCGCCCCCGACGCCACCCGGCGCAGCGAGAAGTCCCGCCGCGCGATCTACGACGCCGCCCTCGCCCTGGTCGCGGAGGCCGGGTACCCGAAGACCACCGTCGAGGGGATCGCCGCTCGGGCCGGGGTCGGCAAGCAGACCATCTACCGCTGGTGGGGCTCGAAGGCGGACGTCCTCCTGGAAGCCTTCCTGGACCTCGGCGAGCAGGCGGCACGGGCCGCGGGGCAGGAGCCGTACGAGATCCCGGACACCGGCGACCTCGCCGCCGATCTCAAGGCCGTCCTGCGCGCCACCGTCGACGAACTGCTCGACCCCCGCTTCGAGGCGCCCTCCCGCGCCCTGGCAGCCGAGGGCGTCGTCAACGAGCAGCTCGGCCGCGAGTTCGTCGGCAAGCTCCTCGAACCCCAGCTCCAGCTGTACGTCGACCGGCTGCGCTCCGCGCAGGCCCAGGGGCACGTACGACCCGACGTGGACCCGCGCATCGCCCTGGAGCTGTTCGTCTCGCCCCTCGCCCAGCGCTGGCTGCAGCGCACCGGACCGATCTCGTACGACTACACCGACACCCTGGTCGACTACGCGCTCGGTGGACTCGCCCCGCGCTGACCGGAAATCGCAGGTCGGAAGCCGGGCATGTCCCGACAAGGCACCCCGGCGCACGGGAAGGCGGGAGCATAGGGCATGCTGTGCGCAGCAGAGCGAGGCGAGGCGATACATGAGCGCGACGTTCGGCGGCCGCACCGGCCGGCAGGGCAAACTCTCCCAATGGCTGCGCGGACGCCGCCCGCAGGACGCGGCCGACGACGGCGGCCGTGAGGCCCTGCTGCTCGCCGCCGCCGGAGCGGGACTGCCGCTCGCGCCCGCCGCGCACCCCGCGCCCGGCTACCGCTGTTCCTGCGACCGCGTCGGCTGTCCCACCCCCGCCCGGCACCCGGTGTCGTTCGCCTGGCAGACGCAGTCCACCACCGACCGCGCCCAGATCGAGCGCTGGGCCCGGCATCAGCCGCAGGCCAACTTCATCACCGCGACCGGCATGCTGCACGACGTCCTCGACGTCCCCCTGGAGGCCGGCCGGCAGGCGCTGGAGCGGCTGCTCGGCTCCGGGGTCGAGGTCGGGCCGGTCGCCGAGAGCGACGACGGCCGCATGCTGTTCTTCGCCCTGACCCGCGGCACGCCCGAGGACGAGGACGAGTGGTGGCCGTGCGAACTGGACTGCCACCCCGAGACGATGGACGAGCACCCGGGGCTGCGCTGGCACTGCCGGGGCTCCTATGTGCTCGTACCGCCCGCCCGGCTGCCCGGCGACGACGACCGGACGGTGCGCTGGGTACGCGGCCCGGAGCATGCGCTGCCCGACCCGCTCAGCCTTCTCGAGGTGCTCACCGACGCCTGCGCCCGGCACGCCGGCGAGGAACCCGGCCACACGTCGGCGACCTGGCCCCTGCGCCACTGAGGGCGGCGCGTCCTTCTACTCGCCCTGCGCCGCCGTCAGTCCCTGGATACGGCCCAGCATCGACACCTTGCCGTCGCCCGAGCCCTTCTTCGGGTCCAGGACGACCTCGTTGGAGACGAACTCCAGCGTCAGCGACTGCTTGACCTCGCCCTTCGTCAGGGCCTGCACGTCCTTGTTCGGGGCCGGGACGGACGTGCCCGCGGCGGCGGTCTCCTTCTCGTAGTGGTGCGTGGTGAAGAACACCAGCGCCCCGCCGTCCTTCGTGCGCAGCGCCAGCGGCGCGTAGTCGCCGTCCGTGCGCGGCTCGTCGATGTACTGCGTGGCCAGACCCGGCTTGCGGGCCTCCTTGGCGCGCGTCTTGCGCCAGCCGCTGGTGTGCTCGCCGTCCGCGAAGACGCTGCCGCCGCTGTTCAGATACGTCGCGTACTGCTGGCTCAAGTCCTTCGGGCGGACGGCCAGTTCGGCCGCGGTCGCCGGTACGGCCTCGGCCCAGCCGTCCTGGTCCGTCTGGAACTCGGGCACGCTGTCCGGGGCGAGCAGCGTCAGATACGCCACCTGGAAGGGCTCGGACAGGCTGTCGCGGGTGAAGACGAACAGCCAGCGGGCGTTGCCGCCCTTGTTGGCGGCGGTGTCGGCGACGAACCAGCGGGGCCAGCCCGCCTTCTTGGGGATGGTGAACTTCGCGTCCGACAGCTTCAGCGGCACGTGCCCCGCGTTGCCGCCGGGGTTGTTCGCATGGCCGGCCTTCAGCCGGGCGCTGTCGATGTCGCCGAGGGCGCCGGTGACGTAGTCCGCGTCCAGGGAACTGTCGAACGCCTGGTCCGCCCGGTTGTAGGCGTCCGTGAACCGCGCCAGCGCCTTCGCCGCCTCGGCCTTGGTGGTGGCGGGAATCACCTCGCGCTCCCCGTGCACCACCACACACCCACTCGCCGTCAGCGACAAAGCGACCAACGAGGCCGCTATGAGTGCGTTCCGGTCACCCCGACGAAGCGTACGAGACCTGCGATCCCTGCGCATTGGCTGCCTTCACCTTCCCCTTCCCGGAGCCGAACCCTACCGGGGCGCGGCGGCGGGCGGGTGGCGGGTTCGTGTACTGGGTGCGGTGCCCGGTGGCCGGGATGGCGGCGGTGTCGTCCGGTTCGGTGGCCCGGGTGACCCCGTCGTCGTTTTCTGGCGCCTTGTCAGGTGTTGTTGTGCGCGGCAGGAGGCGTTGGTTGCTGCGGTTCTTCGGAGGCGGTGAGGCTGGTCGGGGCGGGGAAGGCTG